>JBEKOI010000114.1:0-11598 GCA_049521915.1 Acidimicrobiales bacterium | reverse complement strand
CTGTTCCGCCGGGCCATCAAGGTGGCCGCCCGCCGCGCCGTCGCGGTGGTCTGCCCGAGCCGGGTCACGGCCGAGCAGTTGGTCCGATGGTGCCCGGTGGAGGCCGAGGTGTTCGTGGCCCCGCACGGGGTCGACACACGACGGTTCCGGCCGGAAGAGCCCGAGCCCGGGTCGGACGCCGCCCACCTGGCTGCGGTGGACCACCGGCTCGCCGGCGGTCGTCCCTATCTGCTGTTCGTGGGCACCCTCGAACCGCGCAAGGACCTGCCCACGCTGGTGGCCGCCTTCGCCCGCGTCGCCGGTGACCATCCCGAGGCCCTGCTGGTGCTGGCCGGGGGAGCGGGTTGGGGCACAGCCGCCGTCGACCGGGCCGTCGAGGCCTCCGGGGTCTCCTCACGCATCGTGCGGACCGGCTACGTGCCCGACGAGGTCGTCCCCGCCCTGCTGCGGGCGGCGGCCGCCGCCGTCTACCCCGCGCTCTACGAGGGATTCGGGCTCCCCGCTCTCGAGGCGCTGGCCTGCGGCGCACCGCTGGTCACGACGGCGGGCACGGCCATGGAGGAGGTGGCCGGCGACGCCGCCGTGCTGGTCGGGCCGGGCGATGTCGCCGGCCTGGCCGATGCCCTCGATCTCGAGCTGGCCGCACCGCGGCCGGGATCCCCGACCGGGGAGGAGCGGCGTCGCCGGGGTTTGGCCATCGTGTCCCGTCACACATGGGAGGCGAGCGCGTCCCGGCATATGGAGGCCTACCGGTTCGCCGCCGGGCAGCCACCGCCGACCGGTGGTGCCGGCCCATCACGCAGCCAGTAGGGTGACCCGTCGTGCGCTCCCTCATCACCGGCGGTCGCGGCTTTGTCGGCACCTGGCTGGCCGAGCATCTGCGCGAGCTCGGCGATGAGGTCATCGCCATCGACAACGAGGTGGACGTCACCGATCCGGCCGCGCTCCTGGCCGCCGTGTCCGACGCCCGTCCCGACGCCATCTACCACCTGGCCGCCCTCACCCACGTCGGGGACTCGTGGGACGAACCGCTCCGGGTGCTCCAGGTCAATGTCATCGGCACCGCGGCCCTGCTCGCCGCGGCCGGAAAGTGCGGCACCAACCCCCGGATACTGGTCACCAGCTCCGCGGAGGTCTACGGGGCTGTCACCGACCCAGCCCTCCTGCCCCTCAGCGAGGAGTCGCCCACTGCGCCCTTGACGCCGTACGCGGCCAGCAAGCTGGCGGCCGAGGCCGTGGTGGCCCAGGCCTTCCTTGGCCACGGCCAGCAGGTCATCACCGTGCGACCGTTCAACCACATCGGACCGGGCCAGACCCCCCAGTTCGCGGTGCCGGCGCTGGCCAAGCGCATCGTGGAGGCCGACCGGCGGGGAGCCCGGACGATCCCGGTCGGCAACCTGTCGGCGAGGAGGGACTTCACCGATGTGCGTGACGTCGTACGGGCCTACCGGCTCCTGGTCGAGTCGGGTCAGGCGGGGACGGTGTACAACGTCTGTTCGGGGCGTGACGTTTCGATCCGGGAGATCGCCGACTCCCTTCTCGAACTGGCCGGCTCGACCCTCGAGTTCGAGACCGACCCGTCGCTGGTCCGCCCGGTGGAGGTGCCCGTGCTTCGGGGCGATTGCGGCCGCCTGGCCGCGGCTACGGGGTGGAAGCCGGAGATCCCGCTGGAGCAGACGCTGGCCGACGTGCTCGCCTACTGGCGCCAACACGCCGGGTGAACCCCCGCCGGAGCGGGCACGGGGCCCACGGCATCCGGACGCGAAGAACGGCCCGCCACCGGCGGGCCGTTCTTAACCGTGGGCGGTCAGGCTGCGACCGTCGGAATCCTCGATCGGAGCTGGGTACGGGCGTCTTTGGCCTGGACGTGGGCCTGCTTGGCCAGGTCGCGGGCCTGGGGGGGCAGCCGGTCCTCCAGGGGCGCCACTGCCGTCTCCAGGCGCTCGATGATCTCCTCGAACCGCTCGACCAGGCTGACCACGGTGGAGTCGACGTTGCGGAGGGCACCGCCCAGATCGGTGCGGACGGCGGCCACCCGGTCCTCGAGGTCGGCCCTGGGCTCGGCCAGGAACTTGATCAGCTCCTGGCGCTGCACCTGAGCGTGCTGGTAACCGAGCACGCCTGCGCCGATGACCACATAGGTGGCGTCCTTGGCCACGGCGGCGATGTCCTTGGCCGCCTTGGCCAAGTCGGTGTTGATACTGATCTCTGGCATCTTGATGTCTGGCATGGTGCGCTCCTTGCGTTCCGAGGGCGGTGCGCCGGCGGTGGACGCCCGATCCTCACCGGGGGACTGGCTCGTCCCCTTATGGATACAAGTGTATACGTAATGATAAACAGTTGCAAGCACTTGGGCACGACAAGGGGCCTGATGAGGGAAGTTACCTACAGGCTGGCGCGGCCCGATAGCCTCTGACCTCTGATGGAAACACTGGCCCCGCCGGTTGTCGCCGTCGTCGTCGCCCACGATCCAGGTCCGTGGTTTGAAGAGACGCTGGCCTCACTCGAGTCTCAGGACTATGCGGAGCTCTCCGTGCTGGTCCTCGATGCGGCCGGCGCCGAGGATCTGAAGGCCAGGGTGGCGGCCGTGCTGCCCCGCGCCTACGTGCGCCGCCTGGACGAGAACCGCGGGTTCGGGGCCACGGTCAACGAGGTCATGGCCATGGTCGACGGGGCCGACTACTTCCTGCTGTGCCACGACGACGTGGCCCTGTTCCCCGATGCGGTCCACCTGCTGGTGGAGGAGGCATTCCGCTCCAACGCCGGGATCGTCTCGCCCAAGGTGGTCAGCTGGGACGACGCCGAGCGGCTGGTCCACGTGGGGATGGCCGTGGACAAGGGTGGTTCGGTGGTCGAACGGGTGCAGCCCGGAGAGATCGACCACGGCCAGCACGATGCGGTGCGCGACGTGTTCGTCGCCCCCGGTGGGGCCACCCTGGTGCGGGCCGACCTGTTCGAAGAGCTCGGCGGCTTCGACACCGCCATCGTGGCCATGGGTGAGGACCTCGACCTGTGCTGGCGGGCCCAGGTGGTGGGTGCCCGCATCATCGTGGCCCCGGACGCCCGGGTGCGTCACCTCGAGGAGCTGGCCGGAGGCTCACGGTCCATCGAACCGTCCCTGGTCGGCGGCGACGGTGAGGGAGGGTCGACCCGCCCGGTGACCCTTCAGGAGCTCCAGCGCCGGCATGAGCTCCTGGCCGTGTTCAAGTGCTACGGCCCCTTCCACCTCGTCCGGGTGGTGCCCCAGATCCTGGTGCTCGCCATCGGCGAGGTCATCGTGGCCGAGCTGGCCGGCAACCGGGCCCGGGCCCGGGCGGTCGTGCGGGCGTGGCGTTGGAACCTCGGCCGCCTGGGCACCATCCGCCGCCAGCGCAAGCAGCTGAAGGGCAACCGCCGTCTCGGTGACAAGGAGATCCGCCTGCTGCAGGTGGCCGGCAGTGCCCGCCTCTCGGCCTACGGCCGGCGTGTCTTCCAGCTCGGGTTCCACGGCGCCCACGCCGACGAGCTGGCGTCGGCGGAAGGTGACGCCGAGCCGTACGCCGGTGCCGCCCTGGCCGGCGCCGCCGTCGGTGCCACCATCGACGCCCCGGAGCCGGCCGGTGCGGCGGACCATGCCACCGGAGCCGGCGCCGGGGCCTTGGCCGACGGGGTGCCGGCCGGCCGGTCCGGTCGGGGCCGTCTGAGTGGTCGGACGAGGCTCACGGTGTGGCTGGGCGCCGCCCTCATCGTCGTCATCGGCAGCCGGGGGGTCATCGGCGCAAGGCTGCCCGTGGTGGGCCAGTTCGTACCCTTCCCGAGTTGGTCGTCGACATTCGGCCAGTTCTTCGCCGGTTGGCATCCGTCCGGGGTGGGGACGACGGCACCGGCATCACCGGCCCTGGCCCTGGCTGGCGTGGTCGGCACGGTGCTCCTCGGGGCCATGGGCCTGACCCAGAAGGTGCTCGTCTTCGCATGCCTGCCGCTCGGGGTGTGGGGCGTGGTCCGGCTGTTACGCACCTTCGGTTCGCAGCGTGCCTCCCTTGTCGCCGGCCTGTCCTATCTGGCCATGGCCCTGCCCTACAACGCGCTGGCCCTGGGGCGCTGGGGGGCGATGGTCGTCTACGCCGGTGCCCCGTGGGTGCTGGCCCGGCTGTTCCGGGCCACCGGCTCCGCCCCGTATGTCGTGGGCCCGGCGCCCGGGCGATCCGGACGCGGTGCCGGGTTCCGCCAGATGGTCGCCCTGGGGTTGCTCGAGGCCGTGCTCGTCTCGTTCGTCCCCGCCGCAGCCGTCGTCGTGGTGGTGGCCGCCCTGGCCCTTCTCATCTCCTCGCTCGCCTTCGGTGAGTGGCGGGCGGCGTTGCGGGCCGTCCAGCTGGCCGTCGGCTCGACGGTGGTGGCCGCGGTGATCTGTCTCCCGTGGCTGATCGGCGTGTTGTCCGCCGGCCGCGGCGCGGTCGCCGTCTTCGGTGTGCCCACGCCGGCGTCGGAGGCGGCGTCGTGGGACTCGTTGCTGCGCTTCGCCGTCGGTCCCATCGGGGTATCCCCGTTGGCCTGGGGGTTCGCGGTTGCCGCCCTGGTCCCGTTGCTGCTGGCCCGCGGGGACAGGTTCCGCTGGGCCGGACGGTGCTGGTCGATCGCGCTCGTCTTCTGGTTCGTCGCCTGGATCGTCGGGCGGGGATGGACCGGCAGCCTGGCCATCGATCCGTTGGTGCTGTTGGCACCGGCCGCCGCCGCTCTTGCCGCCGCCATCGGGTTGGGGATCGCTGCCTTCGAGGAGGACCTGTGGGCCGCCGACTTCGGATGGCGGCAGCTGGTCACGGTGGTGGCCGCCGGAGCGGTGGTGCTGGGATCCATCCCGACGGTGCTGTCGGCCATCCCCGGTCGATGGGACCTCCCCGTCAACGACTTCAGCCAATCGGTGACCTGGATGAAGGCCAGGGCGGCGGGAGGGGCATTCCGGGTGCTCTGGTTGGGAGACCCCCGCTCCCTCAACCAGGGGTCGTGGAGTGCGGGCCGCGGGCTGGCCTACGCCACCTCCGAGGACGGGAGCCCCGATGCCAGGTGGTTGTGGAACGCGCCCGGCCCGGGGCCGGCATCGAGGCTGGCATCGGCGGTGAACCTGGCCCGTTCCGATCGCACCGACCGGCTGGGGACCATGTTGGCGCCGTCGGGCGTGCGCTATGTGGTGCTGCTGACCTCGCTCGCCCCCGAGATCAGCGGCGAGCAGACCCCGCAGGAGTATCCCGTCCCGGCCGACCTGGCGCCCGGCCTCGCCCGCCAGCTGGACCTCACCCCGGTGGTGTCGGGTACGGGGATCACCGTCTATGCCAACGCGGCCTGGATCCCCGAACGGGCCCAGATCGGAGTGGGACGGCCCGCCGTTGCCTCCCGAAGGCATCCCCCGGCGACGGCGACGGCGGCGGCGCCGGCGGCACCGGCTGGATCGTCCCCCAACGCAGCCATCGTGGCCGGTGTGCGCCCGGTGCTCCCCGGTCCGGCCGCGTCCACCTCCTACCGTGGTCCGCTGTCGGTGGGCACGGTGTTGACGGCATCGGCACCGGCCGGCCGGTGGAAGCTCGTGCAATCTGACGGATCCACGGCGGTGCGGTCGCCCTCGTTCGGCTGGGCCGGGAAGTACGCGGTGACAGAGGCCGGGGTCGGCACGCTCCGCTTCGACGGCGGTCTGCTGGCACCACTCTCGCTGATCGGCTCCGTCATCGTCTGGCTGGCGGCCATCGCCGTGGTGTCCGGACGCGGCCTGGGACGGTCGTGGCGCCGGATCAGTACCGGTCGTCGCCGGCCCCGGGGTGACCCCGAGGAGCCCGCCGGCGGTTCGGCCACGACGGCTCCCGCCGCCGAGGGCGTCCCTGACGCCGGGACGGCGACGTGAGCGGGCCCGAGGGGGTCTCGACCCCTCCCGCCACGCCGCGCCGCACGAGACCCCGGCCGGTCCGGGGACGGGCCACGGCGGTCATCTCGGTGCTGATGGTGGTGGTCGGGATCGGCATCGTCTCGGCGGCCATCGCGGTTCCCGTGGCCGCGCCGGCGCCCGGCTCCGCCGACGGGATCCTCGTCCCCCCGGCCGATGCCTCCTCCTCATCGGCCTTTTGCCCGTCGGGAACAGGTGATGCGGCCAACACCACCGTGTACCTGACCAACTCGACTGCACACCCGGTCGCCGGGGTCATGACCAGTGTCGGACCGACGCCCCGTCATGGTCCCGTTCCGACGGCCCACCGGCAGGTTTCGGTTCCCCCCCTGGGTATGGCCGCGGTGAACCCGTCCGCCGGACTGCCCCAGGGGAGCACCGCCTCGTCGTTCGCCTTCGCCGGTGGAGGAGTGGTGGCCAGCCAGGTGGTGTCCGGTCCGCTGGGTTGGAGTGCGGCCCCGTGCGCGTCGCGGACTTCCTCCCAGTGGGCCTTCTCCGGCGGATCCACGACGACGGGGAACACGTTGAGGTTGGCGCTGTTCAATCCCGCCGCTCCCGCGGCCACGGTGAACATCTCCTTCCTGACCACCACCGGGCTCGTCACCCCGCAGTCGTACCAGGGGCTGGTCGTCCCTCCGGGCCGGCTCCTCGTGGAGAACGTCGGTCAATTCGTCCAGCGGGCATCCGACGTGGCCACCTTCATCACCGCCCAAGCCGGCGGCCTGGTGGCCTCCGAATTCCAGCAGACCTCCTCAGGGAGAGCCGTGGGGCTGTCCCTCCGGCTCGGATCCCCCCAACTGTCGACGGTGTGGCGATCGGCGCAGACCACGAACGCGTCGGGTTCGACGGTCAGCTTCCATCTCGCCAATCCGAACACGCAGACGGTGACGGCCACCATCTCTTTCGGCCTGGCCTCGGGGTCGGTCACACCCCGGCGGTTGTCGATTCCGGCGCTCTCGGTGGTGGATTTCGCCGCTTCGGCTGCCGCCGGGCTTCCGGACCAGATCCCGTACGCGGTCACGGTCGATTCCTCGGCCCCCATCGTCGTCGGCCGGTCGGTTCTCGCGGGCAGGGGATCCCCGGCCCCCGTGTGGGGCTCGTCATCGGCCACGGTGACCGTGGCCACCCGCTGGCTGGTCCCGAGCCCCGGAGTGGAGCGTGTTCCCGGTACGGCCCACGCCGACGTCAAGAGCCTGGCCGTGGCCAACCCGGGGCCGTCCACCGCCCGGGTCGAGGTGCTCAGGGTGGGTGGAGGCCCTGTGGCCACGTTCGCCGTGGTGCCCGGCCGGCTGGTCGTGCTCGGTGCCAAGCAGGTGGGCGGCCTCTCCGCCTACTGGGTCTCGTCCTCGCAGCCCGTGGGCGTCGAGGAGGACAGCCGTCCGTCCGGCGCGCCCGGGGTGGTCTCGACGACCGGATTCCCCTTCACCGGGTAGGGCCACCAGTACCGGGAAGCGGGTCTTCAGCACCCGGTGGGGGGCTTCACCGGGCGGGGCCGAGCGGAGGCCGACCCCGGACGCCGATCTGGACGCCAACCGGGCGCTAAAGGGACGGGGTCGGCTTGACGATGGTCTGACCATGGAACGGGAACTTCGATTCGACACGGACGACCCGGAATTCGCCCGGGGATTCGAGATGGGCATCCTGTGGGAGCGCCTCAACTCACTGGGTTCGTGCCATATGGCCATCCACGCGTCCAACGCGGAGATGGTGATGCGGGTGGCCAAGGCCACGGGCTGCGAGTTCTTCGGGCAGGAGCTGGACGACGACCGGATATCGGTCGAACTGTTCGAACCGAGCCACTAGCGGGGCCTCCGGACGGTCGGTGACCGGTTCCGTGACCCCATAGCTCGTTCTTATGTTGATCCCCTAGGGTCTCGCTCATGGGCCGCCCCTCTTCCTCGACCACCAGGATCCTGATCGGTGTGGGCGCGCTGGCGGTCGTCGCCGTGGTGCTCGTGGTCGTGATCGTCACCTCCGGAGGGACCTCCGCGGGGGTCAAGCCGCCGACCACGCTCTCCGCCTCCGCCTCCGTTCTCGACGCCGGGTACGCCCGGCACATCGGATTCCCGAAGACGGTCCAGGCCGCCAAGCGGACCTCGGTGACCGAGCAGAAGGGGTGTTCGAGCTCGGTCGATGCGGTCTACGAGGATGCCGGGTCGAAGACCGGTTTGATCTCGGACGTCTTGAACTGCGATTCGGAATCATCGGCATCGGCGGCGCTGGCCGCGGCCCGAAAGCACGCCGTCGTCGATTCCTCGCTGGCCGTCCCGAAGCAACTCGGGGCGGCCGCCTTCGCCACGGACAACGGTGGTCCCGAGTACCTGTTGGTCTGGCAGGCGGGCACGAGGGTGGCGATCGAAGCCATCGATGTCGACATTGCGGCATCCGCCAGCAGCACGAGCAAGAGCCCGGCGGCCCCGTTGACCCCATCGCAGGACAAGACGCTCGTCACCGCTGCCCTCGAGCAGAATTCCCTCTACCAGTAGCCGCCCGCCGCCCGCCCGCCGCCCGGCGGCCCACCCCGAATCGACGGTGGCGGAACCCCTAGTCGGCCCGGGCGCGCTGGGGTGTGCGGCCCCGGCTGAGCATGCCCGCCAAGCGCTTGGCGAACGTGTGCACATCACCCGGCCAGCGGGCCGAGAGATAGTTGCCGTCCCTGACGACGAAGGCCGGGCGCTCGTCGTCAGGGCCGTCCCGGTTTCGGCCGCTCGACTTCACCGCCGCGTCCGGGGCCGACGGGTCGACGTCGTGGAAGTCGGCCGCTCGTTCGAGGGCCCGGCTCACCTCCTGCTGCACCGACATGAAACCCGCGGGCTGCCCGGGCTGTTCGCCATAGGTGCGGTAGTAGCCGGGGTCCCACCACCGGGCCACCTTGGCCACGCGCCATGCCCGCTGTTCCAGCGACCAGGTGAGGGCCGTCGTCTGTCTCCCGTGGAGCACCGAGCGTCCGGTGGCCGGATCGACACTTCGGGCCACCAGCAGCACCCCGTGACAGACCGCGGCCACGGGCATCTGCCGGCGGAATCCGCTGACCACGAGGTCCTGGAGGAGGGGGCTCTCGAGGTAGCGGCGCATCCCCCGGGCCCGGTGACCGCCGGGGAGGAGCAATCCGTCGGCGGTCTCGATGTCGACGGCGTCCCAGGCGGCGGGATGGAGGAACTCCGGTGACCTGAGCATCTCCTCGTAGGCCGAGCGACCGCGGGCGTCGGCGCGGAGGAAGCGTCCCATGACGACGAGGTGTGAGACTCCGGGCAGGAGACCCCAGGGATCGAGACCGCGGCCGGTGAGCATGAGGTCGTCCCCCCGACCGGGCCGGCCCGTGGGCGTGGCGAATCTCACCTGGTGGCCGAGGTCGGTCAGCACCTTCCAGCTCACCGCCACCTCGGTCGGATCGAAGTCCAGATCCGGAATGGGCATCAGCACCGTTGCCACCCGGCCTCCTCCTCCGTCGCTCGGCGGCATGACTGTAGGTTGGCGCCGCGCTGGCGGTCAACGGCCAATGACGGCCGGTGACGGCCCGGTGATCCTGCCGACCCGTCTGGTAGCCTCTCACCCGATTCGGCACGCCTCCGGACCGGGGCCGGACGGCCGGATGGCGGATGGAGGTCGGTGTGTACAAGGTCATCGTGGTGGGCACGGACGGCTCGGAGCGGGCGGCGGTGGCCGTCGGGGAGGCCCTGGCCCTGGCCCAGGCGACGGGGGCCAAGGTCCACGGTGTCCACGTCATGCGCCCCCTCCTGATGACCGGGACCGAGCTCGACGCCGCCGCCGTGGAGGTGACCAATGCCACCATGCACGACGAAGCCGATCGTATCGGAACGGAGTTCCTGGCCGAGGCCGAGCGCAGCGGGGTGTCCGCCGAGCTCTCCTCGTTCGACGGCGACCCGGCCGACGCCATCATCAAGGTGGCCGAAGCCGTGCACGCCGATCTCATCGTGGTCGGCAACCGCGGTATGGCCGGTGTACGGCGCTTCGTGTTGGGCAGCGTGCCCAACAAGGTCGCCCACCACTGCCCCTGCAGCCTCCTGATCGTCGACACCGATCGCGGCTGAGCACGATCGTCGGGCCGGTTCCGTGCGGGCCGGTTCCGTGCGGGCCCATCCGTCGGGCCGGTTCCGTGCGGGCCGATCCGTCCGGCCGATCCGTCGGGCCGGTTCAGATGCCTGCGGCGGCCCGACGTCTCATGGGCGGAAGTGTGGGAGGAGGCTGGCGTCGGGGCGGGAGCTCGGCCAGCAATGCTGTGGTGGCGTCGGCCACCTGGCGCACGGCGAGCTCGAAGGCAGGCGCCGTGCTGGTCGACGTGGACTGGACGCCGCTGACCTTTCGGACGTACTGGCGGGCGGCAGCCTCGATCTCCTCGGCGGTCGCCTCAGGCTCGAGACCTCGTAGCGTGGTGATGTTCCGGCACATGGGTGCAGGCTACGCCGGACGGGTCAGGCCCGGGGCCGGTTCGGGCCCGGGCCTGCCGGCTACCGCTTGGCCGGAGGTGGCGGAGGAGGGGGCCACGGCGACTGCTGCGGCCAGTGGTTGGGGGCGGGTTGGGCCGGAATCGGCGAGGGAGCCGCCGGCCAATGACCGGCCGGCGGCGCCGGCGGAGGTGGCCACGGCGCCGGACCGGACCGTCCGTCACCGGCCGGGGCAGCAGGCTCGCTGGGTTGGGCGGCACCGGGTTCGTCGGCGGCGTGGGCCGACACCTCGCTGCCGCTGACGACGGGAGCCTCCGCGGCCCCCGACCCGTTGCTCAGGGCGTCGGCCTCGGCCGGTGTTCCCGCTCCACCGGCCCCGATGGCCGGTGCCTCGGGTGGGCCGTCGACGTCGCCGGAGCCGGTCGGGCCGTGCTGTGAGGCCACAAAGATGGGCGGGACGCTCTTCACGCCGTGCTCGTGGACGGGCCGCCCGTAAGCGGTATCGACCAGGCGACCAACGGTTTCCCCGTCGATGGTCTCCTCGTCGAGGAGGGCCCGGGCCACCGCGTCGAGACCTCCCCGGTGGCGGGCCAGGGCCTCGAGGGCCCGCTGCTCCTGCGCACGGAGGATGATCTCGACCTCGTCGTCGATGATCTGGCTCGTGTGCTCCGAGTAGTCCCGGGTGTGCATGAGATCCTCGCCCAGGAACACCTGGCCCTGCGACCCCCAGGCCATGGGGCCGATCTTGTCGCTCATGCCCCATTCGCGGACCATCTTGCGGGCCAGCTCGGTGTTGCCGACCAGGTCGTTGCTGGCTCCCGTGGACAGGTCCCCGTAGACCAACAGCTCGGCGGCCCGGCCGCCCATGCGGACGGCCAGCGAGTCCTCGATGTGCTGGCGGGGGTGGATGTGCCGTTCCTCCATGGGGAGCTGCATCGTCACGCCCAGGGCCATGCCGGTGGGCAGGATGGTCACCTTGTGCACCGGATCGGCGTCGGGCAGCACATAGGCCAGCACGGCATGACCACCTTCGTGGAAGGCGACCCGCTCCTTCTCCGCGCCCGACAGCACCAGGCTCTCGCGGCGTTGTCCCATCAACACCCGGTCCCGGGAGGCCTCGAAGTCGACGTTCTGGATGACTTTGGACCCGCGCCGCACAGCGTGGAGCGCGGCCTCGTTGACCAGGTTGGCCAGGTCGGCGCCGCTCATGCCCGGCGTGCCGCGGGCCACGGTCCCGAGGTCGACGCTCGGATCGACCCGCTTGTCCTTGCAGTGCACCTGGAG
>JBEKOI010000113.1:0-11785 GCA_049521915.1 Acidimicrobiales bacterium | reverse complement strand
GTCGACCAGGACACCGGCGGGCGCCTCGGAGAAGGCAGGGAACCGGGTCTGGACCAGGGCATAGGCCGCGCCGGCCGAGCTGCTGGACGGCAGGGCGCTGGCATCGGCACCGGTGAAGGCGACGTGGAGGAACGGTGAGGCCAGCACCACGATCACTAACACGGCGGCCCCACCCCAGATGATCGGCCGACGCATGACCCGTCTGGCCATGGCGTACCAACGGCGACCGGCGGCGACCTCAGAAGCAGGCTCGTTGGCCGAGGCTGCAGGCTGCACCGCGATCCGCCCACCGAACACGGTCAGGATCGCCGGCAGGACCAGGAGAGCGAAGGCACCGGCGGCGAGCACGACGATGGCGCCGGCAACACCCATGGAGTAGACGAAGCGCTCGGGGAAGACAGCAAGGGTGGCGAGAGCGGCGGCGATGGTCAGTGAGCTGAACAGGACGGTGTGACCAGCAGTATGACGGACCGTGGTCAAGGCGGCGTCAATCGAAGCACCCCCGGCGAACTCCTCCCGGAAGCGCGAGATGATGAGGAGGCTGAAGTCGACCGACAAGCCGATCCCGAGCGCAATGACCAGATTGAGGGCGAAGATGGACAGCGGGACCAGCACCAGGGCGAGGCCCATGACACCGAGGGTGACGGCAATGGCGAACACCGCCCCGACCAGCGGTACCGCCGCGGCCCGGAGACCCCGGAACACGAAAAACAGCAGCAACAGCAGGAACGGCAGGGCGTAAAGCTCGGCCCGTCCGAGGTCCTGCGAGGAGACGGATGCGATCTGGACGCCGGCCACGGTGGGACCACCGAGCCAGGTGTTGGCCATCAGCGACGGCTGGGCGGCGATGGACTTCTGGAGGGCGGTGACCGCCTTCTGCTCATTGACGGCACCGACGGTGGCCACCACCGTGGTGAGGGTCCCGTTGCTCGAGATCATGCTCCGGTCGCCTGTGTTGGAGTAGTCGAGGACGCGCTTGACCTCTGGGCGCGCCCGGAGGATCGAGACCACCGATGCCACTCGATCCGGGACAGCCGAGGATGCCGTGATCGGCGTAGCGGTGCGCACAACGACGATGTAGCCCTCTTCGGGATTCGCCCCGGTCACCCGTTGGATCTGGTGCTGGGCCAGCACGACCGCGGAGCCGGGAGCGTCATAGTCGCTCAGGGAGGACGTGAGGTGGGCCGAGGCGATGCCACCACCCACCAGACCGATGAAGGCGATGGCACCGGCCAACCACAGGACACGCTTGGCGTGTGGTCGCCTGTCAACTGAGGACAAGCGAGGAGTTGAGGAACGATGACTCATGACAAGGGTCCTTTCCGAGGTGGCAACGGCATCAGGCAAGTTCTTCGAGCACCTTGAGGAGCTCGAGCACGCCGGAGAAGGCCGTCCAGTGGCCATCGAGATCGGCACCATCAGGGCCGATCCGGCCCTCGATTCGGCCGTCTGAGGTCCGGTTTGCTTCCAGAAGCAGGCGTACAGTCCGCCTCGGAGTTGATGAGGTGTCCATGGGTACCAGTCAACGGGAAGACGAGAGCTATATCCCCAGGGATCGACCCTAGGTTTGACCCTGGTTTTCTCTGGGGCAGGCGCGAATGCCCAGGTGGGAGAGGCATGGCCCGGTCGTTGAGGAGGAGCGAGCTGCTCAGCGGAGCAGGTCGGTCAGCTCGCGCCGAGAGGCGATGTCGAGCTTGATGAAGCAGTTGCGGAGGTGGTACTCGACGGTTTTCACCGAGACATAGAGCTCGGCGGCGACTTCGCGGTTGGTGAGGCCGGTGGCGACCAGGCGGGCCACAGCCATTTCGGCCCGACTCAGGCCGAGCGTGGCCGCCGGGCTCTGGGCCGCAGCCGAGACCTGCATGAACTCGAGTTCCTCAGCGCATCGCCGCACGAAGGGATCGGCTCCCAGGTTGGAGAAGAGGCGGTGGGCTGTCTCGAGCTGGATCACCGCCTCTGGGTGCTTGCCCATGGAGCGCAGGTATCGGCCGTCGTCGAGGTGGAGGAGGGCTTGTTCCAGCGGAATCGGCGTCACGACGCCGATGGCGTGTCCTCGCGCAAAGGCAGCTTCGGCACCCGCCGGATCGCCGGTTGCGGCAGCCAGGTTTCCCTCGCAACGGGCAAGGGCCAGCACCGCCGATCGGGGGTTCGGCTCGGGCATGGCCTGCTCGAACTGGTGGAGCGCAACCTCGGCCTCACCGAGCCGGCCCAAACCGATGAGTGCGTCGATCTCGCTCGACCGCCAGTTGAAGACGCCAGGAAGGCCACCGACTCCGAGGCGATTGGTGGCACGGACCGGTTCGGTGGCCGCCAGGATGCCGACGAGGTCGCCGCGGGCCGAAGCGAGAGCGACATCGGCCACCGCACAGGTCGCCACGGCCAGCACCACAGGAAAGCGAGCCGTTGCCTCGCGAACAGCAGCGACCAGCTCTGCTGCTGCAGGCCACTGACCGCGGCCGGCGAGAACCTGGGCCGATCGAGCGTGCGCTCGAGCCAGATCCAGGGGGCGGTCGGCATCCTGGGCCAGCGAGGTGGCGAGTCGGGCGTACGTCAAGGCTGAATCCCAGTCGCCCCGTCGGAAGTGAGCCTCACTGAGATGAGACAGACACGGAACGGGATAGGTCGCAGGGACTCCGGAACGCAGCCGTGCCGCGGCGGCGCCGAGATCGGCAACGGCGCCGGACAGGTCATCGGCATAGACCTTCAACATCCCGCGCATGATCAGTGCGTCGATCTGGGTCCGGGGTACGTCGTTGGCGGAGGGCGGGAGGAAGTCGAGAACGGTCAAACCCTCGGCCGCCTGTCCCGCCTTTCCCAGTGAGTAGGCGTGCGCCGTTCTGGCCATGGCCCAGAGGGTTGAATCGGGCACGGTGCCGGTCACCGCTCGCTCCGCCCAGATCACGCCCTCCTCCGGTCGTCCAGAGATGACCATCCAGTTGGCCAGTGAGGTGGCGGCACGCGCGCCGATGCTCGGTTCGCTTTCAGGATTGTGCGCCGACCAAGCTGCGACCAGGCGTTCCTCCGTGCTTGGTGATCCCGTGTACACCCCGAGAAGGCCGAGAAGGGCATCACGACGGGCGCTGGTCACCTGGCAACTGGTCAGGGCTCGAGCGGCGCCATCGGTGTCAGCCGCGCCCAAGTGAGCGACTGCGGCATCGAGGAGCCGGCGCTCCCGGTCCTCACCCGCTGACGACAGAGCAGCGGCGTGCTCCAGAGCCCATGCCGCCGCGACCGTGTCGCCGTCAGCGTTACTGATGGCTGCCGCCGACTCGAGATCGTCGGCCAGGACGTCGTCGACACCAAGGGTTGCAGCTACCCGATGTGCCAGTCCCGCACGGCCTTCGACGACATCGGCCGCCAGTGCATGGAGGTGCCGACGGTTGGTCGGACTGAGATCTGCATAGATCGCCGCCCGGTACAGGGGGTGGGCAAAGGTGAGCTCCGACGGTGATGGAGCCTCCACCAGCAGCCCGGCAGCAACCGCCTCATCGGACCCACGCATCCTGTCGGACAGACGAGCCACAGCAACCGTGGTGGCGATGGAGGCATGTTGGCCCAGAACCGAGGCGGCGGCAAGGAAGGTCTGGGCTTCGCTCGACAGGGCAGCAACGCGCGTCAGGATGACCGCAGAGAGATCTCGCGGAGCGGGAAGTCCGCCACCACCGGTGGCGTTGAGGGCAGCAACGCCGATCTCTTGGAGCAGCGCTCGTGAGTAGAGCGGGTTTCCCCCCGTGTGGGCAAGCAATCGGGCCGCCCCTCGGTTGGAGAGAACACCGAGCTGGAGCGCACTGGCCATTTCGAGGAGATCGTCTGCGGTGAGCCCCTCCAGCCGGATCCGGGTAACTCGCGAGTCGCCGGCCACGAACCGCGCCCAACCCGGATCGATGAGTCCCTCGGCGCGGGCGGCGACGATGGTCAGGACGGTATCGGCCCGCAATCGGCGAAGTGCGAACAGCAGCGCCCGAGAGGACGGCCGATCGATCCACTGCAGATCGTCGATGACCAGGACGACGACATGGCCGTCGGCCTGGAGACCGTCGAGTAGGTCCACCAGCCGTTGGCCGACGATCATCGGATCGGCACCAGGTTCGGTCAGGGCGTCGGGCTGCAGCTGATCGATGATCCCGTAGGAGAGCAGGGCTTCGGCTTCATCGGCGCACACCTCGAGAACCGCACCAGCGGTGACTGAGACAAGGAACCGGGAAAGAAGTGTCGACTTCCCGGCCCCGGCATCCGCCTCGATGTAGACGACCTGTGGGCGACCAGCCCTGGCCGCAGCCAGTGTCTCCTCGAGAACGCGCAACTCACGGTGGCGGCCGACGAAGCCGACCGGACCGGACACCGACCTAGTCTGAGCGGCCTGGTAGGGAAGTTGTACCGTCCAGATGGCACGGGTGCCTGGCGACGGACTCACCCCCGGCAGCCCAAATCGACCCAAGCCGAGACGCCCAACCCGGCACTTCGTCGCGTCTAGTGAAAGCGCGACGATCCATGTGGATATGCTACCGGCGCAGGGGCTGGGCGTCCCTTGGACGGTGGCCGGAGATCAAGAAGCCGTCGGATCTGGCGCTGGCTGACGGTCGATCCCTCGATCAGAGGACCATTGTGACTTCCTCTCATGGCATCGACGAGGGGCCTCGTCGCTGGGGGATGCTCGCCGTCATCAGCCTGGGGGTGATGGCGCTGACTCTCAACTGGTTCGACGTCGCCACCGCATTCCCACTGATCGGGGCCGAATTCCACGTGGGTCTCGGACCATTGAGCCTGCTCATCTCGCTCTACATCGTGGGCTACGGGGTCTCGCACATTCCCGGAGGAATGCTCTCGACCAGGATCGGGATGAAGCGGACCATCGTCCTCGGATTGGCCGTTCAAGGGTTGGCCGGAGTGATGTCCGGGCTGTCAGAGAGCTATCCCGAACTGGCTCTCTTCCGGGTCATCAGCGGTATTGGTGGCTCGGTATTCGTCGCCGTGGGCATGGCGGCCATGGCCATCTGGTTTCGGGACCACGAGGTCACTCTGGCGCTCGGCGTTACTGGAGGGGCGGCCTTCAGCGCCGGTGCCGCCGTCGCCCTCTATGTCTGGATCTTTATCCAGCGGGACGTGGGCTGGCACACGTCACTTGTTCTGGCCGGGATCTTCGAGCTCGGGGTCATGGTGGTCACACTGATCGCATTTGCCATGCCCCGGGGCCTACAACCGTTCTTCGGCGGCAGATTCGATCGCTCGGCACTCGTAGCGTCTCTAGCCAGCAGAGACCTGTGGGTCTACGGGATCGCACTCCTTGGCGGCTACGGCGCCTACTTCACCACCTCTCAGCTTTTCGCCACCTACGCGACCCAAGATCGGCACTTGAGCGCGTCGTCCGGCGGCCTGCTATCCGCTCTGATCCTGCTGGCCGGCATCCCGGGCAGTCTGCTCGGTGGCTGGTGGGCCGATCGGAACAGAAACCTCAGGCTGTTCGTGATCGGACCCCTGCTCGTTGTCGCGGTGTTCCTGGCCCTGATTCCAGTGGTCCCCACCGCGGCTCTCTGGGTGCTCGGGATCGGAATCGGCTTCTTCCTGATCTTCGGCTTCGCTGCGTGGCTGGCCGTGCCGACGCGAGTCTGCAACATCGACCACGCCTATATCGGCACGGCGACCGGACTGATGCTCACGCTGGCGGCCATCGGCGGATTCTTCATCCCGATCCTCTTCGGTCATCTCGTTCCGCATACGAGCTTCACGGTCGGATGGATCTTCCTGGCTATCGTTTCGTTCGCATTCGCACTCGTCGGGCTGGCTGGACGAAATCCATCGAAGCGCTCAACGCGAGCGATTACACCCGCGCAAGCCTCGAGCCACATGCCGATCGGCGTACCCTCCGTTCCTGCGGACTGAGGGCATCGAGGAGTTGAACCGACATGAATGAACGACACCACAAGACCGAGGACACCTCGCCTCCCGGATGTCGCAATGGGGCACCCTTTCTCCGCCACGGCTCGCCATCGAACCCAACGAGCTGAGTCCCCTTGAGTCCTACAGCTTCGATCACTTCCTTCGACCCCGACGAGAATTGCCATGTGAACCGGCAGTTCTCGGGCCCGAGTGAGCTACCCCGAATCGCTGAATTTACGATCTCGACGTAGCGCTCAATAGCAACCCCGGGGTTCCACTCTAGGCCTCTGACCTGGCCTTTCAGTGGAGGTGAACGGACTCGAACCGTCGGCCTCTACATTGCGAACGTAGCGCTCTACCAGCTGAGCTACACCCCCTGGTTGCGACGAGATTAGCCGCCGCTGAGGGTCCGGATCCCCAAGCCGTCCCGCGGTCCGACGCCAGGCTCAGGATCCGCCGGACGAGGTGGCACCGGCGGCCGCAGCCGTGGTGGTCGTGGTGGGCGGCACGGTCGTGGTCGTGGTGGGCGGGACCGTGGTGGTCGTGGTGGGCGGCACGGTCGTGGTCGTGGTGGGCGGGACCGTGGTGGTCGTGGTGGGCGGCACGGTCGTGGTCGTGGTGGTGTGCGGCACGGTCGTGGTCGTGGTGGTTCTCTTCGGTTGGGTGGTCGTCGTGGTCGTGGATTTACTCCCCCCCGAAGTACTCACCGATTTCTTGGCCGTCGGGAAGGTCCAGGTGGCCGCGGCGCAGTCCTGCGGCTGGGAGGCCACCACCACGTCGACACCGGGCACGGTGCTGAAGGACCAGACACTCAGGGGTGTCCCGGTTTCGAGACAGGCCAACGCCGGGTCGTTGGTGCTCAGTTGGCTCAACGTGCCCAGATACTGCGGCGTACCTTCCGAAGCCGGGTTGGCGATGGCGGTGAGGGAGACGGAATTGCCCTTCCAGACTCCCGTCGTCACGTAGTTGGCTCCGGGCGGCCCGGTGGTCGAGGTGGTGGACGACCCCGGAGCGGCGGTCGAGGTCGTCGTGGTGGTGGGCCCGGTCTGATAGTCCTTGACCGCGGGTGCGTTCCCGAGCAGGGCGGCCATCATGGCCGGATTGTTCCCATCCATTCCGAGGGCCCATATGCCCAGTCCGGCAATGTGGAACGAATTGGCCACCTGTGCCCTCAGCGCCAGTGACGTCGGGTTGTCGAAGAACGTCTCGTGCCACTGGTTTCCGACCTTGTACGAGGTCCACGAGCTGTCCGTGGTCGGATCCCAGTAGGTCGGATGCCCGGAAGAGGCGATGACGGCGTCACTGAGCGGCGTGTTCCCGCCGGTTGCATGTGCGGTGAGCGTTCCGCTCGAGGTGGGCCAGTCGTAGCCGTAGTAGGGCACGCCGAGTATGACCTTCTGTGGCGGCACCACCGCGGTGAATTGCTTGACCGCCTCGGTGGGGGTGTATCCCCCACCGACCAGCGGTGCCGTGGCACTCGGGACCGCGCTGTTGTTCATCTCGTAGGCCATCACGAAGAACCCGTCGACGGCCGGCGAGAGGGCGGCGATGTTGTAGAAGCCGCCAGAGTCCGCCGCCGAGCTGGCGTAGACGGCCATCGTCACCTGCCAATGGGGATTTGCCGCGTGCAGCGCCTTCGATACCTGGGTGATGAGTCGGGTGAGCCCCCGTTGGTCGCCGCTCCCATCACCTTCGAAGTCGAAGTTCACCCCGTCGAGGTTCTTCGCCGACACCGCCGAGATGAGAGCCGCGGAAAGGCGGGCGCCGGCATCGGGGTCTGAGGTGATGGCATCGAGCGAGCTCTGACTGAAATCCGTGACGGTGAGCACCACCCGGTCACCGGCGGCATGCGACCTGTTGACCAGATTGACCAGATCCTGGCTCTCGTATCCGTTCCATCCCGGCCCGCTCTGGTCGAGGGTGCCGTTGGGATTGGCATCGACGCTGAAGTACGCCAGTGTGGTCAGGTCCTTGACGTCGAAACCCGACGACAGGGGCAATGTCCAATAGGGGGCGTAGCCGAAGATCTCGTGGGACTGCAGCGGAGGGGATCCGGCCAGGGAGGGCGGGGCAGGTTCGGGCTTCGTGGTCGCCACAGCCAGGTGGACTCCACGACCCTCCGGCAATGCCTGCGCGCTGTTTCCCGCGGTAGCGCCATGGCGCGGGTTCGTCGCCCCACCGGCAGCGGAGCCGAAGGGCGAGCCCGCGCTTCCGGTCAAGAGGATGACGGCCATGACGCCGATGGCGATCGGCCCGATCCGCCGACGGCCGAGGCCGTGTTGTGGGCCGCTCCCCTGCGACTCCCCGTCCGACCTGTGCAATGCCAGGCCCGTCCAGCGGGGCGCCAGGGACCAGGAAGTGGCCAGGACGGCCACGGCCCACGTCCTCGCCGTGGCCACCGCGGCCATCACGGCCGTTCTGGCCGTGGCCACCGCGGCCACCGCGGCCACCGCGGCCACCGCTGCCGTTCTGGCCACAGCCAGGGCGGCCATGGCCCACGTCCTTACCCTGACCAGGGCGGCCGAAACCCGCGTTCTTCCTTTGGCCAGGGCGGCCGCAACCGCGGTCGGGACCATAGCCAAGCGCCCCGCGTGGTGGCCGGGCTCCCTCGGGTCGGAATCCAGTGTCACCGGTCGGTGGGATGATGCAGCCGCGACGAACGGCTCCAGGGCCGCTGTCTGTGCCACATACCTCTGCACGCGATCGCCACCTGTCCAACCTCCGTCGGTTACCTCGATCTCGAGAATTTCTCCACACGAGCCGTCCGCCAGCTGGGCCGCGCCTTTGGCGGTGACACTACACACTTCGGGCCAGGGCACCAACGCGGGAACTGGCCCACGGGCCTCCGAAACGGTCCCGATGATGAGCCCCTGGTCAGTGATGTGCAGGTCATACCGGTCGCCCGCTGTCCGGGAGGCCGGTCCGGTGCCGTCGGAATTCCTTGCCCCCCCGTCCGACACCGGGCCGTCCGACACCCCGCCGTCCGGCGCCCGATCGGCGAGGGCGACGACGACCTGCAGGACGATCTCGTCCCGGGTTTCGTCTTGACGGTGCCGCCGGAGGAATGAGCTCATGGAAAAGGTCGTCACGGATTTCGCAAGCTGGCGCGGAGGTGCCCCACTCTCTGTGACAATCTTACTACTCTCCGCATTTACTTGGCCATACGAATTTCTGGCCCTACGCAGGGAGTACTCGGGGAGCGGACGGGACGTGAACGGTCGATCTTCACCGGCCCGGGTCGGCTAAAGGTTTGGGCCGGCCTGTCCGACAATTACTGAGGCGGCCGCATATCCGAGGCGAAACCAGAGTGGTCACCACATGAAGTCACCGATTCACAAGGTCGAGTCGGCTGGGACCGGCATGATCTTCGTCGAAGGCTTCCGCATGCTCTTCGTCCTGGCCGGAGCGGTGGCCGGATTCGAGATCGGTCGCTCGCTCGATGCAGGGCAGCATGCACCGGTGGTGGGCCTGCTCCTCGGGGCAGCGGTGAGCTACGTCATCGGCGGCGTGGCCGGCAGGCTGGTGGATCGAGGCCTGCAACAGGCCGTATTCCTCTTCCGCAACACGCCGCCGGGGGAGACCTTCGCCGCCTCGATCGTCGCCACCACCGGCATGCTGCTCGGACTGGTGATCGGTCTCCCCCTTCTCGTCCTCTTTCGATCCGGCTTCGCCCTGCTCATCACCGCCGTCATCGCCTGGGTGCTGGCCACACTGGGGTGGCGGCTCGGCTCGGTCAAGGGGAGGCAGATCGTGGCTGCGGCCGGCCTGTCCAGAATCCTGGCCCCACAGCCGGGGCCCCCCGAGGGTCACGCCATCCTGGCCGACAGCTCCGCCCTCATGGATCGGTTCCTGCTCGTCCTGGGTCGAGGGGGCCTGCTCCCGGGCGGACTGGTGATCCCCCAATTCGTCATCGACCACACCCAGTCCGTGGCCGTGTCCCCGGATCCGGTCATCTCCCGTCGGGCGCGGCGCGGGCTCGAGTCGATCGAGGCCCTGAGGGAGTTGGGGGTTCCCGTCCACATCGGTCCGGACGAGATTCCCGAAGAGGATGATCCGACCCTCAAACTGCTCACCGTCGCACGCCGGCTCGGACTGCGGATCGGAACCTGCTCCACGGTCGTCGTGGACGAGGCCGCCAAGTGGGGGTTGCCCGTGGTCGACTTGCGCAGTGTGGCCAACGATCTGACCCCCGACCATCTTCCCGGCGAGCTGCTCCGGCTCGACCTGATCAAGGAGGGACGTCAGTCACGCCAGGCGGTCGGCTACCTGCCCGACGGAGACATGGTCGTCGTCAACGACGCCACCCACCTGGTGGATCAGGGACCGGTGACCGTCACCGTGCTCTCCACCCGTCCCACCAGTCAGGGGCTGATGGTGTTCGCCAAGCTGGCTGCGGACAGGTCCGTCGAGAACGTGGAGCTCAGCACTTCGGCCTGAGCGCAGGTCTATGCCTCTTTCACCGCCGAGACCAGCTTGGTGAGCGTGTCCTTGGCATCCCCGAACAACAACGTGGTCTTCGGGTCGAAGAGCAGTTCGTTGTCGATGCCGGCGAAACCCGGCCGCATCGAGCGCTTGAGGAAGACGATGTTCTCCGCCTCGTCGGCATTGATGATGGGCATCCCGTAGATCGGGCTCCCGGGTGTGTTCTTGGCCGCCGGATTCACCGTGTCGTTGGCCCCGATCACCAGGGCGACGTCCGCGGTGGACATCTCGGGATTGGCCTCGTCCATCTCCTTCAATTCGTCGTAGGGGACATTGGCCTCGGCCAGGAGGACGTTCATGTGGCCGGGCATACGACCGGCCACCGGGTGGATGGCGTAGAACACCTCCACCCCGCGGGCCATGAGCAGGTCGGCCAGTTCCCGCGCCGTGTGCTGCGCCTGGGCCACCGCCAGCCCGTACCCGGGGATGATGACCACCTTGCGCGCGTAGGCCAGGAGGACGCCGATGTCCTCGGGCGTTCCGGCTTTCACCGGACGGGCCTCACCCGAGCCGTCGGCGCCGCCGGTGGCGGTGATCACGGAACCGAAGGCACTGAACAGCACGTTGGCCAAAGAACGGCCCATGGCCTTGCTCATCATCCGGGTGAGCAGGATTCCCGATGCTCCGACGAGTGTGCCCGCCACGATCAGCAGGTTGTTGTCGAGGGTGAACCCCGAAGCGGCGACAGCCAGTCCGGTGAAGGAGTTGAGCAGCGAGATGAGGACGGGGACATCGGCGCCCCCGATGGGCAGCACGAAGATGACGCCGAGGACCAGCGACAGGAGGGCCGTGGCCACCAGCAGGGGGACGCTTCCGGTCAACAGCGTGCCGATGGCCAGTGCCGCGATCGCCACCCCCACCAGTGCGTTGATCACCTGCTGGGCTGGATAGGTGATGGGCCGACCGGTCATCAGCTCCTGCAGCTTGGCGAAGGCGATGGCGCTGCCGGAGAACGACACGCTCCCCACCAGCACTCCGAACAGGACCTCGGCGATCCGGTACACCGCCGGCTTGTGGGGCGCCTCGATGAGGAAGACCACGATCGAGATGAGGGCGGCCGCGCCACCCCCGACCCCGTTGAAGATGGCCACCATCTGTGGCATCGCCGTCATCTTCACCCGGCGCGCCGCGGGCACGGCCACCGCCGCACCGATGGCCATGGCCACCAGCGTCAGCACCAGGTTGAGGGAGTGCGCCCGCACCGACGGGTAGGCGAACGTGAAGCCCACGGCCAACGCAGCCGCGGTCGCACCGAGGATGTTGCCGTTCCGAGCGTGCTTCGGGGAGCTCAGACCCTTGAGGGCGAGGATGAACCCGATGACAGCCAGCAGGTAGATCAGGTCGATCCACGTGTCGAGGGTCACGGCGCACCGTCCGACGGGTCGGTTCCATCGGCTCCGGGCTTCGGGGTCCGCTCGGAAGGCTT
>JBEKOI010000112.1:0-11803 GCA_049521915.1 Acidimicrobiales bacterium | reverse complement strand
GGTTGACCTGGGCTGAACTGGGCTGAACCGGGTTGACTGGGCTGAACCGGGCTGAACTGGGTTGACCTGGGCTGAACTGGGCTGAACCGGGTTGACTGGGCTGAACCGGGCTGAACCGGGCTGAACTGGGCTGGCCGCCTACCCGGCTACCCGGCTAGCGGCAGGACGAAGAAGGCGATGACCACGAAGTGCAGCACCGCCCCGACGATGGTGCAGGCATGGAACACCTCGTGGTACCCGAACACCCCGGGAACGGGGTTGGGGCGCTTGAGGGCGTAGACGACGGCACCGGCCGAATAGGCCAGACCTCCGGCGAGCAGGAGCGAGAACCCGGCACCGCCCAGCGCGTGGAGCAGCTGCGGGAGCACGACCACGGCAGCCCAGCCCACCACCACGTAGGGAAGGGCGATCACCCATTTGGGCGCGTCGAGCCAGACTTGGCGAAGCGTGATGCCGACGAGTGCGCCGCCCCACACGATGCACAGCACCGCGGTCCGCGGCCAACCGCTGAGGGCGATGCCGGCCACGGCGGTGTATGAGCCGGCGATGGCGATGAAGATGGTCGAGTGGTCGGCGCGCCGCATCCGTCGACGGCCCACCGGTCCCCAGGTGTGCCGGTGGAAGAGGGCGCTGACACCGAACAGCAACGAGATGGAGACGGCGTAGACGGACATGATCGCCTTCGAGCCCGGGGTGGGTGCGGCCCAGATGAGCGCCGCGCCCGACACCAGCGAGACGAAGAAGGCAACTTCGTGGAAGACGCCACGCAGCGCCGGCTTGGCCGGTTCCGTGCCCTCGGGGATGCCGGGCCCGGCCCTCGGCGCGCGGTCAGCGGCCGGCATCAGCGTCGATCCGAGGTCTCCAGAGGGGAGCCGTCCGGATGGCGGGCCGGCAGCAGGGATCTCCCGACGAACCGACGGAGCATCCGGCGGCCGACCGCCTCCACCCGGGCCAGGCGCGGGCCGTCCAACGTGACACCGGCCGGTAGATGGGGCCGCCACAGATCGGCCAGGGCGCGGTCGACCTCGATGTGGAATTGCAAGCCATAGGCGAGGGGCCCCCATCGAAAGGCCTGATGGGGGAAGATCCGGGACCCTGCCAGGTGGACTGCGCCGTTGGGCATCGAGAACGTGTCACGGTGCCAGTGCACACAGGGCACCGCGGTGTGGCCGAGACCGCTGTACTCGGGCCCGGTCACGGAATCTTTCCGGCCCTCACCGGTCAGCTCCACCTGGCCGAGGCCGATCTCCGGCTCGGGCCCGGTGGACACCTCGGATCCGAGGGTGGCGGCCAGCTGTTGCGCTCCGAGGCACACGCCGAGCACGGGCCTCCCTGCTTCCACCACCGCACCGATCAGTGCCCGTTCGGGAACCAGCCACGGATGCTCGCCGGCATCATGGATCCCCATGGGGCCACCCATCACCACCAGTCCGGCCACCGACTCCTGCTCGGGGAGCGGATCACCGCGGTCGGTGCGGACCACGTCGAAGGGGAGACCACGTTCGGCCAGCGACTCCACGATCAACCCCGGGCCCTCGTGGGCCACGTGCTGGACGATCACCCACCGGCGGCCGGCCGGCTCGATCACCCGGTGGCCACCACGTGGAAGGCCTCGGCCAGGCTCCCGTCGGGCAGGCCCGCAGCCAGCGCGGTTCCCGACATCCAGCTCCGCAGCAGGCCGTCGAGGTGCTCGCCGTCACCGACCTGGCTCCGGTGCGATCGGAGGGCGGCCAGCTTGAGGTCGAAGTACTCGGTGGCGTCGACCACCCTGTCGGCACGGTCAGTGGCCATGATCCACGTTTCGGGCACGGTGTGGGGTTCGAGCCCTTCCTCGATGAGCTCGGGAAACGCGAAGGGGTTACGCGAGTCCGGGTAGACGGCGCAGATGGCCGCCTCGCCCGCGACCAGATGGTCGGGATGGCTGGCGTAGATGCGGGACCAGTTGCGCTCGGGTGACTGGGTGACGACCCGGTCGGGACGGAATCTGCGGATCACCCTGGTGATGGCCAGCCGGAGGTCGAGGCCGGGCTGGAGGCGACCGTCGGGAAACCCGAGAAAGGTCACGTCGGTCACTCCGACGACCTCGGCCGCGTCCAACTGTTCCTGACGACGGATCACCGCCATGTCCTCGCGCCTGACCGTACGGTCGGACCCACCGGCATCGCCGTCCGTGACGATGCAGTAGGCGACGTCGATGCCGGCGCGCGTCCACACCGCCACCGATCCGGCGGCGCCGAAATCGACGTCGTCGGGGTGGGCGGTCACCACCAGGATCCGCCCGGTGCCTTCGATGCCGGCACCGACCGTCATCGGTGCCCGGAAATGGGTGTCGGACATGCGCTCCTCAGTGGTCCCGTCCCCGGCCGTACCCTCGGCCGGTCGGCCCGGTGGTCCTGGTGGTCCCTCTCGCCCCGGTCGGCCCTCTCGCCCCGGTGGTCCCGGTGCGCCCGGCGGTCCCTCGGGCGACGTGCCCGGCGTCAGGTTCGGGGCCGATGGATCTCAGTCGGTGCCCGGCTGCCATGAGGCCAGGTCGGTCAGGCGGGGGTCATTGGAGAAGATCTCGACGATCGGAACCTTGAGCCCGATCCGGGTCTGGATGCGCTCGACCTCGAGGATCTGGTTCCACTGCACCAGGGTCACCACCAGTCCGGCCTCGCCGGCGCGGGCGGTTCGGCCCGAGCGGTGCAGGTAGGCCTTGTGGTCCTCGGGTGGATCGAAGTGGACGACGACGTCGACCATGTCGATATCGAGACCCCGGGCGGCCACGTCGGTGGCCACCAGTGCCGGGAGCCTGCCGTCGCCGAAGTCCTTGAGGGTCCGCTCCCGGTTCGTCTGACGAAGGTCCCCGTGGATGACGTCGGCCTTCACGCCCTCCTTACGCAGCTGCTCGACCAACCGGTCGGCACCGCGCTTCGTGCGCACGAACACCAGGGTCTTGTCCGAGTTGCGGCAGATGGCCGCACACACCTTGACCCTGTCCATCTGGTGCACCTCGAGGAACCGGTGCTCCATGGCGTCGACCGTCGTGCGCTGCGAGGCCACCTCGTGCATCACCGGATCGGTCAGGTACCGGCTCACCAGCCGGTCCACGGCCCCGTCGAGGGTGGCCGAGAACAAGAGGGTCTGGTGCACCCGCTCGAGACGGCGAAGCACCCACTCGACCTGGGGCATGAACCCCATGTCGGCCATCCGGTCCGCCTCGTCGAGCACCAGCGTCTCGATGTCGGCGACCGAGAGCTCCCCGCGGTCACCCAGGTCGATGAGCCGCCCGGGTGTGGCGATGATCACGTCCACCCCACGGCGCAACTTCTTCACCTGCCGCTCGATGTCGGCACCGCCGTAGACGGCGGCGATCCGGAGGCCCGCCTCCTTGGCCAGGGGTTCGAGGACCTCGCTGACCTGCACGGCCAGCTCGCGGGTGGGAACGAGGACCAGGGCCCGGGGGCGGCCCGGCTCGGTGGACCTGGCGGCCATGGTGCGCTGGAGCAGCGGGATGCCGAAGGCCAGGGTCTTGCCGGATCCCGTCTTGGCCTTCCCGCACACATCCCGCCCGGCCAGAGCATCGGCCACGGTCATGGCCTGGATGGCGAACGTGGTGGTGATCCCCTGGTCGGCGAGGGCCTTGACCAGGGCCGGGTCGACGCCCAGCGACGCGAACGTGGGGGCATCGCCGTTCCCGCCGTTGCCGGCGTCCAAGGCCCCATCGGCGGGATCGAGGACGCGGTCCGACGGGTCGATAACGGTTGTCATGGGGTTGGAAGCTCTCTCTCACTGTTCGGTGACGGCCGGAGGCCGACCGTCGACATCCGTGCCACTCACGAATGCCTTCGGGCCCGCCTCGGGCCATCGTTCCGGACCGCGTCGGCGGCTCGGAGAACGGAGATGAGGAAGACCCCGGTGGAAGGCACTGCGCCTCACCACATGCACAGTCTAGCCTGGAATGCCCCCCACTCCGGGCCATCCCGGAGGAGGACACCCTGTTCAGGTGGCCGAGGGCTCGCTGTATACCTCTGATCCAGTCTGGCGGAACTCCGTCGCCTTCTCCTTGAGCCCGATCTCGACGGCGGATGCGAGGTCCATCCCCTTGGCCTCGGCGTAGTCGCGAACATCCTGGCTGATGCGCATGGAACAGAACTTCGGACCGCACATCGAACAGAAATGGGCCGTTTTCGCCGGTTGGGCCGGAAGGGTCTCGTCGTGGTAGGCCCGGGCCGTCTCCGGGTCCATGGCCAGGTTGAATTGGTCCTCCCAGCGGAATTCGAACCGGGCCTTGGACAACGCGTCGTCCCACGCCTGAGCCCCCGGGTGCCCCTTGGCCAGGTCGGCCGCGTGGGCGGCGATCTTGTAGGCGATCATCCCTTGTTTGACGTCCTCCAGGTTGGGCAGGCCCAGGTGCTCCTTCGGGGTGACGTAGCAGAGCATGGCCGTCCCGGCCATGCCGATGACCGCGGCGCCGATGGCCGAGGTGATGTGGTCGTAGCCGGGCGCCACGTCGACGGTCAGCGGCCCCAGGGTGTAGAAGGGCGCTTGGTGGCAGACCTCCTGTTGGAGGGTCACATTCTCCGCCACCTTGTGCAGCGGCACGTGTCCGGGTCCCTCGATCATGACCTGGACGTCGTGGCGCCACGCCACCTCGGTGAGCTCGCCGAGGGTGCGCAACTCGGCGAACTGCGCCTCGTCGTTGGCGTCGGCGATCGAACCGGGCCGCAGGCCGTCGCCCAGTGAGAAGGCCACGTCGTAGGCGGCCATGATCTCGCAGATCTCCTCGAACCGGGTGTAGAGGAAGTTCTCGGTGTGGTGGGCCAGGCACCAGGCGGCCATGATCGACCCGCCCCGGCTCACGATCCCCGTGGTGCGGCGGGCGGTCATGGGCACGTACCGGAGGAGGACGCCGGCGTGGATGGTGAAGTAGTCCACACCCTGTTCGGCCTGCTCGATGAGGGTGTCACGGTAGAGGTTCCACGTCAGTTCCTCGGGAGACCCGTCCACCTTCTCGAGCGCCTGGTAGATGGGCACCGTCCCGATGGGCACCGGGGAGTTGCGGACGATCCACTCGCGGGTGGTGTGGATGTCAGGACCGGTGGAGAGGTCCATGACCGTGTCCGCACCCCATCTGGTCGCCCAGGTCAGCTTCTCCACCTCCTCCTCGATGGACGAGGACACCGCCGAGTTGCCGATATTGGCGTTGACCTTCACGAGGAACCGGCTGCCGATGACCATGGGCTCGGATTCGGGGTGGTTGACGTTGGCCGGCAGGATGGCCCGGCCGGCGGCGATCTCGTCGCGCACCAGCTCGGCGGGCACACCCTCGCGGGCCGCCACGAAGTTCATCTCCGGTGTCACCTCGCCCCTCCGGGCGTAGTGCAATTGGGTGACCGGTCCTCCTGTGGACCGCAGCGTCCTGCGGCCGGACGGGGGGATGCTCTCCGAATCGGGCTCGGCCCGGCGCACCGCGGCGCGGCCGTCGTCGCGCCGGGTGGCCGCACGGCCCCGGTGCTCGACCACATCCCCGCGCGCCGCGATCCACGGGAGGCGGAGCGGGGGCAGACCCTCCGTCGGCACCGAGCCGGGACCTGACGTGTCGTAGAGGGTCACCGGCGGGTTCGGCCGGGCCCCATCGGAAGCGGGCGAATCGGACAGGGCGACCTCGATGAACGGGACCCGGACACCTCCGGTGCCGTTCACGTAGACCTTCCGCCGGTTGTGGGCCGGGTGGTCGGTCACCCTGGTGAGTGTGACGCCTTCGGTCGGCCCCGGCTCGTTCGTCGATTCTGTCATGGCTTGCAGTCCCTTCGACCTCAATCGTGGTTGAGTCTCCCACGCTCCGCCCGCTCCCGCGGAAGCGGGTTTGTGCCATCGTGGACCCCAGCACATCACGGTGCCGCCCCGGTGCGGACGGTACCTACCACCCTGCGAAAGGAAGTCCACCATGGGAAAGCTCGCTGCCGGCGACAAGGCGCCCGCGTTCACCTTGCCCGATCAGGACGGCAACCCGGTATCGCTCAAGGACTTCGCCGGACAACAGGTCGTCGTGTACTTCTACCCGAGGGATGACACGCCCGGATGCACCAAGGAGGCCTGCCAGTTCAACGACAACCTGCGCGCCTTCGCCCGGGCCAAGGTGGCCGTTCTCGGCGTCTCCGGCGACAGCGCCGACAAGCACAAGAAATTCCGGTCCAAGTACGGGCTCAAGTTCCCCCTGCTCACCGACGCCGACCACGAGGTGGGCGAGGCCTACGGGGCATGGGGCGAGAAGACGCTCTACGGCAAGAAGTCGATCGGGGTCATCAGGTCGACCTTCCTGATCGCACCCGACGGCAAGATCGCCCGGCCCTGGTACCACGTGAAGGCCGACGGCCACGCGGAGAAGGTCCTCGCCGAGCTGGCCGGCTGACCCCGGCTAGCCGGCTTGACCCCGGCGGGCCGGCTGACCCCGGCTGGCCGGCTGACCCCGCCGTGCCGGCTGACCCCGTCGGACTGGTCACACCTGGTGGGCCGGGCACCACCACGAGGTCCGTCCCCCGACCGTCGACCGGACCAGCTCCGTGCCGTCACGCGGGCACCGACCCCCGATGCGACGCTCCTCCATGAGGTCGCCCCGGTGGGACCCGCCCCGGCCGGTCAGGTCCTCGATGGTCCGCAGCAGATGACGGTGGAGGCGGCGCACCTCGGCAGGAGACAGTGACCCGGCCGGCCGCAGCGGGGACAGCCGCGACCGCCACAGTGCCTCGTCGGCGATGAGGTTGCCCACGCCGGCCAGACGCGACTGGTCGAGCAGGCGGGCCTTGAGCGGGGCCTTCGACCCCCGCAGGGCCGCGGCCAGGGCCGACGGGGTGACGGTGGCCGCGTCGGGGCCGAGGCCGGACACGTCGGGATCGAGCAGGATCCCGCCCAGCCGCCTCGGGTCGTGCACCACGAGCGAGCCACCGTCCGAGAAGTCGATCGAGAACCGGTCCCACTTCGGGTCGTGGCGCCGGGGGGCGTAGACCAACCGGTCGGTGCCCGGCTCCCCGTCCACCAGCAGCTTGCCGGTCATCCCGAACCGGATGCCGAGCGTCGGAGCTCCCTCGACGTCGAGCAGCAACAGCTTGCCGATACGGCGGGCCGCGGTCAGCCGGTGGCCCACCAGGGCCCGACGGACAGCCGTCCCGTCGGCCCCACCCTTGATGAACCAGGGGTCGGGAGCCGAGACCGATGAGATGGTGCGCCCGAGCGCGGCCTCGGCGGTCCGCCGGTAGCTCTCGACCTCCGGCAACTCGGGCACCGCACGAGGGTACCCAACGGAAGCCGGTCGACCGAGTGCTCCGGCGCCCGGGCCCGCCTCGATAGGGTAAGGCCATGCCCCCCGAGAAGCCGCACTGGGCCGAGCTGTTCACCGAGGTGGTCACCTCCGGCCTGTGCACGGGGTGCGCGGCCTGCATCGTGGCCTGCCCCTACGACGTTCTTTCCTATGACGACACCGGTGGACGCTACAAGCCGTTCCACATCGACGCCGAGGGCGGAGCCGAAAGCTGCACCCACGGGGTCAAGGGCTGCACGATGTGTACCCGGGCATGCCCGCGGTTCCGGCTGTGGGAGCCCGAGGTCGACACCCATCTGTTCGGAAGGGAGCGGACCACCGAGGAGGTCGCCGGGGTGTCCACGGACATCCTCCTGGTCCGGGCCACCGATCCCGAGATCCACCAGTGCGGACAGGACGGCGGGCTGGTCTCCGCCCTGCTCGTGTGGGCCCTCGAGCACGACGTGATCGACGCCGCGCTGGTCTCCGACCTCGAAGGTGACGGCACCACCTGGAAGGCGGTGCCCGCCGTCGCCACCACCCGGGCCCAGGTGCTGGCCGCGGCCGGTTCCCGCTACACCTACTCGGCCAACCCGTTGGCGTACCCGTTGGCCATCGAGGCCGGTGCCGAACGCATCGCCCTGGTGGGCATGGGGTGCCAGTCGTCGGCGCCCCCGGTCATGCAGGCCCGCAAGGCCGGCAAGATCGCCCGGCGGCTGTCGCTGACCATCGGCTTGATGTGCTCCAAAACCTTCGACGACGCCATCTTCCCCGAGCTCTTCGAGGCCAAGTACGGGATCGCCCGGGCCGACATCTCGAAGATGAACATCAAGGGTGTGTTCCAGGTGTGGACGCGTGACGGCGGGTACCACGAGGTCCCCCTCAAGGAAGCCCACGCCTGGACCAGGGAGGGCTGCACCGCCTGTCCCGACTTCGCCGCCGAGCACGCCGACATCTCGACCGGTGGCATCGGGGCCTTCAACGACTGGACCCTGACCATCGTGCGGACCGACAAGGGCCGCGACCTGCTCGACCGGATGATCGCCGACGGCGCCGTGGAGACCAGACCGGGCGACGACGATCCGGGGGCCATCGCCCTGCTGCACAGGCTGGCCCGGGTCAGCCGCCGGCGGTGGCCGGAGACGGCGGTCCCCATGCCCCGCCGCCTGCCGGCCAGCACATGAAAATCGGGTAATAATCGGGCCGATTAGGGCCGATCGGCCCTAAAGATCTGGCGCACGGGGCCTAGGCTGAATCTTGAGCCCGGGCCCATCTGCCTCCGGGGCCCAGCCTTCGACCCTGGAGGAAATCCCGCTTGTTCGCCGCCCTCGGACGGTTCACCGTACGCTTTCGCTGGCTGATCATCGCCGGCTGGATCGTGGTGACCGTGGTCCTCACCGTCTCCCTTCCGTCGCTGACCAGCGTGGAGAAGAACAGCAACACCCAATTCCTGCCGGCCAGCGAGCCCAGTGTCCGGGCTCAGGCCCTCGCCGGTCCGTTCAATTCGGCGACCTCGATGAGCACGACGTTCGTGGCCGCCACCTCCGGCACCCAGCTCACCGCGGCCGACGACACCGCCATCGACCGGGCCGAGCTGGCCATGCGGGCCGTGCCCCGGGTGACCACCGTGGTGGACCAGGGGGCATCGGCCAACGGGAGGGCCCGCAGGGCGCTCGTCGAGCTGCAGCTCCCGGCGTCGGCCGGGCAGAAGGTGGCCGACCAGGCGGTCGTGGCGCTGCGGGCCACGTTCGCCACCACCCAACCACCACCCGGCCTGAGCATGCACCTGACCGGAGGTCTGGCCAGCTCGATAGACGAGCAGAACCAGAACGGCCACATCCAGACCCTCATCGAGCTCCTCTCGGTCCTGTTCATCGTGGCGCTCCTGTTCCTCACCTTCCGGGCCCTCCTGGCCCCGTTGGTGGCCCTGCTCCCTTCGGCGGTGGCCCTGTTCGCGGCCGGTCCAATCATCGCCGAGTCCACCCACATCGGCGTCGAGGTCTCCGACCTGACCCCGATACTCCTCATCGTGGTCCTGCTCGGGGCCGGCACCGACTACGGGCTGTTCCTCATCTTCCGGCTACGCGAGGAGCTCCGCCGCGGGAAGAGCGTCGGTGAAGCGGTGTCGTTCTCGCTGTGCAAGGTGGGCGAATCGATCACCTTCTCGGGCCTGACGGTCATGGGCGCCCTGGCCACGGTGGTGGTGGCCACGTTCGGGCTGTACAAGGGACTGGGCCCGGCCCTGGCCATCGGGATCGCCGTCGCCCTGGCCGCCAACCTGACCCTGCTGCCGGCGCTGCTGGCGGTGCTGGGTCGCAGCGTGTTCTGGCCCCGGATACCCAAGGTGGGCCGGCACCGGGGAGGCGTCTGGGGCCGCATCGCCGGCAAGGTGGTGGGCAGACCGGTGCTCACCCTGGCCATCGGCCTGGTCATCTTCGGCGGGCTGGCCGCGTCGATGCTGGCCTACTCGCCCTCCGGATTCAACAATGAGCCCGCTCCGGCCACGTCCGATTCGGGGCGGGGCCAGGCACTTCTGGCAGCCGACTTCCCGTCGGTCGAGACCAATCCCACCACGGTGCTGTTCCGGTTTCCGAACTCGGTGTGGACCGACCCCGCCGTGATGGCCGAGGCCCAACAGGCCCTGGTCCGGTCGGGGGAGTTCAGCGCCGTGACCGGCGCCGTGGATCCGGGCGGGCAGATGGTCGCCCCCTCGGCGCTGGCCCGGGCCCGGGCCCTGCTGTCCCCGCTGGGACCGGCCGACACCCTCCCGCTCGCCCCGCCGGCCGGCGTCGACGTCTCGCCCGCGGTGTACAGCGCCTACCAGGCCTCCTCCCAGTTCATCAGCGCCGACGGCCGGACCATCCGATACCAGACGGCGTTGCGGGCCGGCGAACCCGATGGCACCGCGGCCGCGGCCGCGGTGCCCGCCGTGCGCGCCGCCGTGGCCCGGGTGGCCCGGTCGATCGGGGCCACCGCCAGCGGAATCAGCGGCGACGCCCCGCTGGCGTCGGACGTGGGCACCATCTCGGGCCACGACCTGATGAGGATCATCCCCATCGTCATGATCGTGCTCGCCCTCTTGTTGGCCATCGTGCTGCGAAGCCTGGTGGCACCGCTGTACCTGGTGGTGAGCGTGGGTCTGTCCTACCTGGCCTCCCTCGGCCTCGCCGTGCTGATCTTCGTGATCATCGGCGGGCAGGACGGCATCAATTTCGTCCTCCCCTTCTTCATGTTCATCTTCATCATGGCCCTGGGCCAGGACTACAACATCCTCGTCATGACGCGGATCCGGGAGGAGGCCCACCACGCCCCGATCAAGGTGGCCGTCAGGCGTGCCGTCGAGGCCACGGGCACCACCGTGACATCGGCCGGCCTCATCCTGGCCGGGACCTTCGGGGTGCTGACGGTCACCGGCAACACCCAGGTGCAAGAGATCGGTCTCGGTCTGGCCGCGGGGATCCTCCTCGACACGTTCTTCGTCCGCACCCTTCTGGTCCCCTCCGTCGTGGTCCTCCTGGGCCGGTGGAACTGGTGGCCGTCCAAGCTCTCCGACGAGGACCACAGCCACGACCCGGTGACACCGGGGGACGACGGGCCCGGCGACGGCTGCGAAGCGGTCGCACCCCTGGTCCGACCCCTGGTCCGACCCCTGGCCGGCGTGGCCAACTGAGCCAACGCGGCTCTCTGCGGGCCACCGCCGGGGAGCCGGGGTGGCGCCGGGGACAGAGTACGGTGAACGAGCGTGGCCAGCCGAGCGAATGTCCCCAGCCGCCCGACGGTGGTCCTGTTGGTACGCCACGGGACGACACCGACCACGGGCAAGGTGCTCCCCGGCCGGGCCCCCGGTCTTCATCTCTCCGACGAGGGACGGGCCCAGGCCGAAGCGGTGGGCGAGCGCCTGGAGGCCCTGGTGGCCGCCGGCCGGCGGGCGCCGGTGGCCGTCTACGCCTCCCCTCTGGAGCGGACCATGGAGACAGCCCGGCCCATCGCCAGGGCCCTCGGGCTACGCGTGCGCACCGATCGTGGCCTCATCGAGTGCGAGTTCGGCCAATGGACCGGGGCCAAGCTGAGCTCGCTGGCCAAGAAGCCAGAATGGGCGCAGGTCCAGCGCTGCCCGAGCGGCTTCCGCTTCCCCGGGGGCGAGTCCTTCCCAGAGATGCAGGCCAGGATGGCTTCGGCCATCGGCCACCTGACCCGGTTGCACCAGGGCGAGACGATCGTCGCCGTGTCCCACGCCGACCCCATCAAGGCCGCGGTGGCCAGCTGCGCGGGCACGCCCCTCGACCTCTTCCAGCGTCTGGTGGTGTCACCCTGCTCCGTGTCGGCGCTGGCCTTCACCGCGGCCGGGCCCCACGTGCTCACCGTCAACTCCACCGCCTCGCTGACCGAACTGGCCATCGCATGAGCGAGGGCTACGACCTCTCGGCTCCCGACCGGCTCACGGTCGGGACGGTGGGCCCGGTCGGCAACCGCCTCTTCCTCCTCCAGTGCCGGCAGGGATCTGTTCTGCTCACCCTCAAGATC
>JBEKOI010000111.1:0-11810 GCA_049521915.1 Acidimicrobiales bacterium | reverse complement strand
TTCCGCCGGCCGCCGGCGGTTCACCGTCGCCGCCGTCGTCGGAACGGTCGTGGCCGCGGTTCCGTTCGTGTGGATCCTCTGGGGCCCATGGGAGACTCCCGACCCCATCCGGAAGACGGCCTTCGAGGACAACTTCTACGACCTCCAGGCCAGGGCCATCTTCCACGGCCATCTGTGGTTGGCCAACGGCGCCGTCGGCATCGAGGCATTCGTTCACGACGGGCGCCAGTTCACCTACTTCGGGCTGTTCCCGTCCATCATCCGCATGCCCATCCTGGCCCTGACCAGCAGCCTCGACGGTCGATTGACCGTGCCCTTCATGCTTGCCGCCTGGCTGATCACCGCCCTCTTCGTTTCGTTGCTCCTGTGGCGGGTGCGCATCCTCATGCGTGGCCCGGTGGTGATGGGCCGGGCCGAAGCCACCGCGTTCGGAGTGCTGATCGCCACCATCATGGTCGGATCGGTGTTCACGGTCCTGGCCTCGATCCCTTATGTGTTCGCCGAGGACCTGGCCTGGAGTATCTGCCTCACCGTCGGGAGCCTGTTCGCGTTGCTGGGCGTGCTGGAACGTCCATCGCGGGGCCGGGTGGTGGTTGCCGGGTTGTTGATCCTGTGTGCCAACCTCGACCGGCTGACCACCGGATGGGCGTGTGTCGTCGCGGCCGTGCTCGTCGCCGCCTGGTTCGGGCTCGGCCGCGGAGGTCAGGAGAACCGGAGGTGGTGCGTACCGGTGCTCGCGGCCGGCTTGGTTCCGTTGCTGATCGGGTGCTTCGTCAACTATCTCAAGTTCGGAGTGCCCTTCGGGCTCCCCGTGGTCGACCAGGTGTGGACCAGTCGCAATGCCTACCGACGGCAGTTCCTGGCCGCGAACCACAACTCGGAGGAGGGCATCGCCTTCCTACCGAGCGACGCTCTGGCCTACCTCCGGCTGGACGGCCTCCGGTTCACGTCGGTGTTCCCGTTCGTCACCCTGCCCGCGGCACCGGCCACGGCGGTATCCGGTGTGCTCTTCGATCGGCGGTACCGGACGGCCAGCATGCCGTCGTCGATGCCACTGCTTTTCCTTCTGAGCTGCTGGGGGCTGGTCACCGCGTTCCGACCCCGACCGATCGGCAGGGTCGCCCTCACCCGGATCCCCCTTCTGGCCGCAGGATCCGCCGGTGCCGCCCTCCTCCTGTGGGGGTACATCGCGCCCCGGTACCTGGCCGACTTCGTGCCCTTCCTGGTGCTGGCCAGCGCGGTGGCCCTGACCGATATCTGGCGCCGGATGGAGGGCCGGAGCAGGCGGTTCCGAATCGGGACGTTCACCGTCATCACGCTGGTGGCCCTGTTCACCATCGTGGCCAATATCGGCATCGCCATCGTTCCCAACGAAGAGTGGACCCCGACACAGGTGCTCAGCTTCGTGCAGACCCAGAAGTCGATCAGCGACATCACGGGCCACCCGCTCGAGGCAAACGTTCACCGGGGGAGCCAACTTCCTCCGTGGGCGCCGGCCGGGGAGCTGTACATCATCGGCAATTGCGACGGCCTCTACATCTCCAACGGCGAGAACTACTCGACGATTCCGAGCCAGCAGTTCACCCGGGCGACGTGGATGGCGGTCCAGCGTGGCCACGCCTTCCAACGCACCTTCAGTGTCACCGCCCATCATCTGGTGGCCAGTGCTAGCCAGTGGCTACCCATGCTCGGCGTGGGCCCTGACACGGTGTCGGCAAAGGCCACGCCGTCCAGGTTCGCAGGTCGAGTCCAGGTCAGCTTCAACCTGGTGCGCCCGGGCGGCATCACCTATGGCCTACCGTCCCTGATCACGGTGGGCTCCTCTGTCGATGTGGTGGTGATCACCGATCCCGTCAAGCACCTCGTCGAGGTGACCATGAGGGGCATCAAGTTTCTCTCGACCACGGTGGACGAGGTCGAGCCCGTGTCCGTCCTCACCGGGGCGACCCACCCGGTTCCACCGCCCGCCCTGACCGCGGCCGACGTCACCGCCTCGAGTCCGCAACCGAGGCTGTGCCGGAGCCTGTCTGGCTGATCAGGTGGGCCGGGTGGGCCGGGCCCTGACTGGCTGGACCGGGCCGGGTGGGCCGGGCCGGGTGGGCCGCCCGGTCGTCGTCGCCGTCACTCCACAGAAGGCCACAGGCAGCTGGGCCTCGTGCCCCAGGCAACCTGTCGGGCCAGCTCGGCGCTCACCACCGGGAGGTCGGCGGCGTGGGTGACGCCCACCAGCTTGGCGTCGGTGGCGATGACCCGTACCGGAAGGCCACCGTCGGCCACCATGGTCGCCACCACCTCGGGGAGCAGCACCTCGGCCTTGGGAACCGGGCCTCCGGCAGCCACTTCGGCCACCAGCGCCTCCTCGTCGAGCCCCGACTCGGTCATGGCCGACTCGAACACCGGCCAGATGGCCGGCTGGAAACCCCACAGGTTGACGGAGGTGGGAAGGTCCCCGTCGAGCTCCGATGGGCCCCGCCCGTCGTCGGAGGTGAAGACCTGGCCCTTGTCCTGTCGGGTGACGTTCCGCCGTTCGGTCAGGGCGACCAGGTGACCGCCGGCGTCGACTTCGCAGATGCCCCGGGTGACCGGGTCGTCGGTGGCCACGGTCGACCGGAGCTGGTAGCCGACCAACGCGTGTTCATCGGCGTCGGACGCGAGCTGTCGTGCCAACAGCCCCATGGCCACCTCGCCGTAGATGTCGTCGGCGTTGGCCACACCGAACGAATTGTCGGTGCCGAGGGAGGACTGCGCCGCCAACACGGCGTGGACGGTGCCCAGCGGGACCCGCTGCTCGGCAAAGGCCACGTCGACAGAACCCGGCCAGCACCGCTCGACGTGATAGCGGATGGACGGACCCGACTCGGGATGGAGGACGAGCACGATCCGGCCGAAGCCGACGGCCACCGCATCGCTGACCAACAGGTCGATGACGGCTTCGCCGTTGGGTCCGATCGGGGCCAGCGGTTTGCATCCGCCGTACCTGCGGGCCATGCCGGCTGCCAGCACCACCAGGGCAGGTGCCATGCCCTCCCTCACCCGCCCCAGCGCAGCACGGCACTGGCCCACGTCATGCCGCCGCCGAATCCGGTGAGCAGGACGTGGTGGCCCGCTTGCAGCCGGCCGGTCTCCAAGGCGTCCGCCAGAGCCAGGGGGATGGACGCCGACGAGGTGTTGCCGTAGCGGTCGATGACCACCACCGCCTTCTCGTCGGGGATGCCCAGGCGCTGGCACGCGGCATTGATGATCCGCAGATTGGCCTGATGGGGGACCATCACATCGATGTCGGACGCGGTGAGGCCGGCTTCGGCGATGGCCTGCTCGGCCGACTCGACCACCACCCGCACCGCCTTCCGGAAGATCTCCTTGCCGTCCATGTACAGATAGCCGCCGTGATCGCACTTGAGGAGATGGCGCAGCGAACCGTCGGCTCCGAGGTTCCACGACAACAGCTGGCCGGGACCGTCGACCGCCTCCAACACCAGAGCACCGGCCCCGTCGCCGACGAGCACCGCCACGGACCGGTCGTCCCAGTCGGTGATCCGGCTCAGGGTTTCCGACCCGATGACCAGCAGCCGCTCGGCTCCGATGGCCAGCATGCCGTGGGCCACGGCCAGCGCGTACACGAACCCCGAGCAGGCGGCGTTGACGTCGAAGGCGCCCCCGGGTACGCCGATGCCGTCCTGCACGGTGGCCGAGGTGCCGGGCACGATCTGGTCCGGGGTGGTGGTGGCCAGGATCACACTGTCGATCTCATCCGGTCGCCGACCGGCACTGGCCAGCGCGGCGATCCCCGCCTCGATGGCCAGTTGGGAGGTGGTGCCGCCGATCCGTCGTTCGCGGATGCCGGTCCGTTCCTGAATCCAGGCGTCGCTGGTGTCCATGGTCACCGAGAGGTCGTCGTTGGTCACGATCTTGTCGGGCACGGCGATGCCCCAGCCGGTCACGATGCCGCCACGGGTGGTCTTCATGCCTTGATGGTCCTCATGGTCAGCCGGCCTCGAGTACGTGGATTCCGATGAACGCTGCATCCTTACCGATGATGCCGCCGGTGTTGGCCGACATCGCCAGTCGGGCCCCCTCCACCTGGCGCGGACCGGCTTCGCCCCGCAGCTGGCCGGTCAGTTCGACCAACTGGGCGATACCGGTGGCACCGAGGGGGTGGCCCCTGGCCACCAGCCCTCCGCTCGGATTGACGGTCACCCCGGCACCGCCGATGGTGGTGTCCCCGGCCACGGTGGCCGGTCCGGCGTCGCCCGGCTTGAAGAAGCCCAACGACTCGAGGGCGTACAGCTCCTCGGCGCTGGTGGCGTCGTGCAGCTCGACGATATCGATGTCGGCGGGGTCGACCCCGGCCGCATCCCAGGCCACCGTGGCCGCCTCGGCCAGGCGGTCGTGATAGTCCATATCGCCGTTGCCCGAACGGACGGTGCTGGTCCGGATCCGGGGCGCCCCGGCCCGCGACGCCGTCGACAGGACCACGGCCGCGCCACCGTCGGTGAACGACGAGCACATGAGACGGGTGAGCGGCCACACGATGGAGGGCGACTCGAGCACCTCGTCCAGCGTGACCTCGGACTGGAACTGGGCCTTGGGGTTGAGGGCGCCGTGGCGCCGGGCCTTGACGGCGGCCGCCGCGAACTGCTCGAGGGTGGCGTCGCGCTCCTCCATCTGGATGATGGTCCAGGATGCGTTGAGCGCCATGAGCACCGAACCCGACGGGTTCTCGAGCTGCTCGTGCATCCGGAGCCGGTCGAGCAGCGGGACCCCGTCCTCGATACCGGCGAGGGTGGCCGACCGGTCGCCCGTCCACATCTTCTCGACCCCGACGGCGAGCACGGTGCCGGAGCCGCCCAAGGTCGCCATGGTGGCCAGGTGGAGGGCGGAGGCCCCACCGGCGCACGAATTGTCCACGTTGACGATGCCGGCGTTGCGCAGTCCGGAGCGGCGGAGGAAGGTCTGGCCCCGGATGCAGCCCTGGTCGATCAACCTGCCCGCGGTGGCATTTCCGAACACCACCAGGTTGACCTCGGCCGGGTCGACCCCGGCGTCGGCCAGGGCATCGGCCACGACCTCATCGGCCATCTCCTCGGCCGTTCGGTCCCGCCGGTTCATGGCGGTCATTGCCGCGCCGACGACGGATACGGTGTGGTCCACGGTGTCCTCGTTATCCTCGAGCCCGGACGCCGACCGTCGCCAGGGCGGCGATCAGGCGTTCGAACTGTTCCAACGGTTGGTCTGCGGTCACGTAGGTTGCCACGTGTTGAGCCCCAACAGCACGAAATTCGGCGATGACATCGGCGACCTCGTGTGCCGTCCCGCTGACGATGTGCCGATCGAAGGCTTTGGCCGGGATCCCGTAGAGGGAGGACATCCACTCCGTGCCGCGCCTGGCGCCGACCACGGGGTCGTTGTCGATGGACACGAACAGGACGATGGACGGGGTGACCGCATCGGCGGACCGACCGGCCCGGTCGATCTCCTTGGCCAGCCGCTCGAGGGCCTCCTGGTACTCGGTGGGCCGCAGGAACAGGGGCATCCATCCGTCGGCCAGCGTGGCCGCCCGGCGCAGGGCGGCCTCCGATGAGCCGCCCACCCACACCGGGATGGCGGGCGCCTCCGGCAACTGCCGGTAGCGCTCCCCTCCCGGGGCGGAGGTGTCGCCGGAGGTGACGCCGTGCCCGGAGGCCCACGACCTTCGCAGCTCACCGATTCCGGCGTCCAGCTGGAGGCCGCGGGTCCGGTAGTCGACGCCCGCCTGTTCGTACTCGCCGGCGTGGCTGCCCACGCCGACCCCGAGGATGAACCGCCCCCGGGTCAGGGTCTGCAGGCTGGCCGCCTGCTTGGCCACCGCCGGTGCCTGGCGCAGGGGAAGTTGGACCACGCACGTGCCCAGGGTGGCGGAGGCGGTGGCCGTGGCCGCCACGGCCAGCGTCGTCATCGACTCGAGGGAAGGACCGTGCCAGAAGAGGTGGTCGCAGGCCCACAGGGCGTCGGCCCCCGCCTCTTCGGCCCGGCGGCAGGCGTCGGCCAGGTGGGCGATGGGGTCCTCGGGGCTCCGAGCGGTCGGCGCCGCCCACGGGGGAACCGTGTCTTGCACGAAGGTCGGTAGGACGAGTCCGATCGGCCCCGGGGGAGTGGGAGGTCGCTCCATGGGCACAACGCATCGTAACCGCCTCCGACCGTGGTGGTGGTAATCGGCGGCGGGTTGGTTGGGGGAGGGGAGGGCGGCCCAGCGGTGGGCGGGTACGCCGATGTTCGAAGTGCCGCCCCGACGCGGCAGACTGGTGGGGCAAACCGGTCACCGGTGGGCGGCAGGCCCCGGCGGTGAGGACGAGAGGACATCCCGTGGACGCTGAGCAATTCCAGCCTGAGAGCAGTGAGCAGGAAGCGGTCGGCGACGGCGACGCCGGCCCCACGGCAGCCGTCCCATCTGCCGCAGCCTCCCCATCTGCCGCAGCCTCCGATACGGCCGGTGGGCCCGGTGAGGTACTCGGCGACGAGGAGCGGGCGGAGAGGCTGGATCAGCTCAACAGCCTCATCGAGCTCATGCGTCCGGCCGTGCAGGCCGACGGTGGGGATCTGGCCCTCGTCTCGGCCGACGTGGCCACCGGCGTGGTCGAGGTCCAGCTCCAGGGGGCGTGCAGCTCCTGTGCGGTGAGCGCGTCCACACTCCAGGGCGGGGTCGACCGCATTCTCCGGGATCGCCTGCCCTGGGTCACCGAGGTCCAGGGCGGGGTCGATGAGTCGATGGATCCGTTCGAGAGCGAGTCGATGGGCCGCGGGGGCTACGTACCCAGCTTCTGACCCGGGGGAGTGAGCAACGAGCTGACGAGCCTGGCTCAGGGCGGGTTTCCTGTTGCATTAGTTAGTCAAACTAAGTACTATCGGTGGCATGAGTGCTGGCTCCGCCGAGGTCCCCGTGCCGTCAGAATTGTCGGAGGTGCTCCCGGCCGCCGACGGTGCCGAGGAAGAGGGTGCCGAGGAAGAGGCGGGCGCGGACGAGGCGGGCGCGGACGAGGCGGGCGCGGACGAGGCGGGTGCGGACGGCGCCGACCGTGCCGAGACGGAGATGGCCTCCCGGCTCCGGCTGGCCGTGACCCGACTCCATCGGCGGCTTCGCCAGCACGCTCCCTCGGGGCTCTCCCAATCGCAGTCCTCGGCGTTGGCCAGTATCGACAAGCTGGGGTCACCGACACTGGGGGCCCTGGCCGCCCGCGAGTCGGTCCAGCCTCCGTCGATGACCCGGATCGTCGCAGGGCTCGAAGGCCTGGGCTACGTGACCAGGGTCGTCGACCCCGGCGACCGTCGGGTGGCCAGGGTGACGGTCAGTGTCGAGGGGCAACGGGTCCTGCAGCACAGCCGGTCGATGAAGAACGCGTTCCTGGCCCAGCAGCTGCACCGCCTACCGGCCCAGGACCGTGACGCTCTCGGGGCGCTGACCGTGCTGCTCGAGCGACTGGTGGAGATGGACGAATCATGACCTCGGTCCGCGTCGCGGTGCGCCGGACCTTCAGCTCACTTCGCACCCGCAACTACCGTCTCTACTTCACCGCCCAGCTCATCTCGGTGTCGGGCACCTGGATGCAGACGGTGGCCCAGGCGTGGTTGGTCCTGCACCTGAGCGGGAGCAGCGTCGACCTCGGGCTCGTGGTCGGCCTCCAGTTCCTGCCCATGCTGCTGTTCGGCCCGTTCGGTGGTCTGGTGGCCGACCGTGTCAACAAACGGACCCTGCTCTATGCCACCCAGTCCGCCGGTGGCCTGTTGGCCCTGGTGCTCGGGGTGCTGGTCGTCACCCACACCGTCCAGCTGTGGCAGGTCTACCTCCTGGCCACGCTGCTCGGTCTCGTCAACGTGTTCGACAATCCGGCTCGTCAGACCTTCGTCATGGAGATGGTGGGTCGTGAGGACCTGCCCAACGCGGTGAGTCTCAACACCGTGGTGATGAACGCTTCACGGGTGGTCGGACCGGCCATCGGTGGCGTGGTGATCGTCCTGTTCGGCCTCGGGATCTGTTTCTTCGTGAACGCCGCCTCGTACGTGGCCGTTCTCATCGGGCTGGCCATGATGAGGAGCAGGGAGCTCCACCCGACTGAACAGGTGTCACGGGCAAAGGGCCAGATTCGTGATGGGTTCCGTTATGTCTGGCGCACCCCGAGCCTGCGGAACACCCTGCTGGCCATCGCCATCATCGGCATCTTCGCCTACAACTTCACGGTCACCCTGGCCGTGCTGGCCAAGGTGACCTTCCACGGGGGTGCCGGCGCGTACTCGCTCCTCACTTCGTGCATGGGGTTCGGAGCGGTCATCGGGGGACTGCTGGCCGCGCACCGGGCCCGACCGACCCCGCGCCTGCTGCAGGTGCTCGCCCTCGTCTTCGGTGGCCTGTTGGCTGCCGTGGCGCTGGCCCCGACCCTGCTCACCGCATCGATCCTCATCGTGTTCATGGGCGCGGCCTCCATCGGGTTCATCGCCACGGCCAACGCCACCCTCCAGTTGAGCGCGGATCCGACCATGCGGGGTCGGGTCATGGCCCTCTACGCCATGGCCTTCCTCGGGACCACACCGATCGGCGCCCCGCTGGTCGGTGCCATTGCCCAGTGGACGAACCCGCGGGTCGCCCTCCTCACCGGGGCGGTGGCCACTGTGCTGGCAGCCGGCATCCTGATGTGGCGGCACCAGGTGGGCCTCAGGCGGGTCGGTGACGCATCCGGGCTCGCCCACGACATCGAGGTGGAGGCGGTCAGGGACGTCGAGTCCAACGTGGCCTGAAGCCTGAAGCGGGCCCCGACAGGGTCGGGACCCGCTTCGGTTCACAGGTTGAGAGTCCGGTCGGACTCAGACTGAGGGGTCAGAGGGTGAATTTGGAGCCGGGGTAGAGCGCGACCGATTTCGAGAACACGCACACCTTGGCCGAAGTTTTCCCACCGACCAGCGCCTTCCCTGCGCCGGTGCCCGCCGAGATCGATCCCGACTCGGTGACCAGGAATGTGTTCGTCTGGCCCTTGGGGGCTTTGCAGGTGTCGGCCTTGCCCGTGGCGGACTTGTCCGAGGTGATCTTGTTGGTGCTGGTGCCGCCACCCTTGGCCGACCAGGTGATCAGGGTGCCCGCTTTGGTGGCAGTGGCGGAGGTGCCCACCGACGTGTCGCCGGTGCACTTGGCGAGCTTCTGGGTGGTCAGCGTGCCAGTCACAGAGGTGCAGGTCACCGTTGGTGGTTTGGTGGCTGCGTAGGAAGCGCTCGGGACTGCGACGGCCAGCGCGGCCGGGATGGCAAAGGCGCCGACGGCCAGGATGCGGATCGTTCGAAGCATGGTTGTCTCTCGTTTCTCCCGCCCCTAGACGGGCTCTCGTCAGCGACAGGTGCCCCTGACCCTTTGGTCACCCCGGTCGGGCGGCAACTCGCACATGAAGGCTCAGATCCCCGCTGCCGCGCCCCTGTAGAGAACCAATGGCGCTGACGAGCGATATGTGTGCCCGCATGCTCCCACCCCACTTTCTGATGCCCTGGGCAGACAGTACAGGCGCTTCTCCAGCCATTCAAACGACTTGATGGGGAAATGGGACCCCGGGCCGCTCCGAAGCATCAAATTCGCATGTCAGAGCGCCGGCCCCGGGCCTCGGCTTCACGCCTCACGGCCGCCTTCGCTGACCGGGTCGTCGTCCTGCCCCGAGTGAGTCGGAGATCATCGGCCCGCGACACTGCCCTCCTCGAGAGGAGGGCAGTGTCGTTGCGATGCAGTTACAGCAGATGCAGTTACAGAAGGACTTTTGAATTCTTCAAAATGCTCACCTTGGTTCCGGAGAGACAGACGGAAGCCGAGAAGACATCACCCTTCTTGGTGTACTTGGACGTCCCACCCGTGACGGAACCTGTGGCGATCTCTTCCGAACTACCCTTCGGACACGCCTTGCCCCCGAGGGTGAGCTTCGGCTTGCCGACGATTGTGGTCTGCTTGCTCGGTGCCCAGGTCAGGGTCCCACCGGTTGCCAGCTTGATCGAGGTCCCGGTGACCGTCTTGTTGGTGGACGAAGCTGGTGTGCATTTGCTGACGGTGACGGTCCCGGTGGTCGTCCCGGTCAGCGCCGTGCACGTGACGGACGACTTCGCCGCCGCCCCAGCCGGTGCGGCGTTGCCCACGGCGAGCAGAGCGGCCGGAGTGGCCAGTGCCACCACGGCGGTTGCTGACATGATGAGTCGGCGCATTTCGATAAAGCCCCCTTCATAAAGGTACCCCTGCCGGACTTTTTCCGGCCCGCCAGAGCGTATACCCGATCGAACGTTTGATGTAGGAGGGCAGGCGTTGACCGGTCGGCTCAGGGCTTCGTGATCGCCTTCGGCTCCTTGGGGAGGCCGAGTACCCGCTCCCCGACGATGTTGCGTTGGATCTCGGCGGTGCCGCCCCAGATGGTCTCCGAGCGCGAGAAGAAGAACGATGCCTGCAAATCGCTGACCGGGTAGTCGTCCCGTCCCCGTTTGAGTCGCACGTCGACGATGTCCTTCGGATCACCGGTCAGGATCTGGCCGTCGAGCCCGAGGATGTCCATGGCCAGGTCCATGGTCTGTTGATGGTGCTCCGACCAGAACATCTTGTTGCAGGCACCCAGGGCGGCGGCGTGGTGGGTGCCGTTGAGCGAATCGGTCAGCGACCGGTAGCCGTTGATCTGCATGATCTTGACGTTGATCCACGACCGGGCCAGTCGTTGCCGGATCAAAGGGTCGGAGGACTTCCCGTTCTTTTTGGCTTCGGCGATGATCTCGTCGAGCTCCCGCTGGAACCGCCGGTACCCGGTCGTGGCCGACGATCCCCGCTCGAAGCCCAAGGTGGTCATGGCCACCTTCCACCCGTTGTTCACCCCACCGACCACGTTCTCTTTGGGGCAGCGGGCGTTGGTGAAGAAGATCTCGTTGAAGTCGGCACTCCCGTCCACCTGGGCGATGGGCCGGACCTCGATGCCGGGCTGCTTCATGGGCACCAGCAGGTAGGAGATGCCGGCGTGCTTGGGGGCGTCGGGATCGGTGCGGGCCAGAAGGAAGATGTAGTCGGCGAACTGGGCCTGGGTGGTCCACACCTTCTGGCCGTTGATCACCCACTCGTCGCCGTCGAGCTCGGCCCTCGTCTTCAACGAGGCCAGGTCGCTGCCCGCGTCGGGTTCGGAGAACCCCTGGCACCAGGAGATGGTTCCGTCCAGGATGCCGGGGATGAACTCCTTCTTCTGCTCCTCGGTGGCCCATTGCAAGATGGTCGGTCCCACCAGCGTGTCGCCAAAGAAGTCGGCCCGCAGTGGCGCCTCCGCCCGGGCGAACTCCTCGTTGAGGACCACCGATTCCATCAGCGAGAGGCCCTTGCCCCCGTACTCCTTCGGCCAGGAGGCGCAGATCCACCCGCCGGCGAACAGCTTCTTCGTCCACTCCCTGTTGAAGGCCCGCTTCTCGTCCCGGGTCATGGTGAAGCCCTGGGTGCCCCACCCTTCGGGGAGGTTGTCCTCCAGCCAGGTGCGGATCTCGGTCCGGAAGGCCTCTGTCTCGACGGGATAGCTGAGGTCCACGTCGTCGACACTACCCCGTGCCCGTGGGCGATCCCGTCGACCGCGGGTAGAGTCGGAGCGGCGCATGCGCAAGGGGCGCGTGGGTCCGGACGTTCCAGCGGGGAGGTGTGGCCGATGAACCAGGGAGAACCCCCAAGTGGATCCGGAGCGTCGTCCCGCTCCCCACTCGGCACCGCCTGAGTCGAGCCGGGCTGCGCCCCGGCTCCGGCGGTTGGTGGGGCCGCGTGTCGGACCCACCGGCACGCCCTGTCCGAACTCCGAATTGCG
>JBEKOI010000110.1:0-11832 GCA_049521915.1 Acidimicrobiales bacterium | reverse complement strand
CCGGTGGCAACGGACAGGTGGTCTACCGGGTCGAGGCCGTGGCCTTCGGGCGGGTGGTCGGCCGGTTGGCCGCCTTGGCCACTTTGGGGCGGGCCACCCGCTTGGCCCGGATCCGGTTCCGGTCGATGCCCAGCAGCGGGGCCAGCACCTCGCCGGTGTAGCTGCCGCTGACCCTGGCCACCTCCTCGGGCGTGCCCATGGCCACCACCGATCCACCCCGGTCGCCGCCCTCGGGCCCGAGGTCGATGACCCAGTCGGCGCTCTTGATGACGTCGAGGTTGTGCTCGATGACGATGACCGTGTTGCCCTGGTCGACCAGCCGGCTGAGCACGTCGAGCAGCTTGCGCACGTCGTCGAAGTGGAGCCCGGTGGTCGGTTCGTCGAGGACGTAGAGGGTGTGCCCGGTCGATCGGCGACTGAGCTCCGATGCCAGCTTCACCCGTTGCGCCTCCCCGCCGGACAGGGTGGGGGCGGGCTGGCCCAGGCGGATGTAGCCCAGGCCCACGTCGACCAGGGTCTGCAGATGGCGGGCGATGGGCGGCTGGTGGGCGAAGAACCCGAGCGCCTCCTCGCACGAGAGCTCGAGCACGTCGGCGATGGTCTTGCCCCGGAAGGTGACCTCGAGGGTGTCACGGTTGTACCGGGCCCCCTGGCACACCTCGCAGGGCACGTAGATGTCGGGCAGGAAGTGCATCTCGATGCGGATGGTGCCGTCCCCCGAGCACGCCTCACACCGGCCGCCCTTCACGTTGAAGGAGAACCGGCCGGGCTGGTAGCCCCGCACTTTGGCCTCCTGGGTCTGGCTGAACAACCGGCGGATGTGGTCGAACACGCCCGTGTAGGTGGCCGGGTTCGACCTCGGTGTGCGGCCGATGGGAGCCTGGTCCACCTCCACCACCTTGTCGACCTGGGACACGCCGCGGATGGTCCGGTGGAGGCCGGGGAGCGTCTTGGCCCGGTGGACCTGCTTGGCCAGCGACCGCAGCAGGATGTCGTTGACCAGCGTGGACTTGCCCGAGCCGGACACCCCGGTCACCGCCACCAGGCGGCCGAGGGGGAAGTCGACGTCGATGTCGTGCAGGTTGTGCTCGCGGGCACCCTCCACCGTGAGCACGTCCCCGCTCCCCGACCGCCGGAGGGCGGGGACGGGGATGGACTTGGCCCCGGAGATGTACTGGCCGGTCAGCGAGTCGGGATTGGACTCGAGGCCGCCGGGTCCGGTGACCGGGCCCGAGTGCACGATGCGGCCGCCGTGCTCCCCCGCACCGGGCCCGACGTCCACCACGTGGTCGGCGACCCGGATGGTCTCCTCGTCGTGCTCGACCACGATGACCGTGTTGCCCAGGTCGCGGAGCCTCTTCAGCGTCCCGATGAGCCGCTGGTTGTCGCGCTGGTGGAGGCCGATGGACGGCTCGTCCAGCACGTAGAGCACCCCGACCAGGCCGCTTCCGATCTGGCTGGCCAGCCGGATGCGCTGGGCCTCACCACCGGACAAGGTGGCCGCCGAGCGGGCCAGGGTCAGGTAGTCGAGCCCCACGTCCAAGAGGAACTGCATCCGCTCCCGGACCTCGCGGAAGACCCGGTCGGCGATGAGATGGTCCCGGTCGGAGAGGTCGAGCGACGCCACCACGTCGACCGCCTTGCCGATGCCGAGCGAGCACAGGGCGAAGATCGAATACCCCCCGACCGTCACGGCCAGGGACTCGGGCCGGAGCCTGGCTCCCCCGCACTCGGGGCAGGGCACTTCGCGCAGATAGCCCTCGAGGTTGTCCCGCAAGAAGTCGGACTCGGCCTCGGAGTGGCGCCGCTCCAGCCACGGGACGATGCCCTCGTAGAGCGTGTGGAAGGACCGCTGCCGCCCGTAGCGGTTGCGGTACTTGAGATGCACCTGCTTGGTTCCGGTCCCGTAGAGGATGAGCTTCCGGTCCGACTTCTTCAGCTTCTCCCACGGATCGTCGAGCGAGAAGCCACCCAGCTCGGCCACGGCCGCCACCAGGCGGTTGAAGTACTCGCTGCGGGCCCCCGACCACGGAGCCAGCGCCCCCTCGGCCAGGGACTTGGTGGGATCGGGCACCACGAGGTCGGGATCGACTTCGTAGCGGGTGCCCAGCCCCGTACAGGCCGGGCAGGCGCCGTAGGGCGAGTTGAACGAGAAGTTCCGCGGGGAGGGGTCCTCGAAGCTCAGCCCGCAGTGGGTACAGGCCAGGTGCTGGCTGAAGGTGATGGCCTCCTCCTCGGTGCCGTCGGCGTCGACGACCACGATCTCGGCCACGCCCTCGGCCAGCGAGAGCGCCGTCTCCAGCGACTCGGTGAGCCTCCGGCGGATGTCGTCCCGTCGGACCAGGCGGTCGACCACCACCTCGATGGTGTGCTGCTCGTAGCGGGCCATGTCGAGGTCGGCGCGGTCGGCCAGCTCGACCATGGCCCCGTCCACCCTGGCCCGGGCGAACCCCTGCTTGGCCAGGTCGCTGAGCAGGGCGCCGTACTCGCCCTTGCGACCCCGTACCACCGGGGCCAGGACCATGAAGCGGGTCCCCTCGTCCATGGCCAGGATGCGGTCGACAATCTGCTGGGGGCTCTGCCGGGCCACCGGCCGGCCGCAGTTGGGGCAGTGGGGCTTGCCGATGCGGGCGTAGAGCAGGCGGAGGTAGTCGTAGACCTCGGTGACCGTGCCTACCGTGGACCGCGGGTTCCGTGACGCCGACTTCTGGTCGATGGAGATGGCCGGCGAGAGCCCCTCGATGAAGTCGACGTCCGGCTTGTCCATCTGGCCGAGGAATTGGCGGGCGTAGGCGGACAGTGACTCCACGTACCGGCGCTGCCCCTCGGCGTAGATGGTGTCGAAGGCCAGCGACGACTTGCCCGAGCCGGAGAGCCCGGTGAAGACGATCAACCGGTCGCGCGGCAGGTCGAGGGAGACGTCCTGCAAGTTGTGTTCGCGCGCGCCGCGCACCACCAATCGATCAGCCATTGGTCGAGGATACCGGGGCGCGGGCCCGGCTCCCGCGCTCAGAGATCGGCCGTTGCCTCGACGTCGGCGGTGGCACCCGGGAGCACCGCCGAGCCGTCGACCGGATCGCGGGTCAGCAGCGCCCGGAGCTCGGTGATCTCGTCGCGGAGCAGCGCGGCCTCCTCGAAACGCAGCTCCTCGGCGGCCTTGTTCATCTCCACGTCCAGCCGGTGGATGAGGGCCGAGAGCTCGTCGGCGTCCGGCCCGACGGCCCGAGCCATGTCGGCCGCCGCCGCCCGCGGGTCCACGCCACCGACCCTGGCCTTCTGGGCCCGCTCGGCCGCTGCCCGGCTGTTCGGTCCGGAGGTGATGGCCGCCGACCCGATGCCGTCGCCCCGCACCCGCTCGAGGATGTCGGTCACCGACTTGGTGATGGTCCGCGGGTCGATCCCGTGGGCCTCGTTGTAGGCGATCTGACGGGCCCGGCGGCGCTGGGTCTCACCGATGGCGACGGTCATCGAGTTGGTGATGGTGTCGGCGTACATGACCACCCGTCCGTTGACGTTGCGGGCCGCCCGCCCCATGGTCTGGATGAGGGACGAGGCCGATCGGAGGAACCCTTCCTTGTCGGCGTCGAGGATGGCCACCAGCGCCACCTCGGGCAGGTCGAGGCCCTCCCGGAGGAGGTTGATGCCCACCAGCACGTCGAAGGCACCGAGGCGCAGCTCGCGGAGGATTTCGATCCGGGCCATGGTGTCGACGTCGGAGTGGAGGTACTGGACCCGGACACCCTGCTCGGCGAGGTAGTCGGCCAGGTCCTCGGCCATCTTTTTGGTCAGGGTGGTCACCAGCACCCGGTTCCCCCCGGCCACCGTGGCCTCGATCCGCTCCCGAAGGTCGTCGATCTGACCGGTGGTCGGCCGGATGTCGACCTCAGGGTCGACCAGGCCGGTGGGCCTGATGACCTGCTCGACCACGTTGGCACTGTGCTCGAGCTCCCACGGACCGGGTGTGGCCGACAAGAGGATGGCCTGGCCGGTGCGGTCGATGAACTCCTCGAAGCGGAGCGGGCGGTTGTCCAGGGCCGAGGGCAGGCGGAACCCGTGGTCGACCAGCGTCTCCTTGCGGGAGCGGTCACCGGCGTACTGGCCCCGGAGCTGGGGCACGGCCACATGGCTCTCGTCCACGACGACCAGGAAGTCCTTGGGGAAGAAGTCGAGCAGGGTGAAGGGAGCCTCCCCGGCCGCGCGTCCGTCGAGGTGCCGGCTGTAGTTCTCCACCCCGCTGCACACCCCCGTCTCGGCCAGCATCTCGAGGTCGTACTCGGTCCGCATGCGCAGCCGCTGGGCTTCGAGCAGCTTGCCGGCCCCCTCCAACTCGACCAGCCGCTGGCGCAGCTCGGTCTCGATGCTCATGACCGCCTGTCGCATGCGCTCGTCACCCGTGCCGTAGTGGGTGTTGGCGAAGACGACCAGCTCCTCGAGCTCGTCACCGATCTCACCGGTCAACACGTCGAAGGGCCGGATGCGCTCGACGGTGTCGCCGAAGAACTCGATGCGGACGGCGTGGCTCTCGTAGGCGGCGTGGATCTCGACCGTGTCGCCGCGGGCCCGGAACTGGCCGCGGGACAAGGTGACGTCGTTTCTGGAGTACTGGAGCTCGACCAGACGCTTGAGCAGGGCGCGCTGGTCGTAGACCTGCCCCGGCTGCAGGGCCACGATCCGGTCGCGGTACTCGTCCGGCGATCCCAGCCCGTAGATGCACGAGACCGAGGCGACCACGATGGTGTCGGGACGGAGCAGCAGCGAGGAGGTGCAGGCGTGGCGCAGGCGGTCGATCTCGTCATTGATGGAGGAGTCCTTCTCGATGTACGTGTCCGACGAGGGGACGTACGCCTCGGGCTGGTAGTAGTCGTAGTAGGACACGAAGTACTCCACCCGGTTGTGCGGGAAGAACTCCTTGAGCTCGGCGGCCAGCTGGGCGGCCAGGGACTTGTTGGGCTCGATGATCAGCGTGGGCCGCTGGACGGCCTCGACGGTCCAGGCGATGGTGGCCGTCTTCCCCGATCCGGTGATGCCCAGCAGCGTCTGGTAGCGGTCGCCGCGTTCGAGCCCGGCCACCAGGCCGGCGATGGCCTCGGGCTGATCACCTGCGGGGCGGAACGGGGAGACGACCTCGAAATCAGGCATAGGTCGATGGTAACGGGAGGGTGTGACATCGGAACCCTCAGCCCGGTCCGGCGGCACCTCCCCGGGCCCGTTCGGCCCGGCTGCGGAGCGCGGTGAGGGCGGCCCAGACCCGGTCCACCTCCGACTGCAGATGGCTGTGGTCGCCCGAATTGTCGATGACCAGATCGGCACCTTCGAGGCGGGCGGCCCGGTCGATCTGCGAGCCGATGCGGGCCTCGGCATCGGAGCGGGCCATCCCCCGCAGGGTGACCAACCGCTCGAGGGCCAGCTCGGTGGGGGTGTCCACCACGATGACCGCGGCCAGCGACAACGTCTCGCGGTGGATGCTCTTGAGGAGGGGGATGTCCATGACCACGATCTCGTCCGTGGCCGCGAACCGGTCGCGCCGCGAGATCATTTCGACCCCGATGGCCGGGTGGGTGATGGCGTTGAGGTCGGCCAGGACCTCGGGGTGGCCGAAGACCTGCTCGGCGAGCTTGGGCCGGTCGATGGTGCCGTCGGCGGCCACGATGCCCGCCCCGAAGCGGTCGATGAGGGGCTGGTAGGCAGGACCCCCCGGGGCCACCACCTCGCGGGCCACCAGGTCGGCGTCGACCAGCTTGGCCCCGTGGTCCACGAGCAGCCCGGCCACCGTCGACTTCCCTGCACCGATGCCGCCGGTGAGCCCGACCGTGAGCACCCTCGACCCGATCAGGCCGGGCGCCGTGGCCGCCGGGCCGTGGCGAAGAGCACCATGGTGGTGCGATCGAGGTCGTCGGTCACGAAGAAGTCGTCGGCGGTGATGCCGGTCGTACCCCCCGAGTCGCCGCGGGCGATGATCCGGTAGGCCAGGGGCAGCACGTGGGTGTAGACCCCGATGTACCACGAGCGCGGTATCCGGTGCCGCAGGTCGAAGACGTCGAGGGCCAGCACCTTGTCCGCCTTGACCCGCCGGGCCGTGAAGTCGGCCTTGACGTGGGGCACGGCGTCGAGTCCCTGCACGCTGACCTCGTGGAAGTGGCGACCCAGCATCTCCTCCAGCTCCGGTGGCTCGAAGAGGTGGATGTGGAACGGGTTCTCGAAGTCGGCCGGCGCGTTGGGGGTGAGGAAGAAGACGGTGCCGTCATCGGCCAGCACCCGGGACAGCTCGCGCACGTGGCCTTCGGGATCCTCGAAGTGCTCGATCAGGTGCGACGAGCACGCCCACCCGAAGCTCCCCTCGGCGAACCCGAGGGCCAACGCGTCCATCTGGGCCACGGACAGCCCCTCCCCGCCCCACCGGCCACGGGCGGCGGCGACCGCCTCCGGGCGGTAGTCGGCCCCCACCACGGACCGGTCGGCGGACAGGAAGCGGGCCGATTCGAACCCCTGGCCGCAGCCCACATCGAGCATGGTCCCCGGTCCGAGGCGCTCGATCACCGTGCGGTAGCCCGCGGCGTGCAGGGCGAGCAGCGAATCCGGGGTCACCCCTTCCATGGGCCGCTCACCGGTGAGCCGGCTCCCCGAGCGGGGCCGACCGCCGGCCTCGAGTACCCCCCGGCTCCCGGAATCGGGACTCTTCTCGCTCATCTGGGCTCCCGATGTCCTTGGCCGGCGGGCGGCGCGCGGGTCGGCGATGACTCCATCGCCGCTCGTCGGTTGTTTACACTACCGATCACTCGTGCCGGATCCCCAACCCTCCACCGTCGCGCCCCCAGACCGGTCCGCCGGCCGAGTCCGGACGCTCTACCGCCGCCTCCGGTCCCCCAGCCGGCTGCGAGCGGTGGTCGACTACTCGGTGATGGCCGTACTGGCCGTGGTGCCCATGGTGGCCACGCGGCCCGACCTGGTGTCCGACGACACCAAGACCTATCTCTATCTCGACCCGGGCCGCTACGTGCGGGAGGCGGTGTCGGCGTGGGACCCCGGTGTGGCCCTCGGGACGGTGACCCACCAGAACATCGGCTACCTCCTGCCCATGGGCCCCTTCTACTGGGCCATGGCCGAGCTCCACGTGCCGCTGTGGATCGCCCAGCGCCTGTGGATGGCCGGCCTGCTGTTCGCGGCCGGAGCCGGCGCGCTCTACCTGTGCCGGACCATCGGCCTCAGCGGGCCCGGGCGGTACGTGACCGCCATCGGGTTCATGTTCACCCCCTATGTCCTGCAGTACTCGGGTCGGATCTCGGTGATCCTGCTGCCGTGGTCGGGCCTGCCCTGGATGGTGGCCTTCGTCATCCTGGCCCTGCGGGTGGGGGGCTGGAAGTACCCGGCCCTGTTCGCCCTGGTGGTGGCCCTGGTCAGCGGGATCAACGCCAGTTCGATCCTCTTCGTGGGCATCGCCCCGGCCCTGTGGCTCCCCTACGCCGTCGTCGTGGCCCGGGAGGCCACCTGGCGCCGGGCATGGGGCGCAGCGTGGAGGATCGGCCTGCTCAGTGCGCTGGTCTCGTTGTGGTGGGCCATCGGGCTCCAGGTCGAGGCGGCCTACGGGGTCAACGTCCTCAAGTACACCGAGACGGTGCCGGCCACCAGCGGGGCCTCGCTGGCCTCGGAGATCATCCGCGGACTGGGCTACTGGTACTTCTACGGGACGGACCGGCTGGGGCCCTGGACCCAGGCGGCGGTGGCCTACACCCAGAACCTGTGGCTCATCGGCGCCAGCTTCGCCGTCCCGGTGCTGTGCTTCATCGCCGCCACCTTCTCACGGTGGAGGTACCGGGCCTACTTCGTGCTCATCACCGTGGTGGGCATGGTGCTGGCCGTCGGTCCCAACCCCTATGCCGATCCGTCGGAGGTGGGCTCGGCCATCAAGTCGTTCCTGGTGGACACCACCGCCGGGCTCGCCCTCCGCTCGACCGACCGGGCCTCGCCGTTGGTCATCCTCGGCCTGGCCGTGTTCCTCGGCGCCGGGGTCAGCGCCGTCGCTGCCCGGGTGCGCAAGACCGGGCTCATCGTCGGGGCGTTCGCGGTGGCCGCCGTGGCCGGTGCCACCGTGCCCCTGTGGACCGGGGCCATCATCGCCAACGGCTTCACCCAGCCGGCCACGCCCCCCCTCTACGTGCGCCAGGCCGCCGCCGCCCTGGACCGGACCAACCCCACGACGCGGGTGTACGCCCTGCCCGGCAACAATTTCGCCGCCTACCGCTGGGGGGACACCATCGACACGGTCTATCCGGGTCTCATGACCCGGCCCTTCGTGACCCACGAGCAGCAGATCATGGGCTCGCTGGCCACGGCCGATGTCCTCCAGGCGGTGGACACGCCCCTCCAGAACGGCACCATGGACTGGAACGCGCTGGCCCCGATGGCCTCCCTGATGAGCGCCGGGAACGTGCTCGTCCAGTACGACGAGGCCTATGAGCGCTACGACATCGCCAATCCCCAACAGGTAGCCGAGGACCTGGCCACCACCCCGGCCGGGCTGACCGACCCGGTGTCCTACGGCGCCCCCCGCCCCAACGTGCCGCTGACCCCCCACTTCGACGAGGCCGCCCTGGCCCGGCCACCCAACCAGGGATGGACGGCACCCCTGGTGTCCTACGCGGTCACCGATCCGCGCCCGATCGTCCGCACCGAGTCCACCGGGACCCCGCTGGTGGTCGACGGGGACGCCAACGGCATCGTCAACGCGGCCTCGGTCGGGCTGCTGGCCGGCAACCCGACCATCCTCTACGCGGGCACGCTGGACACCGACCCGAAACTGCGCAAGGCCACGCTCCGCTCGCCGGCCGACCTGGTGGTCACCGACACCAACCGCAAGCAGGCCATGGAGTGGAACACCCTGTCGGAGGACACCGGGTACAGCGAGACCGCGGCCCAGGGACCGGACAGGTCCAATCCCGCCGACGAGCCCCTCAACCTGTTCCCGAAAGCCCCGCCCGACGCCCAGACGACCGCGGTGTACCAGGGCGTCTCCTCGGTCGGCGCGTCGTCGTACGGGTCCTCGATCACCTACCTGCCCGAGGACCGGCCCTACAACGCCATCGACGGCAACCCGCAGACGGCCTGGGAGGACGACTCGTTCGCGGCCCCGCAGGGACAGTGGTGGCAGGTGGTCCTCGACCATCCGCAGACCGAGAGCTCGCTGACGCTGATCCAGCCCCAGACCGGCGACCCCGACCGGGCCATCTCGCGGGTGACCCTGACCTTCGACGGGCGGAACCCGGTGCCGGTGGCCCTCGGGGCCGCGTCGCTGTCCCCCCCGGGGCAGGTGGTCTCCTTCCCGGCCCGGACCTTCACCACCCTGCGGATCACCATCACCGGCACCGTCGTGGCCAACCCGGCCATTCCGGTGACGTCGCGCAGCTCGGTGGGATTCGCCGAGGTGGAGATCCCCGGGGTGACGGCCACCGAGGTCATCTCCATGCCCGAGGACCTGTTGCGGGCGGCCGGTCAGGCGTCGGCCTACGACCGGCTCAGTCTCGTCATGACCCGGCTCCGCAGCTCGGGAACCCCGCCCTTCTACGACACCGAGACCACCCTCGACCGCACGTTCTGGCTGCCCACGGCACGGACCTTCTCCATGACCGGATCGGCCACCATCTCGCCGCTCATCCCCGACGACATGATCGACCGCCTGGTGGGACGGCCGGGGTCGGACGGCACCGGCATCGTGGCCTACTCGCTGGGCCGGCTGCCCGGTGACCTCCGGGCGGGGGCCATCGCCACGCTGGACGGCAACCCCTCCACCATCTGGGAGCCCGGCTTCGGAGCCACCCACCAGGCCGGTGACTGGCTCCAGTACCGCCTGCCCGAGCCGATCACCTTCGACCATCTGAACCTTCAGATCGTGGCCGACGGACAGCACTCGGTGCCCACCAGCCTCACCGTCACCGCCGGTGGGCAGAGCGCGGCGGTGGCCCTGCCCCCCCTGGCCGACAGCCGGGTCCCCGGCTCGGTGGTCGACGTGCCGGTGTCCTTCCCGGCGCTGACCGGTGCCGACATCCAGATCACCGTGGACACCGTCCGCTTCGAGAACACCCTGAACTACTACGCCCAGCAGCCCATCGCCATGCCCCTCGGGCTTGCCGAGGTGGGCATCCCCGGGCTCCAGGCGGCGCCGCTACCGGCCGAGATTCCGTCCTCGTGTCGCGGTGACCTGCTGACCCTGGACGGGAACCCCCTGTGGGTGTCGGTCACCGGCTCCACCACCACCGCCCTCGACCGCCAGGCGTTGACGGTGTCCCCATGCGGTCCCGATGCCGGGGGCGTGGCCCTCGGGCCCGGCCAGCACACGCTGGAGGCCACCCCCGGCCAGACCACCGGCTTCGACGTCGACCAGCTGGCCTTCGACTCGGCTCCCGGAGGGGGTCCGATGCCGCTCGCATCGCCCACCGCGCTGGCCCCTCCCCCGGTGTCACCTTCACCGGTCGTGCACGTCGGCAGCCAGACGGCGACCACCGTCCACCTGTCGGTGCACGGTGTCACCGCGGGTCCGGGCCAGGCGCCGGTCTTCCTGGTCCTGGGTGAGAGCAGCAATACTGGGTGGACGGCGTCGGTGGCGGGTGCGGGCGCTCTCGGTCCCCCGATCCTGATCGACGGGTTCGCCAACGGGTGGCTCCTCGACCCGTCGTCGCTCGGACACGCCGTCCACGACGGCACCCTCTCGGTGGTAGTGACCTGGCAGCCGCAGGCGCGGGTGAATGTCGCCCTCTTCGTCTCGCTGGTGGCCATCGTGGCCTGCGTGATCCTCGCCCTGCTGCCGGTGCTTCGGCGGCGGCGTGTTCGCCGCGGCCGGCACGGGAGGCACAGCCGCAAGGTCGCCCCCGATAGCGACGCGATCGACGCCACCGGGCCGGTCGCTTCCGGTTCCGACCAACCGTGGGAAGGTCCGGTCGGCTCAACCGCTCCCGTCGAACCCGGGCGCACCGGCTCCGAATATGCCCCTGTTTCCGGAGGCGCGTACCTGGCCGTGCCCTTCGGGTCCGAGTCCCCGCGGGCGCCGGTGTGGGTGGCCCTGGTCACCGGGGTGATCACCGGCGCGGTGGCCGCGGTCATCGCCGCGCCCAAGGACGGGCTGGCGGTCGGGGTCGCCAGCGTGGTCGTCCTGCTCGTCCCACGCCTCCGGATCCTCCTCGGGCTGGCGGCAGTGGCCGGTATCGCCGCAGCCGGGTGGTACACGGCCGCCCACCAGGCCGCGTTGCACGTACCCGCTGACGGCTCGTGGCCGCTGTCTTTCCAGACGGCGAGCAACCTGGCCTGGGCCGGCGTGGTCTTCCTGGGGGCCGACGCCGTGGTCGAGGTGGTGCTGCGACGGCGGCGCCGTCGCTCGGGCCGGACCGAGAGCGCCGTTCCGGAGGAATGATCCGGCCGGGGGAACCGGCCGCCTGACTGGTTGAGGCCACTGTCGGAATCGTCGGTCCACTCTCCCGTCCCCGCCGTATCCGTCACACCCCCCTGGAAGCATCTGGCCATGACCCCGGTGGCCTGTGCAGTGAAGGAGAAGGTGGCGGCCGGTGCCGCTGAGCCCGGGGTTCGGGCCGCCGGTGCCGGTGGTGTTGGTGGTGCCGCCGATACCGGGCCGTCCCCCTCCGGCGGCGCTCCACAGGCCGGCCTCGGTGCCCGGTTGGCTGCCGCCCGTTCCGGTCTGGCCTCGGTGGTGGCCGACCTCGACCCGGCCCGGTTGACCGGGGCCGACGCCATCGGGCTCTACGAGTCCCTGGTGGCCGTCGAGCGCCTGGTGGTGGCGGGAAAGACCCTGTTGGCCCCCCGGATCGAGGCCTCCGGGGTGTGGCGGGA
>JBEKOI010000109.1:0-11849 GCA_049521915.1 Acidimicrobiales bacterium | reverse complement strand
CGTCTTGTGGCCCGAGGTGGTCGACGCAGTCGCCCCCATCCCCGTACTGGCCGCCGGCGGGGTGGGCGGCGGCCGCCAGATGGCCGCGGCCATGGCCCTCGGCGCCCAGGGGGTCTGGTCGGGGACGTTGTGGCTCACGGTCGAAGAGGCGGACATCCCACCCAAGCAGATGGAGACCTATCTGGCCGCCACCAGCCGCGACACCATCCGCTCCCGTTCCTTCACGGGCAAGCCGTGCCGGATGCTGAAGAACGACTGGACCGACGCCTGGGAGGCCGAGGACACCCCGGATCCGCTGCCCATGCCGCTGCAGATGATGGTGGCCATCGAGGCGGTGTCGCGTGGACACCGGTACCCCGAACAGGCCAAGGACGTGAACTTCAACCCCTGCGGGCAGGTCATCGGCCGGGCCACCACCGTCCGGAAGGCCAAGGACGTGGTCTTCTCGATGGTCGAGGAGTACCTCGAGGCCACCGAGCGGCTGCAGGCCGGGGTGGCCGTCTGAGCGGTCGGGGCAACTGACAGCCCCCAGTTCACACGAACGCAACACACGGGACTTCACACCCCGCGGGTCGGCCGACCCCGGACCATTGCGCGCGGCGCCGGCCCGGATGACCGAACCACCTGGTCAACGCGCCGGAGGTCCACGTGGCACCAGCCGGGCGGCAGACCGGGATCGGCCGTTCCGTTCTTTTGGCAAAATCCCACCTTTGGGTGACGGATGGGTTACCGTTCTGTTTCATCACGGGGGATGTTGTCCGTCCCACGGGATCACGGTGCGGTACGCCGCCTCCTGCGGCCAGAGGATGGGAGCTTCCATGGCACGACCAAAGCGAATTCTCACGGCGGCGGCGGCGATCGGAATCGCCGCCTTCACCCTGGCCGCGTGCGGCGGGGGCACCACGGCCTCGACCGGGGGCAGCGGATCGGCCAGCGCGGTGAAGAGCGGCGGTTCGATGACCATGGCGCTGGACGAGAACCTGGCCGGGTTCAACATCAACACCTCGGCGGCCGCCGAGTACGTCCTCCAGGAGATCCTCGACGTGGTGTGGCCCCAGCCGTACATCGTGAACGCCGCCCTCCAGCCGGTGCTCAACACCCAGCTCATCACCAGCGTGAAGGTGACCACCAACCCGCAGACCATCACCTACAACATCAACCCGAAGGCAGTCTGGCAGGACGGTGTGCCCATCAACGCCGACGACTTCATCTACAACTGGCAGGCCCAGAGCGGAATCTCCTCCTACACGGACGTGGGCGGCAAGCCCTACGACGCCGCCTCGACCTCCGGCTACGACCAGATCGCCTCGGTGATCGGGTCGAATCCGCCCAGCGGGGCCGCCTGCGACCCCGGCTCGACGGCCGACCGCAACGTCGGGCTGTGCCCGAACGGGAAGACGGTCACGGTCAAGTTCTCCACGCCCTACGCCGACTGGCAGGGCCTCTTCACCAACATCGTCCCCGCCCACACCGCCCGCACGGTGGGGTGGAACACCGGGTTCAGCGGTGCCTCCCAGACCATCTCAGGGAGCTGGTACGAGATCCAGAGCTACACCACCAACCAGTCGGTGGTCCTGGTCCGGAACCCGAAGTACTGGGGAACCCCGGGCAAGCTGGACAAGATCATCTTCAGCTTCTTCAACGAGGACACCCAGGAGGTGCCGGCTCTCCAGAACAACGAGGTCCAGGTCATCAACCCCACGTCGATCAGCACGTCCATCGTCCAGACGGCGGCCCAGATACCGAACGTGACCAAGGCCATCGTGCCCGGGCTCGAATTCGAACACCTCGACTTCAACGAGGCCGATCCCTACCTGGCCAAGCTCCAGGTCCGCGAAGCCATCGCCAACGGTACCAACCGACAGGAGATCATCGCCCACACCGTGGGCGAGATCTCCTCGGGGATCAAACCGCTGGGCAACCGGATGTTCGTCGCCACCCAGCCCCAGTACGTGGACAACGGGGGCCAGTACGCCTCCGTCAACGACTCGAAGGCCGAGTCGTTGCTCAAGGGACTCGGGTTCACCAAGGCGTCCGACGGCTACTTCCAGCCCAACTACGGGCCGCAGAAGGGTCAGGACCTGACCTTCACCATCCAGTCGACCACGGGTAATGCCATCCGGTCCCAGACCGAGCAGCTGTTCCAGGCCCAGATGAAACAGATCGGCATAAAAATCGACATCCAGAACTACGACGCCAACACCTTCTTCGGCACCAACCTGCCCAACGGCACCTACCAGATCGCCGAGTTCGCCTGGGTGGCGGCACCGTTCGTGTCGGAGAACCAGTCGATCTACTGCTCGTACACCAATGCCAACAAGTGCGACGACAACTGGATCCACTACGCCAACCCGCAGGTCGACAAACTGATGGCCGAGGGAGCGTCAGCGTCGTCGTCGAGCCAGGAAGCCGCCGACTACAACGCGGCCGACAAGGTCCTGTGGCAGGACATGGCCACCTTGCCGCTCTACCAGACCCCCGAGTACTTCGCCTGGACGAGCACCTACGGGAACGTCATCCCCAACACCTCGGAAGTGGGCGTGCCCTGGAACGGAAACCTCTGGGGCGTCAAGTCCGCCTAGGTCGAGTCGATGACCACGGTGGCGGGCGGCCACGTTGACGAGGGCACAGGAGCGGGACCGGGTCCGTCCCTGTGCGGACGAGCGGTGAGTCCCCCCTGGCCACCCGGCCCGGGCCGCCCATGATCTCCTACATCCTCCGACGGTTGGTCATCAGTATCGTGGTGCTGCTGCTGGCCACGGTGCTGGTCTTCCTGCTGGTGGCCGAGTCGGGCAACCCGCTGGCCATCTTGAAATCGAATCCGAAGATCCCCCACTCCACCATCGTGGCCCGGGAGAACCTCCTCAACCTCAACCATCCGCTCTGGGACCGGTACTGGATCTGGTTGAGCCACGCCGTCCAGGGCAACTTCGGGCTGGACATCGCCGGCCAGGAGGTCAGGCCCCTGTTGGTCTCCCACCTGCTGGTCACGTTGCGCATGGTGATCCTGGCCACCCTCCTCTCCATCGTGCTGGCCGTCGCCGTCGGCGTGTACGCCGCCCTGCGTCAGAACAGGCTGGGCGACCGGGTGACCACGGTCACCAACTTCGTCTTTCTGGCCGCGCCGGTCTTCGTGGTCGGCCTGCTGCTCAAGGACTTCGTGGCCATTCCCATCAACCAGCACCTCAATCGCATCGTCTTCTACACCAACGGTGAGCAGAGCCCGACGCTCAGCGGCTCGTTCCTCTCCCGCCTGCCCGACTACGCGGCCCACACCGCCCTCCCCACCATCACCCTCATCCTGGTGACCTACTGCTCATGGGCCATCTACCAGCGGGCGTCGATCATCGAGATGAGGGACAGCGACCATGTACGCCTGGCCCGGGCCAAGGGCATCTCACCCCGACGGGTGCTCGTGCGCCATGTCCTGCGCAACGCCCTCATCCCGGTCACCACGGTGATCGCCCTCGACTTCGCCGCCGTCCTCGGCGGTGCGCTCGTCACCGAGATCGTCTTCGGCTGGCAGGGCCTGGGCGTCTGGTTCTACAACGGGGTGACCACCCTGGACATCAACGTCTCGCTGGCCTACCTGCTCATCACCGCCGTCTTCGTCATCCTGTTCAACCTGCTGGCCGACATCCTCTATGCCTTCCTCGATCCGAGGATCCGCTATGACTGAACTCTCCGATCAGTCCCCGCGCCAGCAACGCCGTCAGGGCGTGGGCATGGCCGAAGCCGGCATGCACACCCTGCCCGGAGCGGCCCCGAGCGCCGGCACCGACGACGACAGCCAGGGGATGACCGAGGGCACCCGGGGCCAGCTGGCCACGGTGGCCCACCGCTTCATCCACGACCCGCAGGCCGTGATCGGACTGGTCCTCTTCTTCGGCATGGCCATCGCCGCCATCCTCACCGGGCTGTTCTGGACATACAGCTACACGACCATCACCAACACCCTGAACGCCCCGCCCTCCCTCTCCCATCCCTTCGGGACCAACACCATCGGCGGCGACATGTTCGCCCAGGTCATGCGGGGCACGCTCCAGGACATCGAGATCGCCCTCCTCGTGGCCGTCATGGCCACCGTCCTCGGGGCCCTGGTGGGTGCCATCGCCGGCTTCTACGGTGGCCGGGTCGATTCGTCGCTCATGCGATTCGTCGACCTCATCCTGGTCATCCCGGTCCTGGTCATTCTCATCCTGTTGGCCAACATCGTGGCCAAACAGGCCGACAACTGGTTCTGGCTGGCCATCATCATCGGCGCCGTCTCCTGGACCTACATCGCCCGGCTGGTGCGAGCGGACTTCCTGACCCTCCGGGAACGCGAATTCGTGGAGGCGTCCCGCGCCCTCGGGGCCAGCGACAGCCGGCTCATCCTGCGCCACATGCTGCCCAACGCCCTCGGACCGATCATCGTCAACGCCACCATCACCGTGGCCCTGGCCATCTCGCTGGAGTCGACGCTGTCCTTCCTCGGGCTCGGCATCCAACCACCCAACATCTCGCTCGGCCTGCTCATCGACCAGGGCCAGGATTCGGCCACCACCGAATGGTGGCTGTTCGTGTTCCCGGTGGTGTTCCTGATGGTCCTCATCCTCTCCGTCTTTTTCATCGGCGACGGTCTGCGGGAGGCCTTCGACCCCAAAAAGAACCGGGTCCGGGCCTGAGATGAGCGAACCGACACTGGCGGTCGACCAGCTGGTGGTCGACTTCGCCACCCCCGGCGAACCCGTGCACGCGGTGCGGGGAATCAGCTTCTCGCTGGCTCCCCAGGAGGTGCTGGGCATCGTGGGCGAGTCGGGATCGGGCAAGTCGGTGACGGCGCTGGCCGCCATGGGCCTCCTACCCAAGAACGCCCGGGTGAGCGGTTCGGTCACCTATGACGGCCAGGAGATGCTCGGGTTGAAAGAACGTGAGCTGGCCAAGATCCGGGGCGTCGGGATCGCCATGATCTTCCAGGACCCGATGACCGCCCTCAATCCGGTGTACACCGTCGGTTGGCAGATCGTCGAAGCCATCCGCGCCCACCAGGATGTCAGCAAGGACCAGGCCCTGGCCCGGGCCGTGTCGCTGCTGGAGACGGTGGGGATCCCCAACGCGGCAGAGCGGGTGGGGAACTTCCCCCACGAGTTCTCCGGTGGGATGCGCCAGCGGGTGGTCATCGCCATCGCCATGGCCAACGACCCCGCGGTCATCCTGGCCGACGAGCCGACCACGGCCCTGGACGTGACCGTGCAGGCCCAGGTGCTCAGCTCACTCAGGACGGCCCTGGAAGAGACCCGGGCATCCCTGCTGCTCATCACCCACGACCTCGGGGTCATCGCCGGTCTGGCCGACCGGGTGCTGGTCATGTACGCCGGCCGACCGGTCGAGATCGGGACGGTCGAGGAGATCTTCTACGAGCCCGCCATGCCCTACACCCACGGGCTGCTGGGCTCACTGCCGCGACTGGACAGCGACGGCCGTGACCGGTTGCGCCAGATCCCCGGATCGCCGCCGTCCATGATCGGCACCCGGACCGGCTGCCCGTTCGCACCGCGTTGCCCGCTCCGGGCGGACATCTGCGACCAGGAGGAGCCCGAGCTGCGACCGGTGACGGCCATGGCCGCGTCCGGCCCGGCGGCGGCAACCGACGTGGGGGCGGGTGCCGTCACCGGCGCGGCCAACGGTCGGTCGGCGCACCGGCACCTGTCCGCCTGCCACTTCGCCGACCAGGTGGCGCGGCTGCCGGTGGCGTCCATGTTCCCCGACACCTCGGTCGACCAGGAAGGCGTGGCCCAGTGACCTCGACCGCTGCCACCCGGCCGGAGGAGGGTCCGTCGTCGACCGGGGCCGAGGCCGACGACGGGAGCGAGCCGCTCCTGTCGGTCACCGGCCTGGTCAAGCACTACCCCAAACGCGGCGGTTCGTTCGTGCGTCACCAGGTCGGCGTGGTGCACGCGGTGTGCGGCATCGACTTCACCATCAACCGGGGCGAGACCCTCGGCATGGTGGGCGAGTCCGGCTGCGGGAAGACGACGGCGGGACGGTCGGTGCTGCAGCTGGTCGAGCCCACCTCGGGTTCGGTCCGCTTCGACGGACGCGAGCTCGTGGGTTTGGGCAACCGGCAGATGCGGGAGGTCCGCAAGGACATCCAGGTGGTGTTCCAGGATCCCTTCGCATCCCTCGACCCCCGGATGCCGGTCGGTGAGTCGATCGCCGAGCCCCTGCACATCCACGGCCTGTGGGAGCGAGGTTCAGGGCCGCGGCAGGTCGCCGAGGCCCTGTCGCTGGTGGGACTGGAGCCTCACTATGCTGGCCGGTTCCCCAACGAGTTCTCCGGAGGCCAGCGCCAGCGCATCGGGATCGCCCGGGCGCTGATCCTCGAGCCCAAGTTGCTCGTCCTGGACGAGCCCGTGTCCGCGCTGGACGTGTCCATCCAGGCGGGAGTGGTGAACCTGCTCGAGGACCTCCAGCGGCAGCTGGCCATCTCCTATCTGTTCATCGCCCACGACCTGTCGGTCGTCCGCCACATCTCCGACCGGGTGGCGGTGATGTACCTCGGGCGCATCGTGGAGATCGGCAACCGCGCCGACGTCTACGAACGGGCCGAACATCCCTACACCCAGGCCCTCCTGTCGGCCGTCCCTGTCCCCGATCCCCGCCGGGAGCGGTCGCGTACCCATATCGTCCTCGAGGGGGACGTGCCCAGCCCCGAGCACCCTCCGAGCGGATGCCGCTTCCGGACCCGCTGCTGGAAGGCCCAGGACATCTGCGCCGAAGAGAACCCCCAGCTGGTGGACCGCGGCGCCGGTCATCCCGTGGCCTGCCACTTCCCCGAGCTCCGGTCCGACGCCTGAGCCCGCCCACCGGTTCCCGAGCATCCACCATGGGCACCGACGAGAGGAAGCGAGTCGCCCGGCTCCTCTCCATGGTGGTCGCCGCGGTGGTGGTCACGTCCGTGATGGCGTCCGTCCTCGTCACCACACCGGCGGCGCCGGCTCCTCCCCGGAGGCCGGAGTTGGCCCCCAAGGCCGGGGCCTATGTCTTCACGCTCAGGTTCGACGGGTTGACCCGCGACTTCCGGCTCCACGTCCCGCCCGCGGCCAGCTCCGGCCGGCCGCTCCCCCTGGTGCTCAATCTGCACGGCGCCACCCAGAACGGGCAACTGGAGGAGATCACCTCCGACATGGACCCGAACGCAGACCAGAACGGCTACCTGGCCGCCTACCCCGACGGCACCCGCATCTCGAAGGTCCTGACCCCCGACCCGGTGGCCAAGCAGGCTCAGTACGGGTGGAACGCCGGGATGTGCTGTGGCCTGCCCGTCACCCGGCATATCGACGATGTCGGCTTCCTGCTCGAGGTCATCGCCGGGATCGCCGCCCGCACCCCCGTGGATCTGCGACGGGTCTATGTCACCGGGATCTCCAACGGCGGGATGATGGCCTACGCCATGGCCGCGGAGGCCTCGGGTCACGTGGCCGCCGTCTCGTCGGTGTCGGGCCAGGTCGAGCTGCCGACCATCCAACCGAGCCGTGCCGTGCCGACCATGGAGTTCCACAGCGTCGACGATCCCATCGCCAAGTGGGTGGGGGTACCGAACCGCGATCCCCGCCTCCGGCTGTCGGTGATGGAGGGGATCGACCAGTGGGTGAGGACCGACGAGTGCGACCCGAGCCCCCACGTCGGCCCGACCCTTGTCGGCGCCACCGGGTCCATCTCGGCCGGCCAGACAGCAACGCCGGTGACCTACACCGACTGCCTTCCCGGCTCCGAAGTCGCCCTCTGGAGGTTCACGGGCTCGGGCCACGTGTGGCCGGGCAGCACCCTCAACACGGGACCGCCCAGCAATTGGATCCTGGCCGGCGTGGGGAGGGGGATCGTGCTGGTCGACGCGGACGAGGTCATGTGGCAATTCTTCCGGAGGTTCTCGCTGCCGGCTCCTCCCCCCTTCCCGTTCATCGACACCGCCTTCGGTTTCCCCGGCATCCCCGGGACACTGCTCTCACCCGTGTGAGCCCATCGACGGGTCCCGAGCCCTTGGGGTCGCACTCCCGCATCCGGGAACGACCCGTGATCCGGGCCCCGAACGGGGAGACTGGTGTGATGATCGCGGTTGCCGAGCCCGCCGTCCGCAGCACGGTCGCGGCCGGTACCCGGTGAACAGCCAGGGCCGGGCCGGCCGGCCGGGGCCGCATGGGACCGGGGGCACCGACCGCCACCAGCTCCTCCTCCACGGCTGGACCGACCCGGCCGTGGTGGGCCTCGGGATCGTGGCCCTGGCCGCCGGCTTCGGCCAGTTCGGCCTCACCGCCACGCTCGGCGACGTGGCCCGGCACTTCGGCCACGTGTTGCACGGCACGTCGATCACCGACGAGGCCGGGCTGTCCGGTACCCAGCTCGGCCTCGGACTGGCCATCATCCGCCTGGCCTCACTCGGGGGCCTGCCCATCGCCGGCCTGGCCGACCGGGTGGGCCGGCGCCGGGTCCTGCTGTTCGCCTGTGGTCTCGGGCTCGCCATCACCGCGGCCTCGGCGGCCAGTCCCGGGTACTGGTGGTTCGTCATCATCTTCGCCGTCGGGCGGCCGTTCCTGTCGGCGGCGTACGCAGTGGCCCAGGTGGGGGCGGCCGAGGAGACCGGTTCGACCCAGCGTGCGGCGGCGGTGGCCCTGGTGGCCGCGGGCTATGCCGTCGGTGCCGGCGCCACCGCCGTCATCTACGGGGCGTTCGGACGCTCGATCGGGTACCGCGGAGTCTTCCTGCTGGCCCTGGTCCCGATGCTGGCCCTGCCCTTCGTGGCCCGATGGGTCTCGGAGCCGGACCGGTTCCTGCAGGCCGAGCTGTCGGCCGAACGTCGGCGGCCGGTGCTCGGCGCCGTGGCCCACCGCTACCGTGGACGCCTGGCCCTCGTGACCTCGCTGGCCTTCTCGCTCGGGGTCATCACCGGGCCGGCCAACAGCTTCGTCTTCCTCTACGCCCAGAACGTGAAGCACTTCCCCGGCTATGCCGAGTCGGCCATGGTCATCGGGGCGGGGATCCTCGGCTTCGGCGGCCTCCTGGCCGGGGTACGGCTGGCCGACCGGATCGGCCGGCGACCGACGGCCATGGGGGCCATGGTGGGCATCGGGGCATGCGGCATCCTCTGCTACAGCGGCAGTGGGCCCGCCCTGGTGGTCGGGTACCTGCTCGGTATCACGGCCGGGGGGGTCATCGCCCCCGCCGCCGGAGCCTTCGTCAACGAGCTGTTCCCGACCTCGGTGCGTGCATCGGTGGCCGGATGGAATGTGGCCGGAGCGGTGCTCGGCGCGGTGGCGGGGCTGCTCGCGTTCGGAGCCGTCGCCGATGCCGGAAGCCGGTTCGCGCCCGCAGCCGTGGTCACCTTCCTTCCGGCCATGGCCTTGAGCGGCCTGGTCTGGTTCCTCCCCGAGACACGCGGCCACGAGCCCGAGGATTTCTGGCCGGCCGCGGCAGCCGTCGAGGGGGGCCGGTGACCGGCATCCAGGCCCCGGCCGGCGGGCACCGGTGGACGGTGGCGGTGGGGGTGGTGGCGGCCCTGGCCTACGCATCGTCGGCCTCACTGACCCACCCCTTTTCCGACGGAGCGGACATCGTGACCGCGCTGCCGATCGCCGTCGCCCTGGCGGTCATGGCGGTGCGGATGCGCTCCTGGTGGCGTCCGGCACCGGTGGTCGGGTCCGGTGAACCCGTACCGACCCCGGACCGGTTGTGGTCGGCCTGGGCGGCGACGGCCGCCCTCGTCGCCGGGTGGGAGGTCTACTGCTACACGGCCGCGCCGAGGTCACAACATCCGACGTTGAGCTCCCTGCTCGACGGGCTCGACTCCAGCCACGCAGGCAAGGCCCTGGCCTTCGCCCTGTGGCTGGCACTGGGCTGGTACCTCGTCCGGCGATGACCTCCCATCAGTGGACCCTTCTCGTGTGGGGACTGCTCGGCCTGGCCGTGCTGGCCGGCCTGGCGGCGGCCGTCCTGACCCGGGGGCGGTTCCCCGGACCGAGTGCTCTGGTCAGGCGGATCACCGCCACCCGCACCGGGCGCGCCGTCCTCGTGCTGGGATGGGCCTGGCTCGGCTGGCACCTCTTCGCCCGCTGAGGCCCCCGCCGGGTGGGGGCCCGAGGGCGGTCCTTGCGGCGCACGCCCGTTGCCGTGGCCGGCCCCCACCGCGTACCCGGCACCCGGGCCCCCGGTGCTGCATCATTGGGAGATGGACGGCGTCACGGCGGACAGCGGCAGGGTGGCCCGGGGCGGCGACCCCCGCTCGGGGGCCCGGTGACACGTCGCCGGATCACCGCCCTGGTCGTGGTGGCCGTGGTCTTCGTGGTGGCCGTCGTGGTCGGTCTCCTGGTGTCCGGGGGCTCGCCCCAGTCCGCTCCCCCGGCCAGATTGGCCGCCGACCCCTACGCCCGTGCACCGGGAGCCACCACGCGGGCCGGGACCGGGTCACCCGGGTTTGCCGGGGACGGGCAACCGGCTGTCCGGGCCGAGCTCGACGCGCCGACCGGTGTCGTCGAGGACAGGTCGGGCGATCTCTTCATCGCCGATACCGACAACTGTCGGGTGCGGGAGGTTCCGGCCCGGTCGGGTACCTCCTTCGGCATCCGGGTGCAGGTCGGCCACATCGTGACTATCGCCGGGGGGCCGTGCTCGGACCCCACCCGCAATCCGGAACCGGTGGCGCTGGCCCTCGACCCGGCCGGCGACCTGTTCATCGCCTTCCCATCGGCGGCCAGAGTGGAGGAGCTTGCGGCCACCGGCACCCCGACGACGGTGGCCGGAACCGGGGTGGCCGGGTTTGCCGGCGACGGGGGGCCGGCCCGGCGGAGCCAGCTCGATGATCCCACCGGTCTGGCCGTGGATGCAGCCGGAGATCTCCTCATCGCCGACACCGGGAACTGCCGGGTGCGCCTGGTGGCCGCCTCGGACGGCACCCGGTTCGGGGTCCCCGTGGTCCGGGGGGACATCGACACCGTGGCCGGCAACGGGATCTGCGGATCGGCCGGTGACGGCGGTCAGGCCACCGACGCAGAGGTCTGGGACCCGGGCGCGTTGGCCCTCGATGTCTCCGGGGACCTCTTCGTGGCCGACCAGGGGAACCGGACCATCCGCGAACTGGCCGCCCGGACCGGCACCTTCTACGGCGTGCCCATCACCGCCGGCCACCTGGGCACCGTGGCCGGTGACGGGTCCTACGGTCCCTACCTGGTCGACGGCCTCTCCGCCCAGGGCATCGCCGCCGAGCTCAACTTCCCGACCGGCATCGCCGTCGACAGCCGCGGCAACCTCTACATCGCCGACGGCGCCATGCACGCCATCCGGTTCGTCCCCGCCGTGGCCACCACCCTGCTCGGCAAACCGGCGCAGGCCGGCGACATGTACACCGCGGCCGGTGCCGTGAGCACGGGTTCGCTCCACGACGACACCACCTGGGTGCAGACACGACTCCTGCAGCCGGCCGGGCTGACCATGTCGCCCGCCGGCTCGCTGATCTACTCCGACAGTCAAGCGGACGTGGTTCGGGAGCTGCCCGCGGGGGGCTGATCGGTTCCGGTCAGCCGGCCGCCGCGGTGAAGTCGTACGTCCCCGTGCCCACGGCCACCACCACCTCCCGGCCGGAGCGGCTCACGATGTCGACACCGGGGACCTGCCCGACCGGCACCCCACCTTCGCTCACCCTCGAGCCCGCCAACCGGCACAGCGCGCCCGCATTGGAGGGGACGGTGATGTGCAGACCCGACCCGGCGTGGGCGGACCGCCATGCCACCGAGTACTGCCCCGCCGGCGTCGGGAACGTGCCGGCGGCGTGGGTGAGCCCGCCGGCGGGAGGGGTGACCGTCACGAGGGTGGGCGGT
>JBEKOI010000108.1:0-22156 GCA_049521915.1 Acidimicrobiales bacterium | reverse complement strand
GTCGGTGGTGCCGAGCTCCCGGGCCATCACGACAGAGCCCGGGCCGCCCGTGCAGGCAATAGCATGGGCATGTGAAGGTATCCACTCGAGGTGACTATGCGAGCCGGGCGCTGTTGTCGCTGGCGCTCCACACCGATGGCGAGGGCCCGACCGCGGTCAGGGACATCGCCGAGCGGACCGGGCTGCCCCAGCCCTACCTCGAGCAGATCCTGCTGGCCCTGAAAGGGGCGGGTCTGGTCCGGTCCAAACGGGGCGTGGGCGGTGGTTACGTGCTGGCCCGGCCGCCCGAGGAGATCACCCTGTCCCAGATCGTGTCTGCCGTCGACGGGCCCATCGTGGCCGGCGACTTCGGGCTTCCGCACGAGAACGGAGCCTGCGATCACGAGGGACAGTGCGTCCTGCTCACCGTGTGGGCCGACCTCGGCGAGCACATGCGCACGCACCTCGACTCCTTCAATCTGGCCGACATGGTCGCACGCGCCCAGGGCAGGGTGCCCGCCCTGCGCCAGAGTGCCGGCTGAAGCCGGGACCCTCCGATCATCGCCGGCCCGGGTCACGCCTCACGTCCGACGAGGTTCCACCAGGAGATGACCGGCTGCTCCCGTTCCCAACCGAGCTGGCCCAGGGAGCCCGGGTCCAGGGTGAAGGAACGGCCGGCGGAGGCGTCGAGTCCGGCCCACCGAGCGGCCATGACCCGGAGCACGTGACCGTGGGCCACGCAGGCCACGTCGCCCGGCACGGCCCGGACCCGTTCGATCACCCGGTCGACCCGTCGGCCCACGTCCTCTGCCCGTTCCCCGCCCGGGGCCCCGTCCCCGAAGAGGTCCCAGCCGGGGCGCAGGCGTCGGATCTCCACCGTGGTCAAGCCCTCGTAGGAGCCGTAGTCCCACTCCGCCAGGTCGGGGTCGACGACGGCATGCTCACCCAGTCCGGCCAGCCGACACGTCTCCCGGGCCCGCACCAACGGGCTGGTCCACACGGCGGCGAACCGAAAGTCCGACAATCGTGGGTGGAGGGCCATGGCCTGTTCCTCGCCCTCGGGGAGGAGAGCCAGGTCGGTGCGCCCGGTATGGCGGCCGGAACGGCTCCACTCCGTCTCGCCGTGTCGGATCACCACACATCGATGGTCGGTCATCCCGACAGCCGAACACTCCGACCAGGGAGAATGCAAGCCCGTCCCGGGCGTCCCTTCAGGTCAGCACCCGCGAGAGGACGGCATGTCCGGCCGATCCGGATCCGAACGAGACTTCTGGAATGTCCCGGCCCGATCAGGCGTTGAAACCGCTGTCGACCCTGTGACGATGAATGAGGAGAGGGATGACGACGAGCACTTCGAGTAGGAACACGGAAGGTCGGGCCCGGCCCGGCGCGGCGCGGGCGGTACGGCCCGGCGCGGCCGGGCGCAGCCGGAGTGCGGACGCCGACACGCTCGGCCTCTTCCTGCGTGACCTCGACCACCACCCACTCCCCGACCACGATGCGCAGACCGAACTGGCCAAGCGAGTGGCCGAGGGCGACGACCAGGCCCGGCGGGAGATGGTGGCCGCCAACCTCCGTCTGGTGGTCCACTGGGCCCGGCGCTACCAGGACCGGGGCGTGGATCTTCCCGATCTCATCCAGGAAGGCACCTTCGGCCTCATGCGGGCGGTGGACAAGTTCGACTGGGAGCGGGGATTCCGCTTCTCGACCTACGCCACCTGGTGGATCCGCCAGGCCCTGCAGCGGGCCGTCCAGCAGCACGGCCGCACCATCAGGCTGCCCATGGAGGTTGCCGAGCGGAACCAGCAGGTGGACGCGGCCCTGTGGGAGCTGACCCACCAGTACCAGCGGCCACCGACCGACGAGGAGATGGACAACGCCACCAACACCACGGCCGAGGTACGTTCCGACCTCAGCCGGGTGGCCCGGGTGGTTGCCAGCCTCGATCAACCGGCCACCACCGATTCGACGGCGACGCTGGGCGACCTCGTCTCGACCGACCTCAGCGACTTCGAGGACGACGTGGCCTCGGAGCTCACGCTGGACCTGGTCCGCCAGGCGGTCGACCGGTTGACCGATCTCCAGCGCCAGGTCATCCGGCACCGCTTCGGTTTCGACGGGAACGATCCGGCCTCGTTGCAGACCACGGCCGAGCGCCTCGGGATCGGGGTGCGCAAGGTGCGCCAGGCCGAGGCCGAGGCCCTGGAGGTGCTGGCCGACAGCGAAATGCTCGAAGCTGCGCACGAGGCCGCCTGACCCACGAGCCGACGGCACGGCCGCCTGAGAGGGCCGCGCTCCCCCTCAGAGGGCAGCCGCGGTCCACCTCACGCCGAGAGCTGGTCCAGTTGCCGGCGCAGATCGTCCGGCAGTTCCGAGGTCCACGACATCCTGACCCCGGTGGAAGGGTGCTCGAGAGCCAGCGAAGAGGCGTGCAGGAAGGGCCGGGACACCACCGCGCCGGGCAACGACCGACCGTGGCCATAGACTTCGTCGCCCACCACCGGATGGCCGATGGCCGAGAGGTGGACCCGGATCTGGTGGGTCCTGCCCGTCTCCAGCCTGGCCGTCATCAAGGTTGTCGGAGCCGGCCGGGAGAACCGACCCTCGACCCGGTACCGGGTCCTGGCCTCCTTCCCCTTGCGTGACACGGCCATACGGGTCGGTGCGCTGACCGACCGACCCACGGGGGCGTCCACCATCCCGGACTCCTCCTCCACCCTCCCGAGCACCAGGACCCGGTAGACCCGGGTCACGGCGCGGTCCCCCATCTGGCCGACGAGAGACCGGTAGGAGTCGGCCGTGCGGGCCACCACCATCAGACCGGAGGTCCCCCGGTCGAGCCGGTGCACGATGCCCGGTCGGTCGACGTCGGCCCCCAGCTGCTCCGGCAGGGTCCGGAGATCGGGGAACCGGTCGACGAGCCCATTGACCAGCGTGCCGGTCCGGTGACCGGACCCCGGGTGGACCACCAGGCCGGCGGGTTTGTCCACCACGATCACGTCCTCGTCCTCGTAGACGACCTCGAAGGTGACGGAGGGGTCGCCGTCGGGTGCCCGCTCGGGATGGGCCGGACCCGGGTCCACCACCAGCTCCTGACCACACCGGAGGGTCATGCTCCTGCTCCGCACCGTCACCCCGTCGATCTGCACCCTGCCCTCGGCGATCATGGCATTCACCGCCGACCGGGACATGTCGGCCACCAGCGCCACCGCCTTGTCGACCCGGACGCCGTCGAGCGCGGCCGGGACCTCGACCGTCACCATCGTCACGACGGACGGGGCCCGCGGGCCAACGACACCAGGAACAGCAAACAACCGACGACGATGCAGGCGTCGGCCACGTTGAACGTGGGCCAGAAGTGCAGGGCGACGAAATCGACCACGGCCCCATGGTCGCCACGGAAGAAGCGGTCGCAGAGATTGCCCAGCGCGCCACCGACGATGAGCCCGAGGATGGCGGCCCGGCCGTTCGTCGGCGCCCGCCAGGCCATCACGCTCAACACGGCGATCAGCACCAGGGCCACCGGGATCAAGACGGCCGCCTTCCCCTGGAACAGGCTGAAGGAAGCGCCGGTGTTGCGGGACAGTTCGAGGTCCAGCGTCCCGATCACGTGGATGGGGCCCGAGGACAGTCGGCTGATCGCCCACCACTTGGTCAGCTGGTCGACGAGGACCACCGCGGCCATGACAGCCACGGCCACCGACAGCCGACGGGCGCCGGCACCACTGCGGCCACGACGATCCGTACCCGCCGCCGGCTCACCGGTCAGCGCCGTGACAGGCCGCCGCTCTTGCAGGCCACGCACAGGCGGGCGAAGGGCAGGGCCCGAAGCCGTGCCTTCGGAATGGCCTGGTGGCATCGCTCACATCCTCCGTAGCTCTTGCGATCGATCTTGCGGAGCGCGTCATCGATCTCCTCCACGGCGGCAGACGCCTGCGCGGAGAGCGCCAGATTGCGTTCACGGTCGACGGTGACCGTTCCGCCTTCGCCGGACTCCTCATCGAACTGGACATCGCCGGGCTCCCGCTCGAGAGCCAGCGAATCGGCCTCGGCCCGGAGGTCGACGGCCTGTCCGCTGTAGATGCCGCGTTCTTCGAGGAGGAGGGCGCGCTGCTCCTCGAAGAACTTGGCGTCCTTGGCGTAGGGCCCGATCGCCGGCCTCTTCGGGGCCGGCGTGGCCACGCTCTTCGTGGCGACCGCCTTCTTCTTCGGGGGCGAGGCGCCCGCACCGGTGGCCGCCGCCTTGGCCGGGGCTGCGGTCTTCTTCGGGGCGGTCTTCTTCGGGGCGGTCTTCTTCGGGGCCGGTGCCTTCTTCTTGTCAGCCGCCGCCTTGGCCGGGGGTGCGGTCTTCTTCGGGGCCGAGGTGACCTTCTTCGTGGCCTTGGTGGCGGCGCCGGCCCGCTTCGGTGCCACGGCGTTCTTTTTGGAGGTGTTCACCCTGGCCTTCGACGCCGTCTTGGACGGCGCCTTCGTCGGGGCCTTCTTCGCCGCCGAGCCGGTCCTGGTCGCGGGACCGGCCTTCCTGGGCGACGATGCTGCCACCTTCTTCGCTGCCGTCACTTCGACCTCCTTCAAGGTTCGCCCCATCGTGGGATCGGGACCGCTCGGACTCGGTGGCCAGGACCATCCCCGACATCAGATGGGCGGGTGACGATACCGTGCTCAGCTCAATGCGGCAATCCGAGACCTGAAACGTGCCCAGGGACCATACCGGTGGGACCGCCTCCGTCAAACACGCACGGCCACCACGCCAGAGCCGGGGCGGCGATGCCGCCGGGGAGGGGCAGGTGACCGGGACGGCCGCTACAACGGAAGTACGGCGTCAGTGGCGGCCGGGCGTGGGGCGGCACCGGCCGGTCGCATCTGGGTCACTTCCGCGGTGGCACCCGAGCTACCGGGGCCGGCTGACGGCGCGTCCTGGGGTTGTGCGGCAACCACCCGGCTGCCGTCCTCGGGTGCGGCGGCAGGTGCCGGAGCGGGAGCCGGTGTCGGGGCAGGAGCCGGGGCGGGAGCCGGGCTCGGAGCCACGCCGGATCCACCCCCTGGGTCTTTTCCCGCCTGGAGGTCGGCGGGAGCGGAAACCTGCTGCACGTTCTCGTCCACCCACCGCAGGATCTCGCTCAGGGCGGTCCGGAGGCGGTTGCGCTCACCCTCCAGGTGACGGGACATCGCCTCGACGTCATGGGTGAGCCTGGTACGCGAATCCTCGAGCCGGTTGATCTCGTCGCGCAACCGTTGTTCCGATTCGGAGGCGATCTGGGAGGCCTGGGCCTGGGCCTGCTCGGTCATCTTCCGTGCGCTGGACTCGGCGTTGGCGATGGTACGCGCCGCTTCGGCTTCGGCATCCGCCTTGGTCTGGTCGACGAACTGCTGGGCCAGGACGAGGGTCCGCTGCAGCGTGTCATCAGGCACGGCCGGTTCTGCCGGTTGGGGCGCGGGCTGCTGCTCGAGCGCCGTCTCCAGCTGCGAGATGCGCTCTGCCGCCTGGCGGAGCCGCTCACCGCTCTGTCGGAGCTGCTCTTGCAGCCCTTCGGCCTCGACGGCCGCCTTTTCGAGGTACTCGTCGACATCGTCCCGGTGATACCCCTTGAGGGTCTCACGGAACTCGACCGTCCGAAGTGAATCGAGGGCAGATTGCGAGGCGTCCATGGACCTCCATGCTAGCGGTGCCGACCGATCGATCCAGGGATTACGCACCGGACTGCAGACGCTCGGCGGTGCCGACGACACCCTGCCGTCCCGGTCCGGCACGGTCGGAGGGGGACCGGCTGATTCAGGAGGGGACCGGCGGGTTCAGGAGGAGAAGAGCGGGATCAGGACGACGAGGATGACCAGGAAGACGATCATCACGGACAGGTCGAGACCCACGCCGCCCACCCGCACCGGCGGCAGGAGGCGCCGGACCGGCCTCAGCACCGGCTCGCAGATGGCCGACAGCACGTTCTGGATCTTGCGTACCGGCGAGTCGTAGGCCATGTGGCCGGCGGCGATCACCCAGCTCAGGATGGAATAGGCGAAGAGAACCAGGAGGAAGAGCTCAAGAATGATGACGATGATGGCGAACACGTCAGCTCAGTCCCCCTGCGCCGTGGAACAGGGATGCAGGTCCTCGCTCAGGGATTCACCAGCCCGCGGTCTGCGAGTCGCTGGCGTTCCTCGTCGGAGACCTTCACGTTCGAAGGAGTCAGCAGGAAGACCTCGTCGGCGACCCGCTCCATCCCCCCCGACAGCGCGTAGGTCACGCCGCTGCAGAAGTCGATCATCCTCCGTTGCAGGTCGCGGTCGGCGCTCTGCATGTTCACGATCACCGGCTGACTGTTCATGAGCCGATTGGCGATCTCCTGCGCATCGGCGAACCGCCCGGGGGCCACGATGTGCACTCTGGCCCCCGATGCCTCCTGTGAGATGGGCCGGACGGACGAGGATCCCACGGTCGCCCGGGGACCGACCCGGGCCGGGGCGGCCACCGCCGATCCGCTGGTCTCGTCGGCGGTGAGCGTGCGGATCCGGGGGCTCGGGATTGCCGTGGTCGGCTCATCGAGGTCGTCGGCCACGGCCACGGACCGCTGGCCCGCCCGTGCCACCGGCGCGGCCGACGACGCCCGGGGCTCGTAGTCGTCGAAATCGTCGTAGTCGTCATCGACCAGACCCAGATAGGCCATCGTCTTTTTCATGAACGAAGCTGGCATCGTGTCCTCCTGCGCACAGCGTAGTGCCTGGCTTCAGGGACCGGTGGACCACCCAGGCACCCACCAGGGGGTGGGATTCCTCCGCTCCGGGCCCTCGGACCGGTCGAACGCCTTCCTCCGCGGAGGATCACCGTCGACCCCCGGGAAGGGGCCGCTCACCGAAGAGCGCTCGGCCCAGCCTCACCATGGTCGAGCCCTCGGCCAGCGCCACCTCCAGGTCGTCACTCATGCCCATGGACCGGACCGGGAGGTCCAGGCGGTCGGCGAGATCCGACACCAGGGCGAAGCCGGGCCTGGACGCCTCCGGGACCCCCGGCGGCCCCACCGCCATCAAGCCGGCAACGGCGAGGTCCTGGTCACGCAAGGCCGCCACCAACTCATGGACCTGGTCGGGCGGGCATCCGCCCCGCCCCGGCAGCCCGGCCACGTCCACCTGCACCAGCACCGTGGCTCCCGGCCGGCGTCCGGCGATGGCCCGTCCCTCTTCCACTCGGGACACCGTCTGCCACCAGGCCACCCACGGTGCCAGACGGGGCACCTTGTTCCGTTGCACGGCCCCCAGGAAATGCCACACCGGTACCGCAAGCCCATCGGTGAGGACCGTTCGGGCCGCCGCTCCCCCGGCTGCTCCCCCGGATTCGGCCGCTGCTCCCCCGGCTGCTCCCCCGGATTCGGCCGCCGCTCCCCCGGCTGCTCCCCCGGATTCGGCCGCCGCTCCCCCGGCTGCTTCCCCTCCCTGGGCCACCGCACCGGCCTTGGCCACCGCACCGGCCTTGGCCACCAACTCGTCGGCGTAGTTCTCACCGATGTCGGCGAGCCCGGCGGCCAGGGCTGAAACGACCTCGTCGGCACCGAACCCCTTCGTCACGGCCACGATGCGGACGGCATCGGGGTCGGCAGAGGCCGAGCCGATGCGGCTGCGGACGGCTTCGAGGCGCTCGGTGAACCCGGTGCCGGTAGGCCGGCCGTGCGGGCCGCTCACCCGCCACCGGGCACGGCGTCCGACCAGACCACGAGGGCTTGGCGCCCGCCGTCCCCCCGCGCCCGGTGGGAGAAATAGCCGCTTCCACAGGCGGTGCAGGCATCGACCCCGACGACCTGGTCGGCCCCGCTGGCGGCCAGGGCGGACGAGACGGCAGCGGGTACGTCGAGGGCCGGCCGGCCGGACGCGGTCAGGCTGCGCACGCCGTGGCCACGGACGGCGGCCACACGGGCCAGGTCTCCTTCGGAGAATTCGTAGCAGCCGGCATGGATGCAGGGACCGACCGCACCGACGACACGGGTCGCGCCCATCGCCCTCATGGCGGCGACCGTCCTCTCCACCACCCCGCCGGCCAGGCCCCGCCAACCGGCATGGACGACTCCGAAGACGCCCTCACCGCTCCCGAGGGCGATCGATGCGCAGTCGGCCGTGAGCACGACCAGTGCGCACTCGGGGGAGTCCGAGACCAGGGCGTCGCCGGGTCCGGCGAACACGGCGGTCACACCGTGAGGCCCGACGCCGGCCGCCACCGCCCGAGGGTGCGCAGCGACCACACCGGTCCCGTGGACCTGGTCCAGCCAGTGGACCTGGCTGACCGGCCCCCGGGCCCGGACGGAGCCGGTGGCTCGGGTCACGAGCTCTTCGAGGGGCCCCGCCTGGCCGTCCGACACTCCTGTCGGCCGCAGATCACCCGAGGAGGCCCCGGTCCACGTGGCCCGGACGGGCCCGGCGATCGGTATCGGAGTGACGGGCGGGATCAGCGAAGGAACGACGGCACGTCGAAGTCGTCGTCGCCCAGGTCGAGCTCCTCGTCCGTCGGCGTGGCGAAGATGTCCTCGTGGGCCGAGTCCGAGCCCAGTACCCGGCTGCGGGTCTCCTCCCGCCCGGTGGCTTCGGCGTGGCCCGCGCCACCCCGAGCCTGCGCCTCCCAGCGCTCGAACCCGGCGGCGATGACGGTGACCCTGACCTCCTCGCCCATCGCCTCGTCGATGACACTGCCGAAGATGATGTTGGCATCGGGATGGGCTACGCCGTGGATGATCTCCGCCGCCTCGTTGACCTCGAACAGGCCCAGGTCCGGACCCCCGGCGATGTTGAGCAGGATGCCCCGGGCGCCCTCGATGGACGCCTCGAGCAGCGGGCTGGTGATGGCGGCGCGGGCCGCGTTGACCGCTCGTCCTTCGCCGGTGGCCGACCCGATGCCCATGATGGCCGTCCCCGCGTTGCTCATGATCATCTTGACGTCGGCGAAGTCGGTGTTGATGAGACCGGGAACCGTGATGAGGCTGGTGATGCCCAAGACCCCCTGCATCAGCACCTCGTCGGCCATCTTGAAGGCGTCGACCATCGAGGTCTTCTCGTTGGACACCGTGAGCAGGCGGTCGTTGGGGATGATGATCAGTGTGTCGACCTTCTCCTTCAGGTTCTGGATGCCCTGCTCGGCCTGGACCGAGCGGCGACGACCCTCGAAGGTGAACGGACGGGTGACCACGCCGATGGTCAACGCTCCGAGGCCCTTGGCGATCTCCGCCACCACCGGTGCGGCCCCGGTACCGGTCCCGCCACCCTTGCCGGCCGTGATGAAGACCATGTCGGCACCCTTGAGCGCCTCCTCGATCTCCGAGCGGTGCTCCTCGGCGGCCAGACGACCCACCTCGGGATCGCTTCCGGCGCCGAGGCCCCGGGTCAGCTGGCGCCCGATGTCCAGCTTCAGATCGGCGTCGCTCATCAACAGGGCCTGCGCATCGGTGTTGGTGGCGATGAATTCGACACCCCGCAATCCGGCCTCGATCATGCGGTTGACGGCATTGACACCACCCCCGCCCACGCCCACCACTTTGATGACGGCAAAATAGTTGTTCTGTGCCGGAACGGTCATGTAATCCCTTACCCTCGACCAAAGGTTGAAACCGTTCCAACCGGCGAGTTGGTGACCACGATACGGTCAGCGCAGTACCTGGTCAAGCACGGGGGACACACGGAGGACACCTCGGCCGGCGGCATCGACCCAGGTGACGGCGATCAACCGGTCACCGTCGGGGACTCGGGCACGGTCACGTCGATGGTGGTCGCGCCGCGCAAGGAGGCGTGGGCGATGACCGCGGCCACGTCTTCGTACTTGGCCTGCATGTCGGTGTCGGTCCCGAGCAGAACGGTAATTCCAGAGTTGAGGCCCAGGCTCACCGTCGCATTGGCCGCCTCGGTCACCGACACCACCTGGGCGGAGAACGCGGGCGGCAGCGTCCTGCACACGATCAGGCCGAACGAGCCGCCGGGCCCCAGGGTGCCGCCCACCGCCGCCGGGTGCGCCGCCCCACCGGCGATGGCCACGGCCAGCACCACGAGGCCCGGTGGCTGGGCCGGCAGCACCTCGAGCGTCCGGCCGTAGGCGTCCAGCACCGACCACGATGCGCCGGGACCGGCCACGACCACCTTCGGCACCCGTTCGGTGACCGTGACCGTCACCCCGTCGGGCCAGTGCCGGTGCACCTGCGCGGTGGCGATGAACGGAAGCGCCTCCACCCGCTCGGCCGTGGCACCGGGGTCCACGCTGATCAGCGGTGGCTGGTGATCGAGACCGGCGGCGGCCAGGATGGCCGCGTCGGTCGTGTGGGGATGGACGCCGGACACCGAGACGACCCTGGCACTGAACAGCGGCGTGTGCAGAAGCCCCACAACCCCTGTGACCAGCACAAGCACCGCGATCGTGCCCCCGATCCAGCGGAGGCGACGGCGCCCCTGGCTCCGCTGGATGGCCACCCGTCGTTGCCGGATGCGCGGGTCGATGACCGGGCGCTCGTCCACGGCCGGAGCATCGGGCGGAGCATCGGTCGGGGCGTCGGGCGGGGTCATCCGGTACCGTCCTCGGTCCCGGCGAACCCGACCAGGCGCACCTCGGTCCGCAGGGTCACGCCGGTGGCGTCGGCCACCACCGACCGCACGTGGTCGATGAGCAGCAGCACGTCGTCGGCCGATCCCTGCGGGTCGGCCTGGATGAAGTTGGCGTGCCGGGGCGAGACCTCCGCCGTTCCCAACCGGAAGCCCTTGAGCCCGCAGGACTCGATGATCCGGCCGGCCGAATCCCCCGGCGGGTTGGTGAACACCGACCCGGCGTTGCTCCCCCCGGGCTGGTTGGCCCGGCGCCAGCGGACGATCTCGTCGATGGTGGCCTTGCCCTCGGCCGGATCCCCGGGCTCGAGCCGGTGGACGCCGGAGACGACGACATCGGTGGGTCTGAGGTTCGAATGCCGGTAGGCGAATGCCAGTCGCTCGGCGGGCGCCTCGTAGGCCTCCCCCGAGCACAGGTCCACCCACCGGTAGGCGGTCAATGTGGCCGCGGTGTCCGAGCCATGGCCGCCGGCGTTCATCCGGATGGCGCCACCGACCGAGCCGGGCACCCCGACCGCCCATTCCAGACCGTGCAACCCGGCCGCCGCGGTGCGCCGGGCCAGCACCGGAAGGCTGAGGCCGGCCCCCGCCGTGACCGTGCATCCGTCGACGGAGAGGGCGTCGAACCCGCTCCCGATGGACACGGCCAGCCCGGGGAAGCCACGATCGGCCACCAACAGGTTGGACCCCTTGCCCACCACCAGCACCGGCACTCTCAGACCCTTGAGGGCGCGGCCCACCTCGAGCAGCTGGTCCTCGTCCTGGGGTGCGATGTACAGGGCCGCCGTCCCGCCCACCCGGTACGTGGTCAGCGCACCGAGGGGATGGTCGTGGTGGACGGCAGGTCCGAGAGCCAGGCCCAGGGCGGCCAGGTCGTCACTCGGAGCCGTCATCGGACGCTCACCAGCTCGGGTCGGCCATGAGCTCGTCGGGGAGCGAGGTGAGATCACCGGCGCCCAGCGTGCAGCACAGGTCGCCGGCCTCGAGGAGCTCGCCCACCGTACGCCGCAGCTCCGAACGGGCCGGTGCGTAGAGCACGGGCATGGCGGGAAGCGAGCGCCGGACGGCGTCGGCCACCAGGCGGCCCGAGACCCCGGGCACCGGGGCCTCGCCGGCCCCGTAGACATCGGTGACCACGACCAGGTCGGCGTCGCCGAAGGCCGGCCCGAACTCCGTCCCGAGCTCCACCGTGCGGCTGTACCGGTGGGGCTAGGTCACCCCGTTGACCGCGCCCCTGAACACGAACCGGCGAGCCACCCCGGCGAACCGGGACAGGGCTCGGGCCGCGGCCGCGAACGGGACCCCGGCCCCGAGGGCGGCCACCGTGGCCACCGCGGCGTTGCGGGCGTTGTGGACGCCGGGAACGGGCACGGCCAGGCGGCCCAGCCCGACCCCGTCCGGACCGACCAGTGAAAAGGAGATCGAGCTGCGGGCCAGGTCGAGATCGACGATCCGGAAGGTGCAGTCGGGCCCCAGGCCCACCACCTCCGCCCCGCTGTCCCGCCCGATCCCCGCGGCGGTCGGATCGTCACCTCCGACCACCCGCCGGCCGCGGGCACCGGCCACGAACTCCTCGAACGCCGACCGCATGGCCCCGAACGACCCCCAGTGGTCGAGGTGGTCCGCCTCGACATTGGTGACGACGGCCACCTCGGGCTCGAGCGACAGGAACGAGCCGTCGCTCTCGTCGGCCTCGACCACCAACCACTCACCCTGGTCCCAGACCGCGTTGGTTCCGATCTCGTTGACGTCGCCGCCGATGAGGAACGACGGCCTGGACCCACCCTCGACGAGCTGGAGGGCCAGCATCGACGCCGTGGTGGTCTTCCCGTGGGTCCCGGCCACCGCGATGCAGCGCTTGAGGGAGGCGATGGAGGCCAGGGCACGGGCGCGGGCCAGCACGGTGATCCCGAGGCGCCTCGCCTCTGCGACCTCCGGGTTGTCCTCGGGGACGGCCGAGGACACGGTGACGACGTCCGCCGCGCCCACATTGGCCGCGGCGTGCCCGATGGCCACCTCGATCCCGGCCCCGCGCAGCCTCTCGGTGACAGCCGACGCCTTGAGGTCGCTGCCCGTCACGGTATGCCCCATGGCGTGCAGGGCGGTGGCGATGGCGCTCATGCCGGCTCCGCCGATCCCGACCACGTGGACGGTGAGCGGGTGGCTCGGAGCGCCGAACGGCCCCGCACCCGTCGGCGCGGTCATGCCGTCCTCCCGGCCGGCATCGGCCTGGCGTTGGCCTCGACCACTCCGGCACCGGCCGCGGCGGCGTCGGGACGCCCCAGCGACCTGGCCGCCCTCCCCATGCCCTCGAGACCGGGCGGGTCACCGAGCAGGCGGTCGATCGACTCGGCCAGGGTCGGCGCTTCGCACTCCGGATCGGGCAGGAGCAGTGCGGCCCCCGCTCGCTGGAGGACACGGGCGTTGGCCGTCTGGTGATCGCCCGGCGCACCGGGGAGCGGGACCAGGATGGAGGGCACCCCGGCCGCGGCCAGCTCGGCCACGGTCATGGCGCCGGCCCGGCACACGACCAGGTCCGATGCGCCGTACACCAGCTCCATCCGCTCTTCGAAGGGCACCCTGACCACGCTGAGGCCCGGGGCGTCGCCGGTCCCACCCAGGTCGGCCTCGGCACCGGTCGGCGCGGGGTCCCAGTCCCGCCGGCCCACGATGTGGAAGACCGAACGGTCGCTACGGTCCTTCCAGCGTTCGACCAGGCCGGCCACGGCGTCGTTGAGGCGTCGGGCCCCGAGCGAGCCACCGAACACCGCCACGGTGGGGCGATCCAGGGGCAGGCCCAACGTCCGTCTGGCCTGGCGGCGGGCATCGGGCCCGCGGTCCACGCCGGCGATCGCCGGGCGTACCGGGGTCCCGGTGACGACCGATCGCGGCAGCGGATTTCCCGGCCATCCGACCGCGCTGGCGCGGGCGAAGCTGCCCAACAGCCGGTTGGCCGCCCCGGGCACGGCATCGACGTTGACCAGCACCAGTGGGACTCCGAGGACCACGGCGGCCGACGAGGCGGGCAGGCTGGCGTAGCCCCCGACGGAGACCACCACCCGGGGACGGGCCCGGACCACCAGTACGAAGGCGCGCGCCGTGGCCACCACCAGCCCGCTGACCGCCCCGAGGTTGCGCCAGAGGTCGGCCACCCGCCGGCTGCGGACGATACCCCGGCCGGGCAGCAGCGTGAAGGGGAAGCCGCGTCCTTCGAGGGTCACCCGGTCCTGGCCCCGCGCCGATCCGACGAACTCGATGCTGTCGCGACCGTGCCCGGCATCGACCAGGGCCTCGGCGATGGCCAGCGCGGGCTGCAGGTGGCCTGCCGTACCACCACCCGCGACCAGCGCATAGCGCGCCGCGCTCACCGGGGGGACAGCCGCCGCCAAGGCCGGTCGGCGATGGGCGCCGAGCGCTCTTGGGCGGCGATGTTGATGAGGATGCCCACTGCGGCCATGGTCACGATCAGGGAGGACCCACCGAAGGAGACGAAGGGCAACGGGATGCCGGTGACCGGCAGGACGCCGATCACCGCGCCGATGTTGATCACCGCCTGGCTGGTGATCCAGGTGGTGATGCCCACGGCCAGCAGGCTGCCGAACCGGTCCGGGGCTGCGGTCGCGGCCCGGAGCCCGTACCAGGCCAGGGCAAAGAACAGGGCCAGGAGCAGGAAGGCGCCGATCAGGCCGAGCTCCTCGCCCACCACCGAGAAGATGAAGTCGGTATGGGCGTTGGGCAGGGTGCCGTACTTCTCGCGGCCGCCGCCGAGGCCCAAGCCGAAGATGTGCCCCGATCCCAAGCCGATCAGCGACTGCCACACCTGGTAGCCCGTCCCGGACTTGCTGGCACCGGGATTGAGGAAGGAGAGGATCCGGTCCCGCCGGTAGGGATCGGCCAGCCCGACGATGAGGGCGAGCCCGGCGAAGGCGCCGAGGACCTTCATGATCGGGGCCGTCGGCACACCGCCCATGAACAGGATGCCGAAGGCGATGCAGCTGAGGACCAGCGCGGTGCCCATGTCCGGTTGCTTCAGGATGAGGACCCCGGAAATCCCGAGCACGGCCAGGACGGGTACCAGGACCATCTTCGGATCGGCGGCGGGATTGGCCCGTCGGGTCAACAGGTCGGCGGCGAAGACGGCCAAGGCCAGCTTCATCAGCTCCGACGGCTGCAATTGCAGCATCCCGAAGCCGATCCAGCGTGACGATCCTCCGGCCGACACACCGAGGTGAGGGACCAGCACGACCACCAGCAGCCCGATGGTCACCAGGACCAGGGGTCCGCGGATCTTCCGCCACTTGCGGTAGTCCATGCGGGCGAACAGGAGGAGACCGCAGCTCCCGACCACCATGTACATCGCCTGACGGATGAGGATCGCCCAGGGCGACCCGTAGATGCTGAGGGAGATGATGGGTGACGCCGAGCCCACCATGACCAGTCCGAACACGCACAAGGCCCCGACCAGGACGGCCAGTGCAGGTGCCGTCCTCAGTCGCACCGGCCTCACCCGCGCCGTTCGACCCGGGCGTTCCGGCACCGCGGTGGGGCGGGTGCGGCTCGGGGCGGCGGTTCCCGGTCCGGCGGTGGCCCGAGGTCTCACCGCCGTGGTCGTGCTCGACGGATGACGTCCGCGGGTCACCGCCCGGGCCGACACTGCTCGCTCAACCACCGCAACCTCCCCCGATCGGTGGCCCGGCCACCGCTCCGACCTCTCTCGCCCCTGCGGCCCCACCTGCCCGTCCGACCTCTCCCGCCCCGGCATCCATCCCTCTAGCCTCGCCCACCTGGGCCCCCGGGTGGTGGAGCCTGGCCATCAGACCTTCCCCACCGACAGGAAGTCCCCGTAGAAGATGCCCAGGCCGAGGGCAGCGAAGAGCCCGGCCAGGATCCAGAACCGGACGATCACGGTGGTCTCGGGCCATCCCAGCAGTTCGAAATGGTGGTGCAGGGGGGCCATGAGGAAGACCCGACGGTGGAAGACCCGGAAGCTCACCACCTGGATGACCACCGACAGGGTGACGATGACGAACAGGCCACCGATGATGACCAGCAAGAGGTCGAGGTTCATGAGCAGGCACAGGGCGGCCAGCGCCGCTCCGATGGACAGCGACCCCGTGTCGCCCATGAAGATCTTGGCCGGTGCCGCGTTCCACCACAGGAAGCCCAGGCAGGCACCGGCCAGGGCCACCGCGGCCAGGGCCAGGTCGAGCGCGTCGACCACGTGGTAGATGGCGAAGTGGCGGTACTGCCAGTACCCGATGATGGCGAGACAGGCGAAGCAGAAGGTCGACGCCCCGGCGGCCAGCCCGTCCAGGCCGTCGGTCAGGTTCACCGCATTGGCCGAGGCGACGATGATCACGGTGGCCCAGACCACCCACAAGCCGGTGCCCATGTGGAACCCGATCGAGTCGTATCGGGTGAACGACAAGGTGGTGGTGGCGTGGGCCCAGTACACGGCGAGCAACGAGAACAGCACCCCGAGGCCGATCTGGGCGCCGAACTTGGCCCGCTTGTTGAGTCCGAGGCTCCGGCGGTGGCGCACCTTGATCCAGTCGTCGGCATAGCCGATCAGACCTGCGCCGACCAGGGCCAATATGATCAGCGCTCCCGATCGGGAGAAGGTCACCCCGGGCACGGCGTGGGCGGCCAGATAGCCGGCGACCACTGCGGCCACGATGCCGATTCCGCCCATGGTGGGTGTGCCCGCCTTGGCGATGTGGACCTGGGGCCCGTCCTCCCTGATCTGCTGGCCGATGTTGTGCTTCAACAGCCAACGGATGAGGAACGGGGTCGAAAGCACCGCCACCCACAGGGCGACGCCGCCGGAGGTCATCAACGAGATCACGGTCGACCGCCGCCCGCCTCGGGGTCGGGCCACCTCTCGGCCAGGGCCCGGCGTGCCTCGAGGCGATCGTCGAAGGGGACAACCCCGTCGGCCAGCACCTGGCTGGTCTCGTGGCCCTTTCCGGCGATGACGACCACGTCTCCCGGTCCGGCCATCCCGACCGCGGCGTCGATGGCCCGCGCCCTGTCCGGCTCGACCACCAGCTCCACACCGTCGCCGATGCCGGGCCGGATCTGGCCGATGATCGACCCGGGGTCCTCACTCCTGGGGTTGTCCGAGGTCAACACGACGGAGTCGGACCACCGTGCGGCGGCGGCACCCATCTCCGGACGTTTCCCCTGGTCACGATCGCCGCCGCAACCGAACAGGCAGATCACCCGCCCCGGTCCGGCCAGCTCCCGGGCCGCGGCCAGGACCACGTCCAGGCCGGCCGGGGTGTGGGCGTAGTCGACCAGCACCGTGAACGGGGACCCGGCCGACACCACTTCCATCCGACCGGCGATGGGGGCCGCGCCGGCCAGACCGGCGGCGATCTGGTCCACGTCCATCCCGAGCTCGCCGGCCACCGTCGCCGCCATCACGGCATTGTCGACGTTGAACACTCCCGACAGGGGCACGCTCATGGGGCGGCCCCGCCAGCGGAACGACGAAGAACCCACCACCGACACGATGTCGGTGGCGTCCGATCGCTGGACCGGGATCACCCGGTGCCCTGCCACCCGTTCGGCCAACCGGCGGCCCCACGCGTCGTCCACGTTGATGGCCGCCGCTCTGGCCGTGTCCGGGTCGAACAGCCTGGCCTTGACCTCGAAATACTCGTCCATCGTCAGGTGGTGGTCGAGGTGGTCACGACTGAGATTGGTGAAGGCGGCCACATCGAAGACGATGCCGTCCACCCGGTGCTGGTCGAGGCCGTGGGAGGACACCTCCATGGCCACCGCCCTGGCTCCGCCGGCCCGGAGCGCGGCCAGCTGGGCCTGGAGCACCGGTGCCTCCGGGGTGGTCCGGGACCCGCCCAGCGTCCCGATCACCCCGGTCGGTCGGCCCGAATGGGCCAGGATGGATCGCACCAGCTGGGTCACCGTCGTCTTCCCGTTGGTGCCGGTGACGCCCACCATCTTCATCGACCTCGAGGGGTGCCCGTTGAATGCCGATGCCACTGCGGCCATGGCCGGCCTCAGTGCACCGGCTGCCACCCGTACCTGGGTCACGTCGAGATCGAGGAACCGGTCGCACAACAGCGAGGTGGCCCCGCCGGTCACCGCGTGGGCAGCGTGGCGGTGGCCGTCGGTGTGCCCTCCGGGGATGCAGCAGAACAGCGAACCCGGGCCGACCAGCCTGCTGTCGAAGTCCACCGCCGTCACCTCGGTGGAAGCCGGATCGCCGCGGACATCGAGAACGTCGATGTCATGGATCAGCTTGTTCATCAGCACGAGAGGGTGTTCCAGGTGGTCGGACGCGACGGAGGGCTACTGCGATTGGGTTCAGGGCCCACCTAAGGCCCTTCCGTGGTCGCTCCAGCCGGCACCGAGATGCTACCCGTGCCACCGACGGCAGAGTTCGATGCCGAAGTCGTTCCCGCCGTGGTGGTGGGAATGCCGTAGTGGTGGAGAGCATAGGCCATGATGGTGGAGAAGACCGGCGCGGCCACCGCACCACCGTAGATGGGCGTGGGATGGTCGAGGACCACCACCGCCGACAGCGCCGGGTCCTGGGCCGGGGCGAATCCGGCGAACGAGCCGACGTAGGCCCCTGAGATGTAGCCCAGGTGGCTCGGGTTGGGGATCTGAGCCGTACCGGTCTTGCCGGCCACCGTGTACCCGTCGACGGCGGCCTCGGTCCCCGTGCCCGAGCTCACCACCCCTTCGAGCATCGACACGAGCTCGGCATCGGTGGTGGGGTTGATGACCCGGTGCCTGCCCGACGGGTGGACGGCGGTCACCGCGCCCGAGGGGCTGACCGTGCCGCGCACCAGACGGGGGGCGACGAACACGCCCCCGTTGGCCACCGCGTTGTAGGCATCGAGGATCTGTTGGGCGGTGACGGCGTCATCCTGGCCGATGGGGGTCGAGCCGATCGAGGTCCCGGTCCAGGTGGCCGCCCCCGGCACCAGGCCCTCCGACTCCCCGGGGAAGTTGAGACCGGTCGGATGGCCGAACCCGAGGTTGCTGATCTGGGCCAGGAGTGGGTCCTCCCCCAACCGTTGGGCGATCTCGATGGTCCCGAGGTTGGACGACTGGGCCAGGATCTGGCTGGCGGTGAGGGCCTCGCTGCCGTGCGATTCGGCGTCGTGGAACGTGTAGGTGCCCATCTGCAGCGAGGCGGGGACGCCGATCCTCTGGTCCGGAGTGACCAGACCGTCGGCCAGGGCCGCGGAGAACGTGACCAGCTTGAACACCGAACCCGGCTCGTAGACCTGGGTGACGGCAAAATTCTCCGGCGCCTCCTGCACCCCGGTCGGAAGGGTGTCCGCTCCGGACACCAGGGTCGGTCCGGACGTCGACCCGGTGCCCGAAGGAGCGGGCGCCCGCTTGTCGACCTCGGTGGCCCCGGTGGTGGCCGACCCGGACGTCGCCCGGAGGTCGGCCATGGCCAGGATGTCGCCCGTCTTCACGTCCTCGACCACGGCGATGCCGCTGAAGGCGTGGGATGCGGCGATCTCGGCGCCGAGGGCCTGCTCGGCCACGTACTGCACGGCCTCGTCGATGGTCAGTTCCAGCCCGGTGCCGGGTCGGGTTGCCACCGAGTCCTTGCCGGAGCCGGGCAACGCCACCCCGTCGGGTGATTCCAGCAGGTTCTCCGAGCCAGACCTGCCGGCCAGCAACGACTGGTACTGGTATTCGAGCCCGGACGTCCCGTTCCCGCTCCATCCGGTCGATCCCACGACGGGAAGGGCCAACTGCCCGTCGGGCTGTACCCGCTGCGATTCGGGGACCAGGTTGATCCCGGCCAGGGCCAGGGCCGTCACCTTGGCCGCCACCGCGTCGGACACCCGGTGGGCGAGGTAGACGAATCCAGAGGGCTCGGTGAGCTCGCTCCGAAGGTGGGCGGCCGGGATCCCGAGGACCGGGGAGAGCGCCGCCGCGGTGGAGGCCGGGTGGGTGATGAGCAGCGGGTCGGCCACCACGGTCTGCTTGGTGACCGATTCGGCCAGCACCTCACCGTTGCGGTCGTAGATGGCCCCGCGGACGGCGGGGACGGTGATCGTCTGGGCCAGCTCCGAGGTGGACAGGGAGGCGTAGTGCTGGTGACTGAACTCCTGGACGCCCACCAGACGGGCGACGAGGGCCACGAACACCAGGACCAGCACCAGCCGCATGGCGCGGGTGCGCCGGCCCAGCAGGACGGAGGGGCTCACTGCCCGGGGAGGGGTGCCGTCTGGGGAACGGGGAGCGGGACGTCGAGCGGCACCTGGGGCAGGTCGACCACGTAGGGCGTGGCCAGAAGTCCCTGACGCTTGGCTTGAGCCACCACCACCGGGGGGGCGGCCTTCTCGGCCACCTCCACCTGATACGACTTCTGGGTCACAACGGCCGCCGCCAACTGGCTCTGGGTGGTCGCCAGCCGAACCTGGCCCTCGCTGACCAGGGCATCGCCGACCACCACGGCGAGAAGGCTCCCGACCACGAGGGCCGCCGACACCCACACGGTCCACCGGCGGACGGACCGGGTGGCCGACTTGGTGCGGCGGGCGGGCTCGAGGACCCGCAGCGGTGGGCGCCGGTCCCGGGACGGCTCGGGACGGGGTGCGGCACGCGACGGGAGGCGGGGGGCGACCGAGGTCGGCGGGGCCATCAGGCCACTTCCCCGCCCACGGCCGATCCCTCGGACGATCCGGGCAGGCGTTCGATGACCCGGAGCCGGGCGGCCTCGGCCCGGCGGTTGCGACCCACCTCGTCCTGGGTCGGGCGCCGCGCACCTCGAGCCACCAGGCGGAACTGCGGGTCGGCGCCACAGACGCAGGGGAGCCCGGGCGGGCACCGGCAGTCATCGGTGGCCATGCGGGTGAAGAACGTCTTCACCAGCCGGTCCTCTCCGGAATGGTAGGCGATGACCACGCACCGCCCGCCGGGTCCGAGGAGGTCGAGGGCGTCCGCCAGCGCCGTCTGCAGTTGGTCGAGCTCCTCGTTGACGGTGATCCGGATGGCCTGGAACACCCGACGCGCCGGATGTCCTCCGGTCCGGCGGGTGGCGGCCGGGATGGCCTCCCGGACCACATCGGCCAACTGTCCCGTGGTGGTCAACGGCCGGGCGGCCACGATGGCACGCGCGATACGCCGTGCGAACCGTCCCTCACCGTTGTCGGCGAAGATCTCCACCAGGGCTTCCTCGTCGTACTGGTTCACGATGTCGGCGGCGGTGCGACCCGTCGTCGGATCCATCCTCATGTCCAGGACGGCGTCGCGGCGGTAGGAGAAGCCCCGCCCGGGCACGTCCAGCTGAGGTGAACTGACCCCGAGGTCGAACAGGACCCCACTGAGCGGGTGCCGGCCGGGGGACGACCCGAAATCGTCTTGCAGTTCACGGACTACCTCGCTCAGGGCGTCGAACCGGGACTGGCGGACCGCGGCCCGGCTCCCGAAGGGGGCCAGCTCCTCGGTGGCCGCGGCCACTGCCAGTGGGTCACGGTCGATCCCGAGGATCGTGATGCCGGGGTTGGCCCGGAGCAGGGCGGCGGCATGGCCCCCGCCCCCGAGCGTGGCGTCGACGACCAGGCCGGGCGGCACCGGGCTCAACATCTCGACCACCTCGGTGGTCATGACCGGCTCATGGTCGAATGTCTGGCTCATCCGCAGTCCCTCGACCGGCACGATGCTTGCGGGTGGAGTGCCGCGACGCTCACTCTGGAAGTAGGCGGAGGAGGATTCTCCCAGAGATCCGGTCGAGGGACTGCGCATGGGCCAAACACGCTCGATGTGTACGTCCTGACGGGCGACTGCGGCCAGTCCCGATTCGAAGGGCGTCGGTCGGCGGCCTCCATCTGACCGTCCTCCGGGTACCAGCGGGGGGAACGGTGCCGTCGACGTGGAGATGGTCCGGATGGCGCTCCGGTCGGTGGAGCCGTCCGATCCCCTGGCTCCGCCCGCGGGATGGTCGGGACTGATGCGGCCGGTGACGTTCGGCCCGGCCCGGCGGCTGCGATCGCCTGACCCTGAAGGTGGGCCCGGGATGCTGCTCTGGACGGCAGGGGGGCTCTGGACGACATGGAGGCGCACCGGGGCACTCAGCCGTCGTCGCCCTGGGTGAGTCGTTCCTCCTCGGGCAGCACCTTTTGGTCCCACGTCTCCCGATTCCACAGCTCCACCCGGTCGATCGCCCCGAGGACCAAGACGTCCCCCACCAGGCCGGCGTAGGCCCGAAGGCGCGACGGAATGGCCATCCTTCCCTGCCGGTCGATCTCCAGCTCGTGCGAGGTCGAGGCCCACAGGCGCACCAGGTTGCGGTCGCTTCTCCCCGTCGCCGCCCGCTCCAGCATGCTCTCCATCTGCAACTCGAACTGGTCCGGCGTCCACAGCGACAAGCACCCGTCCTGATATTCGGTCAAGTAGCCGCCGTGCTCGAACGGTCCGCGGAACTTCGACGGGAGGATCACCCTTCCCTTGTCGTCGAGCGAGTGCTCGTACCTGCCGAAGAACCGTGCCACTGGTGATTGCTCCCACAATGCTCCCCGCAGTGCCCAGAACCCGATTGTCGGGTCCCTCCCTTTCACACCACTTTGCGCCACTTTACGCCCCTGACCCCCACCGGTCAACCACTCCGACCCAAAGCCAA
>JBEKOI010000107.1:0-11991 GCA_049521915.1 Acidimicrobiales bacterium | reverse complement strand
GGACCGGGGCCCAAATGCCGCCAGAACCGCCCAGGACCGTCCCGGACCGCACCGGGGCCGGGACCGCACCGCACCCGCCCGGGGCCCAAATGCCTCCGGGACCGCACCCGACGGGCACCACCACCGCACCCGACGGGCACCACCGGGCACCCGAGCGGCGCCACCGGGCACCCACCGGGGACCGGACCGGCCGGCGAGGCCGGCGAGGCCGGCGAGGATCAGTGGACGCTGTCCAGCGGCGCCGGCGGGGGGGCGAGATGGACCACACTGAGGCGCTGGGTCGGCCGGGTCAGGGCGACATAGAGCGTACGCAGGCCGCGGGCCGTCTCACCGGCGATGAGCCCCGGCTCCACCACGACCACGGAATCGAACTCGAGGCCGTTGGCGGCATCGGCGGCCAGGAGGACCAACGGTTCGAAGAGTCCCCCCTTCCGCATGTCCCGTGCGTCCACCACGGGCAGATCCGCGGACGCCAGCGCTTCCGCCAGCACGCCCATCATGGGCTCGGGGGCCAGGATGGCGACCCGTCCCGGTGCCACCGCAGCCACTTCTTCGCCGGCCACGTCGGCCACCGTCCTGGCCAGGTCCCCGACCGTCGCCCCGTGCCTCGAACCGGTGGCATCCCGAACCGCGATCATCCTCGGTTCCACCCCGGTTCGCCGCACCGGCCGGGGCGGGGTGAGCTCCGGTGCGGCCACGGCCAGCACCTGGCTGGCCACGGCCAGGACCTCGGCCGGGGTCCGGTAGCTGACCGTGAGCTCCACGGCGCGTGGCGGCCGGCGCTTCGGCAGGTGGTCGGTGATGTCCGCCCACGACGTGGGCGACCAGGGTGCGGTGGCCTGGGCGATGTCCCCGACGACGGTCATCGAGCCCGAGAGGGACCGGCGGGTCAGCATCCGCAGCTGCATGGGTGAGAGATCCTGCACCTCGTCGACCACGATGTGGCCGTACTTGCGCACCCCGTCGTCGGCGCTCCCGTTCCGCGGGCCGACGAGATGTCGGGCCTCGTCGACCAGTGCCGCGTCGGCCCGGGTCCAGGGCACCTCCTCGAACGACGTCGAGCGCGGTCGGTAGAGGAGCTGTTGCTCCTCGGGAGCCAGTACACCGCGGGAGGCGGCCTTGATGAGCGCCGGGGCGCCGAACAGGTCGTGCAGCAGCTCGTGGGGGGAGAGCCTCGGCCACATCCGGTCGAGCGCCTCGGCCAGCTCAGGCACCCGCCGTACCTTGCGTGAGAAGTCCTGGAGATCGAACTCGTCGTCGGCCAGCTCGGACGGATCCTCGTACCCGGGGAAGGCGGTCACCGAGGCCGGGGTGCCGACGGCCAACGTCTGTTGGGTCTGGCGGGCCCGGTCGGCCAGGAGCTGGGCCACCTCCTGCTCGACCAGCCGACGGCGGGCGTTGTGGGTGCCGGGCCGGCGGCGGGCGGCGTCGACGATCCGCCGGCTGTCCTCGGCGGTCAGCCGGAGCAGGAGTGCCCCGTACGGAATGGCCACGTCGCCGGCCAGGGGGCGCTGGCGGGTGCGCACGGCCCGGGCCACGACCTTGGCCATCCGCGGGTCTCCCTTCAACCTGGCCACATCGGCCGGGCCGCTGTCCACGGCGCGCACTTCGGGGACCAGGCCCGAGACGGTGGACAGGGTGACACCGGTCTCCCCGAGGGAAGGGAGCACCTGTTCGATATAGCGCAGGAAAAGCGGGTTGGGCCCGACCACCAGGACACCCTGGCGCTCGAGGGGGAATCGGTGCGTGTAGAGCAGGTAGGCGGCCCGGTGCAGGGCCACCGCCGTCTTCCCCGTGCCCGGTCCTCCCTGCACCAGCAGCACGCCTGCGAGTGGGGCCCGGATGATCTCGTCCTGCTCGCGCTGGATGGTGGAGACGATGTCAGTCATCCGTCCGGAACGGGCCCGGTCGAGCGCGGCCAGCAGGGCGGCCGGGCCGCCGATGGGGAGGTCGCTCTGGATCAGCTCACCGGATCCGTCGCCCTCGGCCCGCCGCGCCGACGGGTCGACCTCCGTGACGTCTGTCACATCCGCCGTTCCGGAAGGGCCGGGCAGGCTGAACCGCTCGTCCTCGAGACCGACCACCCGCCGGCCCTCGAGGGCCAGGTGACGCCTGAGCACGAGGCCCTGGGGATCCCGTCCCGTGGCCCGGTAGAACGGCTCGGCGATCGGGGCCCGCCAGTCGACCACCAGGGGATCGTGATCGGCGCTGTGGATGGCCAGACGTCCGATATGGAAGGTCTCGACGCCCTGCTCGTCGCCGTCGGGGCTCTCTTCGACCCTGTCGATGCGGCCGAAGGTCAGGGCCTGGTCCCCGATGTCCAGCTGCTCGAGCCGGGCCAGGCTGGTGCGCACGATCACGTCCCGCTCGGTCCGGGACTGGAACGTCCCGCCCCGGCCCAGGTCGAGGACCCCCTCGAGCATCGAATTGGCATCACTCCGCATGGCATCGAGGCGTGCGTAGGCCATGTCCACGAACGCCTGTTCACCCTGAAGCTCTGAGTCCACCCCACCTCCGATCTGCCCGCCCCCCGGCTCAGGGGAACCCTCGATTGTATGCGCCCCGTGGTCACAGCGCGACGGGCCCGGCCGGCGTGGAAGCCTCAGCCCCCTCTCCTAGACTCTGGCCATGGTCGCCACTGCAGTACCCGAACCGTCGAGGCACGACGGGTCCGGTGCCTCCGGTGGGGATGCTCCCGTCGGTCCCGTCGCGGCCGCCCGCTGAGGCGTGGCCGGGCACCGGGGAGTGGGTTCCATCCACGAGGGCCGGTTCGACGACGCCCCGTTCATGCGGGCGTGCCGGGGGCTCACCGTCGACCGGGTGCCGGTGTGGTTCATGCGCCAGGCGGGCCGGTCGCTGCCCGAGTACCGGGCGGCACGGGGGCAGGGCAGCATCCTCGACGCCATCTCCCAACCCGAGCTGGTGGCCCGCCTCACCAGGCAGCCGGTGGACCGCTACGGCACCGATGCCGCCATCTTCTTCTCCGACATCGTGGTCCCGGCGGCCGCCATCGGGTTCGGTGTCGATGTGGCCCCGTCGACCGGGCCGGTGGTGGCGCAGCCGTTCCGGGTCAAGGACGACCTCCAGCGCCTCCGGCCGCTCGAACCCGAGATCGACACGCCCTACGTCATCGACGCGGTGGGCATCCTGGCCGCCGAGTTGGACGTGCCCCTGATCGGGTTCGCCGGTGGGCCCTTCACCGTGGCCAGCTACCTGGTGGAAGGAGGGCCCTCGAAGAACTTCGCCAGGATCAAGTCGCTCATGCACGGCGAGCCGGTGATCTGGCACGAACTGGTCGAGCGGCTCACCGATCTGGCCCTGGCCTCGCTCCGGTCCCAGCTCGATGCCGGGGCCTCCGCGGTGCAGGTCTTCGACAGCTGGGCCGGCATCCTCGCCCCGCACCACTATCGGGAGCTGGTCCTGCCTGCCACCACCAGGCTCTTCGCCGAGCTGGCCGAGTCCCACCCCGGGGTGCCCACCATCCTGTTCGGGGTGGGCACCGGTGAGCTGCTCTCCTCGATGGCCACCGCCGGCAGCTCGGTGGTCGGCGTCGACTGGCGGGTTCCGCTGGACGAGGCGCGGCGCCGGGTGGGCCCGGGGGTCGCCGTCCAGGGCAACCTCGACCCGGCCATGTGCCTCTCCACCTGGGAGGTGGCCGCGACCGAGACACGCCAAGTGCTCCGCCGGGCCGGGCACACACCCGGTCACGTCTTCAACCTCGGGCACGGGGTCCTCCCGGAGACGGATCCGGACATCCTCGAACAGGTGGTGGCCCTGGTCCACGCCGAGGGACGGGCCGGCGTGGGGGTCGACGGGTCGGCCGACGCCGGGGCCGAGGGACGGGCCGACACCGACACCGACACGACCGAAGCCGGGGAGCCGGGGTGAGCGGACCGTCCGGTCCACCGACCGGGGTGCTGGTCATGGCCCATGGAACCCCGCCCGACCCCGGCGGCATCGAGTCGTTCTACACGTCGATCAGACGGGGCCGGCCCCCCACACCCGAGCTGCTCGCCGAGCTGGTGGGTCGCTACGAGGCCATCGGCGGAACCTCACCGCTGGCCGAGCGGACCCGGGCCCAGGTCGAGGGAGTGGCCCGGGTGCTGGAGGAGGTCTCCCCCGGGAAGTACACGGTGCGATACGGGGCCAAGCACACCTCACCGGCCATCGAGGAGGGGATGGCCGAGCTGGTCCGCTCCGGAGTCGAGCGGGTGGTGGCCATCGTTCTCACTCCTCATCAGTCGTCACTCGGATCGGGCCAGTACATCCGCCGGGCCGAGGAGGCAGCTGCTCTCGCCCCCCGTCCGGTGACCCTGGTGCCCGTGTCCTCGTGGCACCGGGCCCCCGGGCTGAGCGCGCTGTTGGCCGAACGCACCCGGGCCGCACTGGCCTCCATCGACGACCGGGCCCGGGAGCGGACGGCCGTCTTCTTCACCGCCCATAGCCTCCCCCAGCGGGTGGTGGCCGAAGGTGACCCGTATCCGACCCAGGTGGGAGAGTCCGCCTCCGACATCGCCGGGCTGCTCGGGCTGGACGACTCACCCGGGACGTCCTGGGCAGTGGCCTGGCAGAGCGCGGGGCGGACGCCCGACCCGTGGCTGGGCCCCGATCTCCTGGCCGAGATACGCCGGGTGGCGGACGAGGGCGCCACCTCGGTGGTGGTGTGCCCGGTCGGTTTCGTCTCCGACCATCTCGAGGTCCTCTACGACCTCGACATCGAGGCCGCCGGCGTGGCCCGGTCGGCCGGGGTGGCCTTCGCCCGGACGCGCTCCCTCAACGACGATCCGCGGTTCCTCGGCATCCTGGCCAGGGTCGTCCGGGACGCGGGGTCACGGGTCCGGCCCGCGGCGACGAGCGTGGCCACCGGGCCGGCACCCACCGCGTGACCGCCCGGAACCGACCCACCGTCGCCGTCGTCGGCGCCGGGATCGCCGGCCTGGCCGCGGCCTGGGAGCTGGTGGTCGCCTCGGACCGGGCCGGCACCCCGGCGCCGATCGTTCGGGTACTCGAGTCGGGTGATCGGGTCGGCGGCAAGCTCCGGGCGGCCGAGTTCGCCGGTCGGACGGTCGACCTGGCCGCCGACGCATTCCTGGCCCGGCGGCCCGAGGCCACGGAGCTCTGCGGCGAGCTCGGGCTGTCCGACCAGCTGGTCCCGGTGGGCGCCTCCGGCGCCTCCATCTGGGCCCGGGGTCGGCTCCGCTCCATGCCGGACGGGTTGAACCTCGGAGTCCCCACCCGCTGGTGGCCCCTGGCACGGTCGGGGATCCTGAGTCCCGCCGAGTCGCTGGCCGCGGCCAGGGACGTGGTCATCCCCCACCGGAGGGGGAACCCGGTGTTCGGCGACCGATCCGTCGGCGAGATCGTCGGGGAGCGGCTCGGGCGTCCGGTGGTCGACCGCCTGGTGGACCCGCTCATCGGCGGCATCAACGCCGGCGACGTGGACGACCTCAGCGCGGCGGCCACCATGCCCGTGCTGATCGCCGCGTCGCTCCAGCCCGGAAGCCTCATGCACCGGCTCGGTCGGGTCCGTCCCGCTGAATCGCCGGCCTCCGCAGTGTCGGGTCCTCAGGCTCCGTCCCCATCGCCGGCGAACGGCAGGGCGGACCCGTCTCCGGTCTTCTGGTCGCTGTCCGGCAGCACGGCCAGCTTGGCCGGCCAGCTGGCCGACGCCCTCGTCCGCCGGGGGGCGACCATCCAGACCAACACCCGGGTCGACGCCATCGAACGGCACCGCACCGCGGGTCCGGACCCGGGTGGGTGGGTCCTGTCCCTCCACGGCCCGGGCGACCACGGGACATCGGAGCCCCTGCGCGTCGACGGTGTGGTGGTGGCCGTCCCGGCCACCGAGGCCGCGGTGCTCCTGGCTGCGGTGGCGCCGCTGGCCGCGGGCATCCTCAGTACCGTCGAGTACGCCTCCGTGGCCGTGATCACCATGGCCCTGGCCGCCGGCTCGATCCGGGCCCCGAGGCGCGGCACCGGATTCCTCGTCCCGCGCACGTCGACCATCGGTGGTCTTCGATCTCTGATCACCGGCTGCACCTACCTGGACCTCAAATGGCCGCACCTCGGGCGGGCCGGGGACGAGCTGGTCCGTGCCTCGGTCGGCAGGTTCGGCGACGACCGCCACCTGGTGCTCGACGACGAGCAGCTCAGCGCATCGGTCTTCGGTGACCTGGCCCGCGTGCTCGACATCCGCGGTGCTCCCCTCGAAACGTCGGTCACCCGATGGGACCGTGCCTTCCCCCAGTACCGGCCGGGCCATCTGATCAGGGTGGCGAAGGTGGAAGAGGAGGTGGCCGCGCTCGACGGGCTGGCCGTGGCCGGGGCGGCCCTGCGGGGGGTGGGCATCCCTGCGTGCATCGGTAGTGGCCGCAGCGCGGCACAGCTCGTACTCGGGTCCCTGTCCGCCGGACGGGCCGGATCCGGGGGATCCGGGGGGTCCGGGGGATCCGGGGGGTCCGGGGGGTCCGGCACCCGGGACGGATCCGGCACCCGGGATGCCGGTCCGGGCATCCCCGAGACGGGACCGTGACGGCGGGTCGATGACCCCGGACAGCCCCTTGACCACCTCGGTCCGCCCACCTCCTCCCCTCGCCGACAGCTCGGTGCCTCCCCGGTGGCGACCGTCACGCGTTCGCATGACCAAGCGGCAGGACTCCGCCGTCAAACCGCGCCGGGGCATGGTCGCCCTCCCGGCCCTGGCCGCCGGGGTGGGGCTGGCCCTTTCGCTCCCCCCGTGGGGTTGGTGGATCCTGGCCTTCCCATCAGCCGGGCTGTTGTGGTGGCGTCTCGGCGGCCTCCGCCCGCGGACCAGGCTCTGGGCCGGATACCTGGCCGGCCTGGGCTGTTACGTACCGGGCCTCATCTGGGTCCGGTCGTTCACCGGACCGGGCGCCATCGTGCTCATCGCCCTCGAGGCCGGGTTCACCGCCGTGGCCTGCCTGGTTGTGCCGGCCGGACCGATGCTGTCGCGGGCGCTGGTCTTCCCGGCGGCCCTGACCCTCTCCGAGGCGGCCCGGATGAGCTGGCCCTTCGGCGGTCTTCCCCTCGGAGGCGTCTTTCTCGGGCAGGCCGACGGGCCGATCCTCGGGGTGGCCCGTCTCGGTGGCCCGCTGGGCCTGACCGCCGCCGTCTACCTGGGCGGTGTCGGGGTGGGAGCGCTGGCCGAAGCCGTCGTACGCGCCGTGCGGGACGGCACCCGGGCCCGGGCATTCGACCGCGTCGATCCCGAAGCCGGCACCCGGGACGGCCCGGACACGGGAGGTGCCGGCGGGCCGGACGGTGGCCGGGGCACCGTCCATCTGGTGGCGGACGCGGTTGCCGGCCTCGGCACGCTGGCGCTGGTTGGGTCGGTCGCCCTCTTGGGCCTGGTCGGGCTGGCCGTGACCGCCGATCACGCCCCGGACGGGGGCCCGTCCGTCGGCACGGTGACCACCGCGGCGGTGCAAGGAGGCGGGGCCCGTGGATTCCGCAAGTCGCAGATCAACCCGAGCGTCGTGCTGGCCGCCCAGATGTCGGCCACCCGGCTCTTGGAGCAGCTCGACCACGGCGTCTCCCCCCAACTGGTCCTCTGGCCCGAGGACGTCGTGTCCCTCGACACCCCCCTGTCCGAGTCCCCCGAGCAGTCCGTGCTCTCCGACCTGGCCCGGACCCTCGACACCACCCTGGTGGTGGGCGTGACCGAAACCATCTCGCCCACGGCCTTCCGCAACGAGGCCGTGGCCTGGGGCCCGGACGGAACCATCGTCTCGCGCTTCGAGAAGGTCCACCGGGTCCCGTTCGGCGAATACGTTCCCTACCGGAGCTTCTTCGCCCACCTGGGCAACCTCTCCGCCGTTCCTCTCGACGCGGTGCCCGGCACCGGCAGCGGCCTGATGACCACACCGGCGGCTCCACTCGGGGCCATGATCTCCTACGAGGTCTTCTATGCCGACCGCGGGCGCGCCTCGGTGCGCGACGGTGCCCAACTGTTGATCGTTCCCACCAACACTTCGTCGTACGCCACCGGTCAGGTGCCCACCCAGGAGATCGCCGCCTCGGAGATACAGGCGGTGCAGCAGGGACGTGATCTCCTCCAGGCCGCGCCGACCGGCTACAGCGCGGCCATCACCGACCGCGGCGTCCTCCTCTCGCGGTCGGTCCTCGGCGCGCGCCAGGTCATCAGGGCCACCCTCTCCCGGCGGGTGGGGTGGACCCTGTACGTCCGCTACGGGGACCTTCCCGTACTGGTCCTGGCCTCGCTGGCCGTCATGGCCGGGTGGCTGGTGGCCGGGCGGAGGCGGAAGGCGTGAGGCGGAAGGCGGGAGGCGGAAGGCGTGAGACGGAACGCGTGAGGCGGGATCGCGGGCGGCCGAGGTGGCCCGGGACGTGAGGACGGTGATCTACGACCCGCTGGATCCGGCCACCCAGCAGGACCCCTACCCCGCCTACCGGCGGCTCCGGGACGACGACCCGGTGCATCGGACGGCCCGGGGCTACTGGGTCCTCTCCCGCTTCGAGGACGTATTCCAGGCCGCCCTCGACACCGCCACCTACTCGTCGGCGGAGGGTCTGACCTTCGAGGAGAACGAGATCGTGAAACTCGGCTTGAAGCCGACCCTGGTCATGATGGACCGACCCGAGCATTCGACCTTCCGGCGGCTCATCAGCCGGGGCTTCACCCCCCGGAAGGTCGCCGGGCTCGAACCGGCCATCCGCGCCTTCGTCCGGGCCCGGGTGGCGACCCTGGCCGAGGCGGGGGAGGCCGACTTCGTGGAGGTACTGGCCGGACCTCTTCCGACGTTCGTGGTGGCCACCTACCTGGGTGTTCCCGAAGAGGACAGGGAGCGCTTCGGCCGGTGGAGCGACGCCATCGTGGCCGCCAACGCCACCGGCAACACGGTGCGGGATGCGGCTGACGCCGTGGCCGGCCTGTACGGCTACTTCGCCGACCTCGTCAGGTGGCGGAGACAGCATCCGGGCGACGACATGTTGTCGGACCTGGTCGCCGCCGACGTCGGGGGTCGACCCCTCCACCTCGACGAGATCCTCGGCTACTGCTTCGTCATGATCGCCGGCGGCAATGACACGGCTTCGGGCCTGCTGGCCGGGTCGGCGGTCCTACTCAGCGAACACCCTGCCCAACGTCGACTGCTCATGGACGACCCGGGGCTGCTACCGGGAGCCATCGAGGAGCTGCTGCGGATGACCAGCCCGGTGCAGGGGCTGTCACGCACCACGACCCGCCGCGTCGAGCTGCACGGGTCGCACATCCCGGCGCGGAGCAAGGTCCATCTGCTGTACGGCTCGGCAAACCGCGACGACCGGGAGTTCGGACCGTCCGTGGACGATCTCGACGTGACCCGGACGTTCCGCCGCATGCTCGCCTTCGGCAACGGGCCCCATCACTGCATCGGCGCGGCAGCCGCCCGCCTCCAGGCCCGGGTGGCATTGGAGGAGCTGCTGTCGGTGGCACCCGAGTTCGACGCAGACCCCATGCGTGGCCGTCTCGCACCCGGGCCCTTCGTTCGGCGGTACCAATCGCTTCCGGTGAGCGTGGGCCGGCCAGCTTGATCGTGGGCTCGGACCGGGCCGGTCGATCCCGAGGACCGGGCCGATTGGTGCGCGGGCCGGCCGGGGCCGATTGGGTCGATCCCGAGGGCCGGGCCGGCCGCAATCAGTCGTAGTAGCCCGAATGGATGTAGACGCAGGGGATGCCCTCGGCATGGAACATGGCGAAGTTGTTGGGATCATCCTCGAACGCCAACCTCAGGTCGAAGCCGAAGGTTCGCAGCTCCTCGACACTGTCCCGCTTGAACCACGTGACCTGTGAGTAGTCACCGCGGGCCCGCATGACGAGCAGGTCCCACCGCAGCCCGTACCGTTCGAGCCAGGCCAGTGTCTGCGGCTGGACCCGCATGGGCCGACCGGTGAGCAGAATGACCTGCAGCCGGGAGTCGAGGAGCTCGAGCACGCGGACCACCTCGCCGATGATCGGGTCGTCGCCGCACGCATTGAAGAAGGCGTCCCAGTCGCGGCGCCCGCGCTCGATGAAGTGCTGGCGGCCGACCGCGTCCGACAGCACCCCGTCCACGTCGAACACCACCGCCTCCCCGGGCGACTCCAGGGGGGCACCGTGCCAGGCCCAGTTGGTCGGGCCTCCGACCGGGCTCACTCGTCGGTCGGCGCCGACGCAGCCAGCCGGCGGATCTCGTCGACCACCGCGGGGTCGGCCAGTGTGGTGGTGTCGCCGAGCACCCGGCCTTCGGCCACATCGCGCAGAAGGCGACGCATGATCTTCCCACTGCGGGTCTTCGGGAGCTCGTCGGTGAACACCACCGTCCGGGGCCGAGCGATGGCACCGATCTTCGCGGCCACATGGACGCGCAGCTCCTGGCCCCTCTCTTCGTTGGGCTCTCCGGCATCGACCCGCAGGGTCACGAACGCCACGATGGCCTGCCCGGACGTGGGGTCGGAGGCGCCGACCACCGCCGACTCGGCCACCGACGGGTGGTCGACCAGGGCCGACTCCACCTCGGTGGTGGAGATGCGGTGGCCCGAGACGTTCATGACGTCGTCGACCCGGCCGAGGAGCCAGAGATAGCCGTCCTCGTCGACTTTGGCCCCGTCGCCGGCGAAGTACCTCCCGGCAAATCGGCTCCAGTAGGTGTCCCGGTACCGTTCAGGGTCGCCGTAGATGCCACGGAGCATCGAGGGCCAGGGCCGGGTCAGGGTCAGGTAGCCACCGCCTCTGGCCACGGCCACCCCTTCCTCGTCGACCACCTCGGCGGCGATGCCCGGAACCGGGAAGGTGGCCGATCCCGGCTTGGTGGCGGTGATGCCCGGGAGGGGGGCGATCATGATGGCCCCGGTCTCCGTCTGCCACCAGGTGTCCACCACCGGACACCGCTCGCCACCGATGTGGGTCTGGTACCACATCCAGGCCTCGGGATTGATGGGCTCGCCCACCGAGCCGAGCACCCGGAGCGAGGTGAGGTCGTGGCGCCCGGGGAATTCGGTGCCCCACTTCATGAAGGTCCGGATGGCGGTGGGAGCGGTGTAGAGGATGGTGACCCGGTACCGCTCGATGATCGACCACCAGCGATCGCGGTCGGGGAAGTCGGGCGTCCCCTCGTACATCACCGACGTGGCCCCGTTGGCCAGCGGCCCGTAGACGATGTAACTGTGGCCCGTCACCCACCCGATGTCGGCCGCGCACCAGTAGACGTCGTTGTCGGGATGCAGGTCGAACACCACCTTGTGGGTGTATGCCGCCTGGGTCAGGTAGCCACCCGTGGTGTGCATGATCCCCTTGGGAGCAGCCGTCGTCCCGGAGGTGTAGAGGATGAACAGCAGGTCCTCGGCCGCCATGTGCTCGGGTGGGCATTCATCCGATGGCGGCCCGCCCGCGGCCTGGTCTGTACCGTTCAGCAGTTCGTGCCACCAGTGGTCACGGCCGGCGACCATGGGTGGTGGGTCGCCTCCGTCGTCTCCGACCCGGCGGGCCACGACGACGTGGTCCACGCACGGGCTCTCCGAAACGGCGGCGTCGACGTTGGCCTTGAGGGCCACCGGAACGCCTCGGCGCCAACCACCGTCGGCGGTGATCACCACCCGGGCCTGCGCGTCGAGGATCCTGTCGCGGAGCGCATCCGACGAGAAGCCCCCGAAGACGACCGAGTGGACGGCTCCGATACGGGTGCAGGCCAGCATGGCCACGGTCAGCTCGGGGATCATCGGCATGTAGATGGCCACCCGGTCACCGCGCCCGACGCCGAGCCCGCGCAACGTGTTGGCGAATCTCGACACGTCGCCCAGCAGTTGACCGTAGGTGATGGTGCGGGTGTCGCCCGGCTCACCCTCCCAGTGGAAGGCCACCTTGTCACCCCTCCCCGCGGCCACATGGCGGTCGAGGCAGTTGTAGGAGACGTTGAGCGTCCCGCCGTCGAACCACCGGGCGAACGGCAGGTCCCAGTCGAGCACCGTTTCCCACGGCCGGAACCAGTCGAGAGC
>JBEKOI010000106.1:0-11996 GCA_049521915.1 Acidimicrobiales bacterium | reverse complement strand
GACGGCGGTGCCGGCCGGCACCGCCGTGCATATCCGGTCACTCCGGCTCGGGCTCGTGATCGGCCCGAGCCTCGGTGGCCAGACCCGAGCTTCGCAGCAGGCCGAGGCCGATGGCGGGGAAGAGCATCACCGACAGCATCCCCGCGGCCACCAATGCAGCCGCGTTGACCTGCAGCATGCGCCCCTCGGCCAGGGCGATGCTGGTGATGACCACGATCAGGGGCAGTCCGGTGGCGGAGAACAGCGCCATGGGGAACCGCTGGACCCGGGTCAGGACGCCGCGGTAGAGGAGATAGACGGGTACGCCGCGTGCTACCAGCATGAGGAGGAGGAACACCGGGACCCGCCACAGAGACCTCGGATGGTCGATGAAGACGTGCAGGTCGAACTGGATGCCGCTGACCACGAAGAAGATGGGGATGAGGAATCCGAATCCGATCGCCTCCAGCTTGGCCCGGATCGCCTCACTCTCCGAGCTGGCCGAGAAGAGGCGGACCACGATGCCGGCCGCAAATGCCCCGAGCAGCACGTCGAGGCCGAGCGTCTCGGCCAGCAGCACCAGCAGCACGATGAACAACAGCGACACCCGCACCGGCAGCTGCGCACTCGACTCGAGATGGCGGTTGAGCAGGGACACCAACCGGGGCGGTTGGGCCCTGGCCGCGGCGAGGACGGTGACCACCGCCACGGTGATGAACGCCACCAGCAGCAGAGAGGTGAGCAACGGCTCCTTCTTGGTGAGCAGGAGGGCAACGGCCACGATCGGGCCGAACTCGCCGACCGTGCCGATTCCCGAGATGAACGAGCCGAATCTCGTACCCATCACCCCCGCGTCCCGCAGCATGGGGACCAGCGTGCCCAGGGCCGTGGTCGTCAGGGCCAGGCCCACCACCACGGTGTCCCGGGCCAGCCCCGCGGACACCATGGTGAAGGCGGCACCGAGCCCGATGACCAGCGACACCCCCCAGCCGGCCGCGGCCAGTTTGAGGGGCCGGCCCCGGATTCTTTCCAGGTCGAGCTCGTAGCCGGCCAGGAAGATCAGAAAGGTCAGGCCCAGGTCCGACAGGCCGGTGACCACGCTGTCGAGACGGGCCAGGTTGAGGACGTACGGGCCGATCAGGATGCCGAGGGCGATCTGGATGACGATCTCGGGGATGGCCAGGGGACCGGTGAGCTCGGACAGGATGGGCGCCAGCACGGCGGCCAGAGCAATCAGCACCAGCGTCCCGACGGCGGCGGAGGTCATGCTCCCGCCCCCAACGGCCGTCCGGACATCGTCTTACATTAGGCGTCCACCCTGGGCGGGGGCCGGAGCGGTTGGAGCCCGACCGGCGGCTGGGGCAGACTCGGTGTCAGTGTTGATCGTGGTCGGACCAGTGGAAGGCGATGGGCATCATCGGCAGGGCCATCCCGAGCGGCCGTCCCGTATCGGGGCGGCGATGGCCGGCGTGGACGATCTCCACCTCGGCAGCGACCGGCTGGTGCTGCCGGCCTTGGCTGCGGATACCTCCCAGCTCCTCCGCGTGCATTCGGCCGACTACCTCACCGAGCTGGAGCAGTTCTGCGCCACCGGAGGCGGACCCCTGGATGCGGACACCTATGCCACTCCCGAGTCGTGGGACGCGGCCCGCCTGTCGGCCGGTGCCGGGTTGGTGGCCATCGAGGCGCTGACCGAGCGCGATGCGGGAGTGGCGTTCGTCGTGGCCCGGCCGCCCGGCCATCATGCGCTGGCCGACCGGTCGATGGGCTTCTGTCTGATCAACAACATCGCCGTCGCCGCCGCTTCGCTGGTGTCCTCGGGTGAACGGGTGCTGATCGTGGACTGGGACGTCCACCACGGAAACGGGACCCAGGCCCTGTTCTGGGACGAACCCGACGTCCTCTACGTCTCCACCCATCAGTGGCCCTGCTACCCGGGGTCCGGTCGCGCCTCCGAAGTGGGTGGGCCCTCGGCCACCGGGACCACCGTCAACGTCCCGCTTCCGCCGGGAGCTACCGGCGATGTCATGCGCTGCGCCTTCGATCAGCTGGTGACTCCCGTGGTCACGGCCTTCGCTCCTTCGTGGGTGCTGATCTCGGCCGGCTTCGACGCCCATCGGGACGATCCGCTGGCCGACCTCGCCCTCTCGGCCGGTGACTTCGCCGCGCTGGCCACCGTGGTTGCCGGGTACGCGCCCGCTCCGGGCCGTACGGTGCTGTTCCTCGAGGGAGGATACGAGCTCGCCGCCCTCCGATCATCCGTGTCCGCCACCCTCGGCGCCCTGGTGGGATCTTCGATGGCCACCGAGGCACCCACATCGGGGGGGCCGGGGATGGACCAACTGCCCGCCATCTCGGACCGACGGCGCCAACAGATCGGCTGACCGGGTCGGTCTCGCCCGGCCCGTCACCAGGTGTCGATACAGCTGCGCTTCTTCCCCTCCCGCTCGGCCGGCGGTGGGGCCGATCGCAGGGCCTCGACGATCCTGCGCCGCGAGTCGACCGGATCGATCACGTCATCGACTTCGAACGCGGTGGCCACGTTGAGCGCCTTGCCGTGCCGGTAGGCACCGTCGACCATCTTCTGGAACAGGGCCTCCCGGTCCAGCGGGTCGGTGACCGCATCGAGCTCCCGGCGGAACCCGAGCCGCACCGCACCTTCGAGTCCCATCCCACCCAGCTCGCCGGTCGGCCAGGCCACCACGAAGATCGGGGAGCGGAAGCTCCCACCCGCCATGGCCTGGGCACCGAGGCCGTACCCCTTGCGGAGGACGATGGTGAAGAACGGGACGCTGAGACTGGCCCCGATCACGAAGAGCCGGCTGAAGTGCCTGACCTGTGCAGTCTGTTCGGCCTCCGGTCCCACCATGAACCCGGGGGTGTCGCACAGGAACAGGATGGGGATCTCGTGGGCGTCGCACAGCTGGAGGAACCGGGCCGCCTTGTCCGCCCCGTCCCGGTCGATGGCCCCGCCGAGGTGGCCGGGGTTGTTGGCCACCACGCCGACGGGTCGGCCTTCGATCCTGACCAGTGCCGTCACCATGCCCGGGCCGAACCCCGATCGGACCTCCAGCACCGAGCCGGTGTCAGCCAGAACGGAGATGACCCTGGAGATGTCATAGGACCGAAGACGATGTTCGGGCACGCATGTGCGCAGGAGGCGCTGATCGGCGCATGACCACTGTTCGTCGGGACCCTGGAAATAGGAGAGGTACTGCTTGGCCACGCGCACCGCGCCGGCATCGTCCTCGGCCACCAGGTCCACCACGCCGTTGGCCGTCTGGACGTCGAGCGGGCCGACCTCCTCGGGCCGATAGGTGCCCAGGCCTCCGCCCTCGATCATGGCCGGGCCGCCCATGCCGATCGACGTGCCGGTGGTGGCGATGATGACGTCACAGCAGCCGAGCAGTGCGGCATTGCCGGCGAAGCACCATCCGGAGGCGATGCCGACCATCGGGACCAGTCCGCTCAGCGCGCCAAACCTGGCGAACGCGGTGGTGTCGAGACCGGTGATCACCGCGTAGTCCGTGTCGCCCGGCCGGCCGCCTCCACCCTCGGCGAAGAGCACGACGGGGAGCCGCAACCGTTCGATGAGCTCGAAGACGCGGTCCTTCTTGCGATGGTTCTGCTGGCCCTGGGTTCCGGCCAGCACCGTGTAGTCGTAGGAGAGGACTGCGCACGAGGACGGCCGCCCTCCGAACCGGTCCCCGTTGACCCGCCCGATGCCGGCCACCAGGCCGTCGGCCGGGGTCTGTTCGATGAGCTCCTGTTCCGGCCGCCGGCCCCGCTGGGCCGCGATGGCCAGCGACCCGTATTCGGTGAAGCTTCCGGGATCACAGAGGTCTTCGATGTTCTCGCGGGCGGTGCGCCTGCCCCGGGCATGGCGGCGGGCCACGACGTCGGGGCGACCGCGGTCGAGGACCGCAGCCTGGCGGTGGTGGACCTCGGCCAGGTCGGGGCGGATGGTCTCGAGGTCGACGGCGGTGGGGGCGTCGGACACCGGCCCGGCCACAGGGGCAGCCTCGACGACGGCGAGCGGCGTGCCGGCCGTCACCGGTGCGCCCGGCGCGACCTCCAGGGAGACCACCGTTCCCCGGGCCGGTGCACCCACCTCGTGCTCCATCTTCATGGATTCGAGGATCACCACCGGGGCGCCCATGGCCACCGTCTCCCCGACGACCACGGGCGTGCCCACCACCGTCCCTTGAAGGGGGGCACGGATGACGATCTTCGAGCCGGGGACCGTGTCGCCGTCTCCGTGGGTCACGTCGGTCAGGCGGCGGGCATCGGGAAGATGCTCGGTTCGTGCGATACCGACGCCACGGCCGCCCGGCGCTCGACCGGATCCATCGGCGTGAAGGCCTCGGCCACGGCCAACGCCGTTCGCAGCACATCGAGGTCCCCGGGGGTGCAGAAGGCGTGGACCCCGGGGGTCGACAGCGCGAAGTCCACGCCACGGGAAACATCGGGTTCGGTCGTGTAGGGCTCGTACCAGGTGCCCGCAGTCCGTTCCCGACCGACCCAGGGCCGGGCCGCGGCCGCCTTGATGGCCATGACGCCCACATCGTGTTCGACGGCATGGGCGAGCAACGCCTCGGCGTCGCGCCGGTAGGCGGGATCCGACCACAACTGCGGATTGACGGGGAACATCACCGTGTCGAGGTCGTACCGGCGGAGCGCCTCGAGATGCGCGGCCGGGGCCGTCAGGTTGTGGCCGGTGATGCCCACGAAGCGGCACAGGCCTTCGTCCCTGGCGGCCATGATCGCTTCGACGGCACCGGCCCGGGCATCGAGCTCCTCCACATCGGTGACCGCGTGGAGCTGGTACAGATCGAATCGGTCGCAGTGGAGCAGCCGCAGCGACTCCTCGAGCTGGGCCCTGACCCCCTCACGATTGTGCCGGAGCGTCTTGCAGGCCACGAAGAGCCGGTCCCGCACCGCGGGGATCGACGGTCCGAGCAGCTCTTGAGCGCGGCCGTACTGGGGAGCCACGTCGAGATGGTTGACCCCGGCGGCCAAGGCCTGGTCGAAGGCCGACGCGGTGGTCTCGGGGTCCGAATCCCAAAACGCGGCCCCGCCCAGCACAGCCACCGACGAGCGGTGTCCGGTCCGGCCCAATCGGCGAACGTCCACGTCTGCACCGTAGTGCGGCAACTGCCGGCGTGCGGGCCCGGTGGTACCGGTGCCGGTGCCTCGTGGTCAGTCCCCGGCAGCAGCCTTTCGGGCCGCTTCCCACTCCCCCACCATGGCCCCGAACCGCATGGGGTTGTAGATGTCCTCCTCGTAGGACCACCGACCATCCCCGGCGTACTTGAGCAGGGTGAAGTTGTACTCCTGGTGGATGGAGCCGTCCCCGGGATCCTTCATCCGGTTCCAGACCTGGCACACCACCCACCCGCGCCCTTCGTCGATGATGTACCACTCGATGGGGAATTCGGGCATATCCCGGCCCGGGTAGTCGGCCATACAGGCACTGATCCACTCGTAGATGGCCTTCCGCCCGTGGAACGTCCCGAAGTGATGTTCGATGTAGGTGGCATCCTCGGTGAACTGCTCCGCCCATGCCGTCCAGTCGCCGCTGCGGCCGGCCTCGGCCGCCTTCTGCTGGTAGTCGGCGAATGCGCGCTCGATCTCGGCTCTGCTCCACTGTCCCATGTCCACGGCTCCTTGCCGGCCACCGGTGGGCCGGCGATCAGTGTGGGGCGTCGACGGGCCCGGGTCAACACCACGGCCGGTGGGGACGGGCCCGGAGACGCGGCACAACCTCCGATCCCAGCCTGGCGATCTGCTGCCTGACCTCCTGCGATGGCATGCCCGGGAGGTGGATCCTGAGGTTGAGGGCGTCCGCGCCCGACTCGAGCACCGCCCGGTCGAGCTGCTCGGCCAGGTCGGCGGGGTCATCGGCGGCGACCGTCTGATCGCCCCCGAACCCGGGACCGGCACCGGCACCGGCACCGGCACCGGCACCGGCACCGGCGTAGCTGTCGTACACCTGCCGCTGGGCCTGGACCAGATCGCCGCGCACGTCTCCCAGCCAGGCCCGGCGGATGAGCACCTTGGTCCCCGTGCCCCCGGCACCGTCGTACTCGGCCGTGAGGCGGGCCAGGCGGGACGGAGACGACATTCCCTCCATGAGGATGCCGGCCCCGCATCGGGCCGCCCGCCGTGCCGCGGCCGGTGACACGGCCGCGCTCAACACCGGAACGGGTCTCGTGGCACACGCCTGCAGCGCGGGGTCGCCCTGCAACTGGCGCAGATCCCGGCCGCGCAGCATGTCGACGATGCGCGGCAGTTCGGACCGGAACACGTCGACGGCCGTTCCGGCGGGAATGTCCATGGCCTCGAAGTCGAGCGGGAGGGCTCCGGCGGCGACCCCCAGCCCGACCCGGCCCGGATGCCGGGCGGCCAACCAGGCCGCCTCCTCGGCCACCAGCGCGGTGGGGCGCAGCGGAAGCAGCAGCGGACAGGCTGCGGCCCAACCCGTCGGGCATCTGTCCAGGATGAATCCGGCCATCTGCAGTGGGTTCGGAAGGTACCCCGGGAATCCCCCGTGATGCTCGCTGGTCATGACACCGGCGAACCCGCCCTCCGTGGCCAGCGCGGCCTGGGCGCAGAGTTCGGCCACCACACCCGGCGCCTCGAGATCGTTGTGGGGGTAGAGCCGGAGCGACACCGAACCGCGGGCGAACGGGATGGCCGGAGAGGGCAACGCGGCGGTCGGGCCCGCGTCCTCCCCGGCTGGATGGCCGCGACCACCGGCACTGACCGCTCCCGTCACGCGAAGACCATACGGCACCGGGCCCGAGGTGGACGTCCGGTGCGCAGCCGATACCGGCCCGACCCCGTCCCGACACCTGCCGCGGATATGGGACAGTGAATGATGAGCGAGTTCGCCGGGCCCGAGGGCTTTCCCCCACCGGCCACCGCATCCGAGGCACGGGTCGTCTCTTCCGATCTCGCCTTCCAGGTCGTGGAGCCGAGCGAGGTGGTCCTCCAGATCGTGGCGTCGGCCTCGGCCGGCCGGGTCCGCGCCGAACGGTTCGAGGTCAGGGTGGACGGCGAGCCGGCCCCGGCGCCGATCGAGCTCGCCGGGCCCCACGGCGCCAGAGTGCAGGTCTTCCACGCCCCGGCCGGGTCGATGACGGTCAGCTACCGGTCCGAGCTCGACCGGGTGGCCCTCCCGACGGGCCCGAACCCCGGACCGGCAAGGGCCACGCCGGACAGGGGTCCGTGGAGACAGGACGCCGATCTCCTGCGCCTGGTCTACCTGCGCTCGAGCCGCTACTGCCCCTCGGACCACCTCGTCGGGTTCGCGGTGGCGGAATTCGGGACAGCTTCGTCGGTTCGGAATCGCGTCGAGGCCATCACCGACTGGATCCGTGCCCGGGTCGGCTACGTGGCCGGGTCGAGCTCGGTGCACGACTCGGCAGAGGACACGCTGCTCACGGGCATGGGAACCTGTCGCGACTTCGCCCACCTGGGGGTGGCACTGTGCCGGGCCGTCGGCATACCGGCGAGGTTCGCGGCCGTCTATGCCCCCGGGCTCTCCCCTATGGATTTCCACGCCGTGTTCGAGGCCCAGGACCTGGACGGTCGGTGGTACGCCTACGATGCCACCGATCTGGCGCCGCGCCAGTCGATGGTGCGCATCGTCACCGGGCGCGATGCCGCTGATGCCGCGTTCGCCTCGGTCAACAGTGGCATCGCAACTTTCGGCTGCGTCGCGGTCACGGCCACCACGGGCGGGGACCTCCCGGTCGACAATCCTTCGCTTCAGGTCGAGCTGGCCTAGACATCCCACGGTGTCCCGCCGGACCGGCCATGGCCCGACGACGGGGATGTTGCGGTGGCTGCGCCCGCGTTGTGTACGTTCTGGGCATGGCTTCGACGGTCGAGGACGGGCCATCCGACGGTCGAGGACGGGCCATCCGATCCACCACCGGGACAGGCACCACCGGGCCAGGCGCCACCGGCCCGGTCCGGCGCCGGACACCCATGCACCCGGTAGCGGGAGCGGACCCGTGAGCACCCCACGCTCGAAATCGGTCCGGACCTTGGTCGCCGGCCGGGAGCTCACGCTGTCCAATCTGGACAAGGTCATGTACCCGGGATCGGGGTTCACCAAGGGACAGCTGATCGAGTACTACTCCCTCATCGCCCCGGTGATGCTCCCCCACCTGAAGGACCGTCCGCTGACCATGAAGCGGTACCCCGACGGCGTCGAGGGGCAGTCGTTCTTCGAGAAGCACGTACCGAGGCATGCCCCCGACTGGCTCCGGCACGTTTCCGTTCCGACTTCGGACAGCGGGACGGCTGTCGACTACACCGTGATCTGCGATCTACCCGACCTCGTCTGGGCGGCCAACCTGGCCACCATCGAGTTCCATGTGCCTCTCTGGCGCATCGGACGGAGGCGCAAACTTCCCGCCCCCCCCGATCAGATGGTCTTCGATCTCGACCCCGGAGAAGGCGCCACCATCGTCGAATGCTGCCAGGTGGCGGGGGCCATCGCCGACCTGCTCGAGACCCGGAACCTCGAGTCCCATGCCAAGACGAGCGGATCGAAGGGCCTCCAGCTCTACGTGCCGGTCGGCAACCGCTCGACGTGGGAGCGGGTTCGCCGGGACGCCCGGCAGATCGCCACCGTCCTGGAACGGGACCGACCCGACCTGGTCGTGTCCAACATGCGAAAGAGCCTCCGTGGCAACAAGGTGCTCATCGACTGGAGCCAGAACCACCCGGCGAAGACGACGGTGGCCGTCTACTCGCTGCGGGCACGCCCGGATCCGACGGTGTCGACCCCGGTCACCTGGGAGGAGGTGGGCCGGTGTGCCGCCGAGGCCGACGCCGACCTGCTCCGCTTCACCGCGGCCGACGTCCTCGCTCGGGTGGAGGAGCTCGGTGACCTCTTCGCACCGCTGGGTGGGGAGACGTGACCTCCGGACCGAGCGCCCCGGCCCGGTTCCGTCCCTTGGGCCGGGCGGTCGGCCCGCCCTCAGCTCCGCAGACTTCCGATCCCCAGTGAGCCGTCACCGGGCCCACCGCCTGGCCCGGCGGCCTCGGCCCGAGCCTCGACGGCGGTGATCGGCTCGGAGGTGAAGAGATAGGTGCGCAGGTGCCCATCGAGCACCGGGTCGTTGCGGCGGAGCCATTCGATGGTCATGGCCGCGTGCTCCTTCTCCTCGTCACGATTGTGGGCCAGCACCGCGGCCAGGCTTTCGTCGGTCGTGGCCTCCACCCGCTGGTCGTACCAGTCGACCGCCTCGAACTCCTCCTGGATCGACACGATGGCCCGGTGCCGGTCGACGGTCTGGGACGAAAGCAGCTGCTCGGGCTCGTGAAGCCCCGCGCTCTGTGCCATTGCCCTCCCTCCCACGGCCATGCAGGCCGGTTGTGATCTCAACCCTGGATACCGCGCCCACAGTAACGCCGCTCAACCCGGAGGCGCCCGTCCGCACCGCGTCAGCGCACCCCGGCGGAGCGCACCCGCGTCAGCGCACCCCGGCAGATCTGAACTGAAGACTGAGACGCGGGCTCACGACCCGCGCCGTCTTCGGTACCGAGTGCTCCCACGTGCGCTGGCAGCTACCCCCCATGACCAAGAGGTCCCCGTGCCCGAGGCTGAACCGACGGACCCGGCCCCCGCCCTTGGGCCGAAGCAGGAACCGCCGCGGCTCACCCAGCGACACGATGGCCACCAAGGTGTCGGCGCCCGATCGTGAGCCGATGGTGTCCCCGTGCCACGCCACGCTGTCCTTGCCGGAGCGGTACAGGCAGGCCCCGACCGTGCGCAACGGGCCGGCTCGCTCATTCCGGTAGCTCTCGCACAACGCCACCTTCACCTCCGCCACTGGACGGGGAAGCTCCTCGTCCTCATCGTAGAAGGCGACCAGCCGGGGCACGTCGACGACCCGGTCGTACATGCGGCGACGTTCGGCCCGCCAGTCGACGGTGTCGACCAGGTGCTCGAACAGGGAGTGCGACCCGGCCAGCCAATTGCTCTCGAACTCGATCCAGGCGTCCGCGTCCAGCCACTCCCGCGTCGGTGGGGACTCCGGTCGACGGACGCCTGCACCCGGGCCCGCCGGCTCTGCCGCATCGAACAATGAGCCCTGGCACACGACCACGCTCCGGCACGATACTACGAACATGTGTTCGACGCCAGGGCCGTCCCGGCCCGGTGGCGTCCGATGAGCCGGGGCCGTCTCCGGGTAGCCTCGAGGACGGTCCGAGGAACATTCTGTGCGCGTATTCACATGTGACAAGTGTGGGCAGCGGGTCTTCTTCGAGAACGACCGCTGCTTGCGCTGCCGCTCCCCTCTCGGTTACCTGCACCTGAGCCGCGACGTGGTCGCCCTCACCGAGGACTCCACCGACCACCTCGTCGAGAGGGCCGGTTCGGCGCGGGCGTGGCAGCGGTGTGCGACCCGTCCGGTGACCGGGTGCAACTGGCTGGTCCCGGCGGGCGACGAGGCGCGTTGTGAGTCCTGCGTGCTCACCCGCACCAGGCCCGCCGATGACGACAGGGAGGGGATGGACGAGCTGGTGCGCGGCGAGATGGCCAAGCGGCGCCTCATCTTCCAACTGGCCGAGCTCCAGCTGCCGGTCACGCCCCGCGACGAGCAGGCGGGGCGGGGACTGGCCTTCGATCTGCTTTCGAGCACCGGGACCAAGGTGGTCACCGGGCACGACAACGGTGTGATCACGCTGGATCTGGCCGAAGCCGACGCCGAGCACCGTGAGCGGATGCGACAACAGCTGAGCGAGCCCTACCGGACCCTCCTCGGGCACTTCCGCCACGAGATCGGTCACTACTACTGGCCGATCCTGGTCGATCGGCCCGATGTCCTCGACGCCTGCCGCCAGCTCTTCGGTGACGACCGTGCCGATTACGCGACCGCCGTCAGACGCCACTACGACACCTCCCCGGACGACGACCCGTGGTGGCCGGACACCCACATCAGCAGGTACGCCACCATGCACCCCTATGAGGACTGGGCCGAGACCTTCGCCCACTACCTCCACATCCTCGACACGCTGCAGACGGCCGACAGTTTCGGGCTGGCCGCCACCCCGGGGCCGGCGGCCGGGGCCCCGGTGCCCCGGCACGGTGTCGGGCCGGGCGACCCGGTCGCTGTCGATTTCGACGAGATCGTCGGCCACTGGCTGGAGCTGTCATACGCGCTCAACCAGGTCAACCGATCCATGGGGCACGACGACCTCTATCCGTTCGTCCTGGCCCCGAGAGTCACCGAGAAGCTCGCCTTCGTCGACCACCTCGTGCGGCACTGATCGTCCCACGGAAGGCGACGGCGGCCCGTGGTACCGTGATCGGCGCAGGTAACAACACATCAGGCCACTGCGAAGGGGAAGCCGGTCGAATGCCGGCGCTGGTCCGCAACCGTAGGCGACGATCCCGGAGGGGACGTCGCAAGCCGGGATTCCTGAGCCGTGGATGAGCTCCGACTGTCGAGACACACGGTCCGGGGCTCGGAGGCTGGCCATAGCTCGATGGTCGTGACGCTTCCGGGTCTGGACCGGGAAGCGAGAGACCATGATCCGCACACGCCTCCTGGCCGTCACCGCAGTGGTCGCGGCACTCGTCCCCGCAGCCGGTCTGGCGTCGGCGGCCGTCTCGGGTGCTGTGAGCCCGCCGACGTCCACGGTCAGCGCGGTCCGATTGCCGCGGTTGCCGGCGGCCAGGGAGGCGGACCTGTGGATCGCCGGTCACTTCACCTCGCAGGGTTACGTTCCCACGGTGCCGGGGTCGGACCAACCCGACTTCTCCGCCACCGCCCAGAGCATCCTGGCGCTGTCGGCCGCCGACCAGGACCTGTCCACTGCTCGATCGGGACTGGCGTACCTGGAGGGCCACGTCGACCAGTACGTGGAATCGAACGGTGTCGACGGGCCGGGCCAACTCGGGTTGCTCATCCTGGACGCCGCCGCGTTGGGGGCCGATCCCCGGACATTCGGTGGCACCGATCTCGTGTCCCGGCTGCTGGCCACCGAGCAGC
>JBEKOI010000105.1:0-12076 GCA_049521915.1 Acidimicrobiales bacterium | reverse complement strand
TCCTGACCTGGACTTTTTGCGCGCTCGGCAGTGCGCGCTCGGCAGTGTGAGAATTCAGGACATCGGCGACATCTGAGTTGCGCGCTCGGCAGGATTCGAACCTGCAACCTTCTGATCCGTAGTCAGATGCTCTAGTCCGTTGAGCTACGAGCGCAGTGTGGCCCCGGTGTGCGGCGCCCCCACCCCGACGTCTCCGTCGCCGCGATACCCGGGGCCGCCTTGTTCCGAAGCGGTTGCCCACTCTAGCCGACCGCCACCCGGCCGAACCCGGGTGGGACGGTGCCCACCGGTCTCTGACAGATCGTCAGATACACTCCCCGCCATGGCCGGCGAGGCGCCCCTCCACGGAATTCGGATCATCGAGTGCTCGGCACTCGGCCCCGCCGCCATCACCATGCCGCTGGTCGATCTCGGCGCCGAGGTCATCAAGGTCGAGCCCCCTTCGGGGGACTACATCCGGGAGATGACCTGGCCCATCGTCGAGGGTGTCTCCCTCATGCACCTCCATATCAACCGGGGGAAGCGCAGCATCGCCATGGACCTCCGCAACGAGGAGGACGTGGCCATCTTCAAGGCGTTGGCCGAGACGGCCGACGTGGTCGTGGAAGCCATGCGCCCTGGAGGCCTCGCCCGGCGCGGGGTGGGGTACGACCAACTCCGCCAGATCAATCCGAGGATCGTGTTCTGCACCATCTCGGGATACGGGATGACCGGTCCCTACCAGAACCTCCCGGCCCACGGCGTTGCCTTCGACACCTGGGCCGGGATCGTTTCCCCGCAGGTCAACGAGGACGGTTTCGCCTACCTCCCCGAGCACGCATCCATGGGCATCCACGCCGGACCCCTGTTCGGTGCGCTCGGCATCCTCGCCGCAGTGCTCCGGGCCAGGTCGACCGGCGAGGGGTCGTTCCTCGAGGTGGCCCAGTCGGACGCCGCCGCGGCCATGGATTGGTACCGGAGCGAGACGTGGAAGGCCTACGAGCGACCCGAATCCGAGGTCACCGGCAACAAAGCCGACGGCTACGAGCGGCGTGAGCCTGGCACCGCCGGGATGATCGAGGGCGTGCGCTACCAGGTCTACGAGGCCAAAGACGGGCGATATGTCCTCTTCATGGCCTCCGAACAGGCCTTCTGGAAGAACTTCTGTTCCGCCGTCGACCGCATGGACATGTTCGAGAGATGGCCGGGCTCCAAATTCGCCGACCATGCCCGCAACAATCTCGAGATGCGCGCCGAGCTCCGGGACATCTTCCGGACCAAGACGGCAGAAGAGTGGATCGACTTCGGTGTCACCGCCAACTTCCCGGTGAGCCCGGTGAACTCCCCCAAGTCGATCGCCGAGGACCCCCAGTTCAACGATCGGTTCCACTGGATCCCGCGGGAGCGACTGGGTGCCGAGCAGCTCCCCACCCCACTCAAATTCGTGGGTGAGGAACTCCCTGTTCCCACCCATGCCCCGACAGTCGGTCAGCACACCGACGAGGTGCTGCACGATCTGCTCGGTTGGGACGACGAGCGCATCGCCAAAGCCAGAGCTCGCGGCGGGCTCGGCGGCAGCGGGTCCTGATTCCGACCTGCGTCGGTCCCTGGGCCCGTCGCCGTCCACCGACCCGCACGACCCCACGACCGCTGATCGGACGGAGCGTTAGAATCGGCCGATGCCCCCGGCCAAGACCCGCCTGCCCGCCATCGACGGTTGGTTCACCCTCGATGAACGCGCTCCCGCCCTCCTCGGCAGCAAATGCACAGCCTGCGGCAACTATGCCTTCCCCAAGGAGACGTATTTCTGCCGGAACCCCGTGTGCCAGGGCACCGAGTTCACCGAAACCGAGCTCAGCCGGGTGGGAAAGATCTGGTCCTACACCGACGCCTGCTACCAGCCCCCCAAACCCTACGAACCGGCAGACCCCTACGTTCCCTTCGCCCTGGCTGCAGTCGAGCTCGCCACTGAGCAGATGGTGGTGATGGGTCAGGTCGTGCCGGGGGTCGTCGTCGACCAGCTCAGCGTGGGCACCGAGGTGGAGCTGGTGCTCGACACCCTCTACGAGGACGACGACCACGAGTACGTCGTGTGGAAGTGGCGACCCGTCGCCACGCAGCCGAGCGGGAAGGACCAATCCCATGCCTGAAGACAAGCGGGTCGCAGTCCTCGGGGCCGGCATGCACCCGTGGGGGAAGTGGGGCCGTAATTTCGTCGAGTACGGACTGGCCGCCGCCGGCGACGCCCTCCGCGAGGCCGGTCTGCCCTGGACCGACATCCAGTACGTCGCCGGGGCCGACACCATCCGCAACGGCTATCCCGGATTCATCGCCGGGGCCACCTTCGCCCAGGCGCTGGGCTGGACCGGAGCCCGTGTCTCGTCGGCCTACGCCGCCTGTGCGTCGGGAGCTCAGGCCATCAACAACGCCAGGGCCCAGATTCTCGCCGGACTCTGCGATGTCGCCCTGGTGGTCGGAGCGGACACCACCCCCAAGGGCTTTTTCGCCCCCGTGGGAGGCGACCGCAAGGACGACCCCGACTGGCTCCGCTTCCATCTCCTCGGAGCCACCAACCCGACCTACTTCGCCCTCTACGCCCGCCGGCGGATGGAGCTGTTCGGGGCCACCGAGGCCGACTTCGCCGCCGTCAAGGTCAAGAACGCCAAGCACGGCCTCGAGAACATCAACGCCCGCTACCGGAAGGAGGTCACCGCGGCCGAAGTGCTGGAGTCCCCGATGGTGGCCGATCCGCTGCGACTGCTCGAGATCTGTGCCACCTCGGACGGCGGGGCCGCCCTCGTCCTCACCAGCATGGAGTTCGCCCGCCGCCATGCGGGCCCGGCCGACCTCGTCACCATCGATGCGGTGTCCACGGTGACCCCGCGCTTCCCCCAGACCATCATCGAGATGCCCAACTTCTCCACCGACTCGGCGGCCACCACCGCCTCGGTCGGACCCACCTTCAAACAGTCGGTGGCTGCGGCCGCCTACGAGGAGGCCGGCATCGGCCCTGAGGATGTCAGCATGGCCGAGGTCTACGATCTGTCCTCGGCCCTCGAGCTCGACTGGTACGAGGACATCGGGCTGTGCAAGGAGGGCGAGGCCGAGCGTCTCCTCCGCGACGGCGACACCACCATCGGGGGTCGGGTGCCGGTCAACCCGAGCGGTGGTCTGTCCTGCTTCGGGGAGGCCATCCCGGCCCAGGCGATCGCCCAGGTATGTGAACTGGTGTGGCAATTGCGCGGCCAGGCCGCCGGGCGTCAGGTCGAAGGAGCGCGGGTCGGCATCACCGCCAACCAGGGCCTGTTCGGCCACGGGTCGTCAGTCATCGTGTCCCGCTAGAGAACGCCCCGCCGGCCTGACCACCTCTGCACGCTCGGGGCATCTAGTACCAATTCTTGACTATCAACGGGGCTGTCTGTATGGTCCTGGGCCATGGCCGACGACATCGACCGGTACGCGGACTGGTCGTTGCCCGCGCTCCTGCGGGTGGCCCGGAGAACCTACGGCTCGGCCATCGGCCAGGCGCTGGCCGAGCTCGAGTTCGGGGATCTGCCCCGCAACGGCGCGTTCGTCGTCGGCGGGATCGCCCGGAGCGGGGCGCCGCTGAGCGAGATCATCGAGCACCTGGGTGTCTCGAAGCAGGCCGCTGGGCAGCTCGTCGACACCCTGGTCACCCGGGGCTACCTCGACCGGGCGGTGGACGACCGGGATCGCCGACGCCTGACGGTCACCCTGACCGAACGAGGACGCGACGCGGCAGCTGCCATCAGATCGGCCGTCGACCGCGTGGATGCCCGATTGCTGGAGAAGGTGGGCGACCGATCCGTGGCCCACACGCGGGCCGCCCTCGTGGCGCTGATCGAGATCGACGGTGAGCGGCGCGGGCGGCATGGCGACTCGAATTGAACCCCGCGGTGAGCCGACGGGGATCCCTGTGCCGTTGCCGTGACCGGCCCAGCCCCGGACGCCACCGCTCCGCGCTCGACGCCGTCTTCGCCACGGTGGCGCCGTCCGGCCTTGTGGCTCGCGCCCGACGACCAACCCGGGTGGGCTCGCCCGATGCTCCTCGTCATCACCGCGTTGTCGGTCGTCCTCACCACCTGGAGGGGAGCCACGTACCTGGAGGGGTACTACGCCGCCGCCGTGCGGAGCATGTCGATGAGTTGGCACAATTTCTTCTTCGCCGCCTTCGATCCTGCCGCCACGGTGTCACTCGACAAGCTGCCAGGGGCATTCTGGATCCAAGCCCTGTCCGTCCGGGCCTTCGGCGTCAACGCCTGGGCCATCGTCCTCCCCCAGGTGCTCGAAGGCGCGTGCTCGATCCTCGTCCTCTACCGCATCGTGCGGAGGCTGAGCGGCCCGATGGCCGGACTTATGGCCGCCTTCGTCATGGCGGTGTCACCGGCGACCGTCGCCCTCAACCGGGGGAACATCTCCGACACGCTCATGGTGCTCCTCCTCCTGCTGGCCGCGGACGCAGTGGTGGCGGCGCTGACGACGGGACGGCAGACGAACATGGTGCTCGCCGGTCTGTGGGTCGGCCTCGCCTTTCAGGCGAAGATGGTCGAGGCGTGGCTGGTCCTCCCCGCCCTGGGACTGGCCTTCATGGTCGCCGCCCCCGGTAACTGGCGCAGACGACTGATCCGCATCGGGGCCATGGCCGCGGTTGCCGCGGTGGTGTCGTTCAGCTGGATGTCAGCGGTGACTCTCACAGCCCAATCGACGCGCCCGTATGTGGATGGGAGCCACAACGACTCGCTCTTCCAGCAGGTCTTCGTGTACAACGGCTTCGGCCGGTTGGACCAGGCGTCCCCCAACCAGCTCCTCACCCGCGCCATCGGTATCAGGATCCCGCCGCCTCCTCCCCCTGGGTGGAATCGACTGCTCACCGGCGCCTTCGGTCGGGACATCGGTTGGCTGCTGCCGGCCGCCCTGATTGCGCTCATCGCCGTGCTGGTCGACTCCAGGGGGAGGCCGAGAGGTGATCCCGCCCGGGCCACTGCCGTGCTGTGGGGCACCTGGCTGCTCGTACTGACGGTCGTCTTCAGCGTCGGCTCGAGCATCAACTCGTACTACACCGCCGCGCTCTCCCCGGCCATCGCCGGGCTCATCGGCGCCGGCTCCGTCCTGGCCTGGAGAAGGCGCGCGTCGATCTGGGCCCGGTTGACGGTTGCCGCAACCGCGCTGGTGACGGCCACCTACGCGGCCTGGCTCCTTCCGGCGGCCGGAACTGGCCTCCCCGGATGGCTGGAACCGGCCGTGCTCACCGCCGGCACCGTGATGGTCGGGGCCGTTCTCGTGTCGTTGTGGCCTCCGGCAAGAGCCGCCCTCCTCCCAGTGAGCCTGGCCGCCTCGGTCGTGGCGGTGGTCCTCGTTCCGTCGGTGGCATCGGTCTCCATCGCCGCCGAGCGCCTCGGCCCGTTCGACACCCCGTTCCAACCGGTGGCGGTCACCCTGGGGGTCCGCGCCTTCTTCACTGTCACCTCGGCCACCACACGACTGCTTCCCACCCTGGAACAGGTGCGGCGGGGTGCTCCGTTCCTCATGGCCACCCAGACATCCGCACTGGCGGCACCGTTCATCTTCGTGAGCGGCCAGGAAGTCCTGCCCATCGGGGGATACACCGGGACGATCCCGGAACCATCGCTGGCCACCCTCGAGTCGATGGTCCACGCGGGGGCGTTCCACCTCGTCCTGCAATCGCCCTCGGCCACCGACCCGCGTCTGGTGTGGATCGCCCGGCACTGTCTCTCGGTCCCCCAACCGAAGGGGCGGGGCGTCCCATCCGGACCTCGCTATGCCATCTACTACTGCTTGCGGGGGTCCTGACCCGCAGACCGGCCCTGACCCGCAGACCGGCCCTGGCCCGCAGCCGGACCCTGAGCCGCAGCCGGACCCTGACCCGCAGACCGGCCCTGGCCCGCAGCCGGACCCTGAACCGCACGGCAACGAACGACGGCGCCACGCCGACAGACCCGGCCCTCGTCTCCTCGGCTCGGAAGAGCCCGGGTCAGTTGACGAGCACGATCTTGCCCAGCTTGTCCCCGGCGGCGAACCGGTCATAGGCCTCGGCGGCGCGGGCCAAGGGGAAGCGCTCGGCCACCGGCACCACGACGGTCCCACTCCCGAGGAGGGTGACCACATGCTCCTCGACGGCGCCGGCGACGGCCGACTTCTCCTCCACCGTCCGCGACCGCAGTGTCGATCCACCGATGGTGGAACGGCGGCCCATCAGGGCCAGGAGGTTCACTTCGACCTTGGCCCCGGACCCGACGCCGATCACCACCACGCGCCCGCCGATGGCCAGGGCGGGGAGCACGGCCGCGACACCGCTCGCCCCGACCAGCTCGAGCGAGACGTCGTAGGGTCCGTGGTCCTGGGTCTGATCGGGTTCGACGACCTCGTCGGCACCGAGGCTGCGGACCGCGGGATGGCGCGACACCGACCGGACCGACGCCACCACGTGGGCACCGGCGGCGTGGGCCAACTGGACGGCTGCGCTTCCCACTCCCCCGGCTGCCCCGGAGATGAGCACCCGCTCGCCGGCACCGAGATGGGCCTGCGTGAAGAGTGCGTCGTAGGCGGTGCAGAAGACCTCGGGGAATCCCCCGGCCTGGTCCCAAGGGATCCCGTCGGGTACGGCCATGGCCGTGCTGCCCGGGACGACCGCCAATTCCGCCTGGGCGCCGCCTCCGGTGATGGACATGACCCGGTCCCCGACCGACCAGCGGCTCGCGCCCGGGCCCAAGCTGACCACCACGCCGGCGAACTCCATGCCCGGGATGTCGGCAGGGGACCCGGGGGGTGCCGGGTAGAGCCCCCGGCGCTGCATGAGATCGGCGGCATTGATGCCCGCGGCCCGGACCGAAACCAGGATCTCGCCCGATCCGGGACCGGGGTCGGGATGCTCGAGCCACTCGAGGGCGCCCTCGACGATGGTGACGGCGTGCATGGGCCCAGGGTAGACCGCAGGTCCTCGCTCCACCCGGTTCACCCCGTACAGTGATAGCAGCGATCCGGCACTCGAGAGGCTGTTCGCAGGAGGCATCGGCCATGACCGCCGAGTTAGCGGAAGACGGAGGACGAGCGGCACCGGCGGTGCAGTACCTTCGTCGCGTCCCCGGTATCCACCGGGACGAAGACATCTCCGAACCCTCCGCCGGCATGGTCCTTCACCGGGTGCTGGCCGGATCCGCCCGCACCTTCTTGTTGAACGACATGGGGAACGAGCTGTTGGACGAGACGAAGCGGTCCGAGACGGTGGGGGCGCTCAACATCATGATGCAGACCCGCCCGGTATGGGCCGAGTCCGCCGCCAGCGAGTTGGACGGGAGCCAGCGGGCCACCACCCAGACCGAGCGGATCCATCAGAGCCGGGTGGCCATGCGCCGCATCCGCTCCAACCTTCGGACGTTCCGGCTCCTCCTCGACCCGGCATGGGGCACGTCGTTACGGGCCGAGTTGGGCTGGTACGGGAACTGCCTCGGGCAGGCCCGGGATCTGAACATCATCCGGGAGTTGATCACAGGCAAGGGAGTGGAGTACGTCGACCCGTTCGCCATCGCCCAGCTCGAATCAGTGCTGGCAGAGCGAACCGCGGGTGCCCTGGCCGCCATCCAGGCCCAGCGGGGCGGGGCTCGCCGGTTCCAGCTGACCGAGCAGATGATGGTGTTGTGGGACGGACCCGCGTTCAAGGCCAAGGCGGCCAAGCCGGCCGAGGACGTGCTGCCGCGCATGCTGCAACGGGCCTGGCACGATGTCAGCGGTGCGGCCCACACGGCCCGCAAGAACCCGAGCTTCGCCAATCTCCACATCGTGCGGATCCGGATAAAGGACCTCCGCTACGGTTGCAACACCGTGGCCCTCGTCGAGGGCGGGCCGGCCCGGAAGACGGCCAGGGCGGCCGAGCGGCTGCAGGTCAAGCTCGGAGATCTGCACGATGCCTACTACTCCATCGAATGGTTGCAGGCGCTGGCCGCGGAACGTCGTGACCTGGCCCGGCCCATCGAGACACTGATCGCCCTCCAGCAGGAGGCTGCGGTCACGGCGCGTAAGGGCTGGAAGCGCGACCTCAAGGACATCGAACGCCGTTGGAGGGCCTGGCAGAGCTGAGCCGACCCGGTCAGCCCTCCGCCCGCCGATCCCCCGGTCGACCGGTTGACCGGTTGAGCCACCCGGGGACCTTGTTCACGGTCAGACCTTGTTCACGGTCAGACCTTGTTCACGGTCAGATGGTCCTGGCTCCAGAGCTTGATCCCACCCAGGATGCCCGCGCTGTTGTCGACGATCGTCACATCGTCGTCCAGGTGGTGGCGGGTCACACGGCGCGAGTTGCCACCCCCGATGTACAACTGATCGAAGAAGAGCAGGGCCCGCAGATTGGCGATGGCCTTGTGGACCCGCTTGTTCCACCGCTCCTCCCCGATCTCCTTGCGAGTCGCTTCACCGAGCTGGTCATTGTAGGTCTCCCCCTTGCGGAACGGCTGATGGGAGATCTCGAGGTGCGGCATCATCTGACCGTCGTAGAACACCCCGGTCCCGAAGCCGGTCCCGAGGGTGATGACCAACTCGAGGCCCTGGCCGCTGATCACGGCCGCGCCCTGGATGTCGGCGTCGTTGGCCACCTTGGTCGGGAGCCCGAACCACTCGGTCAGGGCCGAGGCGAGGTCGAACTTCGACCAGAGGGACGCCAGCTCGGGGTCGACCGGGCTGCCGGGACCCTCCTTAGTGGAGAAATGAGGAGCGGAGAGGATCTTCCCGTTCCGGACCATGCCCGGAAAGCCGACGGACGCTCGCTCGGCCGTCGGCAACGGAGCCACCAGCCGGGTCAGGTCCGACACCAGCTTGTCGGGGGGAAGTGGGTACGAGGTCGGCACCCGAACCCTGTCCGCCACCATCAGCCCGGCGGCGTCGAGGATCGACGCCTTCAATCCGGTCCCGCCGATGTCGACGGCCAGCGTGAACGGGTGCTTCGGCTTATCGCCGCCCTGGCCTGGCGCCGAGCCACCGGACGGCGCGTCGCCCGGACCCGAGGCACCATCGCCCTGCGGCTGTGGATCGTTGCTCATCCCCACACGCTAGGCGCACCGCGCCGCGGTGGCGCGCACGGGAGGCCAAGCCCTGGTGCCGACACCCGCACCCGTTGGCGGTTGCCAGTAGCGTCGGTGGCCGTGACCGATCAGTCATGGTTCGGGGACACCTGCGTCCCGGGGGACGGCTTCCGGAGCGGGGCCGTCGGCCCCATCGGCGTCCTCCGAGGGCCGCCGGCGTCCACCCAAGCCGCAAGCTCACTGCCGAGAGGAGACAGCCGTGCACATCGACCTATGGGTACCGACAGCCAACCCGTTCACCACTCCTGAACTGCTGGCCGTCATCGGCGCCGAGGCCGAGCAACGCGGCATCGGCACCGTGTGGGTGGGCGAGCATGTCGTCCTCTTCGACGAGTACGCCTCGTCGTATCCGTATGCCGAGGATGGCCGCATCCCCGCTCCTCCCGGAACCGGCTTGTTGGAGCCACTGTCCACCCTCTCCTATCTGGCCGCCCTCACCTCGACGGTGCGCCTGGGGACGGCGATGGTGCTGCTTCCGCAACGAAATCCGGTCTACACGGCCAAGGAGGTGTCCACCCTCGACTGGTTGTCCAACGGCCGCGTCGATCTCGGTGTCGGTGTGGGATGGCTGGAAGAGGAATTCAATGCCGTCAACGTGCCGTGGCCCAACCGGGGACGGCGTACGGACGAGTACCTCGAGGTGCTGCGGACCCTGTGGTGCGACGAGACCTCCGCCTACGAAGGGGAGTTCTACTCGCTCGATCCGTGCTCGATGTTCCCGAAACCGGTGCAGCAACCACATCCGCCGATCCACATCGGCGGCGAGAGCGATGCCGCCCTGGCCCGGGTGGCCCGGGCCGGCCAGGGATGGCACACCTTCAATCGGAGACCTGACCAACTGGCCGAACCTCTCGGCAAGCTGGACCGGCTCTTGGCCGAGCAGGGCCGCAGCCGCGACGACCTGGTCATCACCGTCTGCCCGTACTTCCAGCCCCTCGACGGAGACATCGCCGCGCAGTACGCGGAAACGGGCGTGGACGCAGTCTCCGCCCTGCTCCTGGCCTTCAGCGCCGATGATGTCCGGAGTACCCTCGACGGTCTCCAGCCGGTCTTCGACCGCGCTGCAGCATCGTGATGACTGCGCCTCCGGGGAACGGGGATGGCGGGTATCAGCCGTGCATGGCCACCGGGAGCGACTCCATCCCCCGCAGCACGACATTGCTCTTGTAGGCCACCTCGTCCACAGTGAGGACCAGCTTCGGAGCACGACCGACCAACGAGGTGAGCGCCACCTGAGCCTCCATGCGGGCCAGCGGTGCGCCGAGGCAGTGGTGGATCCCGAATCCGAACCCGAGGTGGTTGTTCGGATTCCGGGAGATGTCGAACCGCCCCGGGTCCTCGAATTGGGCCGGATCACGGTTCGCCGACGCCAGCAGCAGCATGGCGAAATCGCCGGCTGCGAGTTCGACACCGCCGAATTCGCAGTCCTCGGTGAGGGCCCGGCCGGTGAGCTGTACCGGGGATACGAAGCGGAGCATCTCCTCCACACCGCTGCGGGTGAGCTCGGGATCGGTGCGGAACTTCTCGCACTGATCGGGGTGACGCAACAGGGCGAGGGCGCCGCCCGCGATCAGGTTGACCGTGGTCTCGTGTCCGGCCACCAGCAACAGGATGCAGGTCGAGAGCAACTCACCCTCGCTCAGGACAACGCCTCCATCTTCCACCTGAACCAGTCGGCTGAGCAGATCGTCACCGGGGTTGGTCCGCCGCTCGGCGAGGAGCTCGAAGAAGTACTGGGAAAACTGGAGCACGCCCTCGGCGCGGGCGGCGATGACCTCCGGTGACAGGAGGAAGTCGGGATCGAGACCGCGGGCCAGCGCTCCCGACCACACCTTGAAGCGGTCCTGGTCCTCCAGCGGCACGCCGAGGAGGTCGCAGATGATCCGCACCGGCAGTGGATAGGCGAACTCCTCCACGAGGTCGACCCGGTCGGCTTCCAGAGCCGCCCCGAGCAGCTCATCGACCACCTCCTGGGTCCGGGAGCGCAACGACTCCACCACCCGTGGCGTGAACGCCTTGGCGACGAGACCCCGAAGCCGGGTGTGGTCGGGTGGATCCCGGAAGAGGAACGGTCGCATCTCGAGCATGGCCGCCGCCATCGGGTCGTCCTCGGCGATGGGCCTACGGAACCCCTGGGGCATGCGCTCGACAGCGACATTCAGACTGTCAGAGCTGGCCCGCCTGTCCCGCAGGATGGCCAGACAGTCGGCATGCCGGCTGACGACCCAGAACCCGAGTTCGTTCCTGCGGATCGGCCCTCGCCGGCGAAGATCGTCGGCCAGAAGGTCGCTCGGTGTCCGGGGGTCGGGGGGAGTTGTCGATGTCCGGTCCGAACCTGGTTGGGTCACTGCCGGGGGTTCCGTGGGTTGGTCACTGCCATCGATGGTACTGACCGTTCTGCCGATCCCGGCCAAACCCCTCCCCGCCGGCGGCCGGTACGGTGGCCGGCCTGGCCAGTCACACCCCCCTGGAAGCATCTGTGCATGACCCCGGTGGCCGGTGCAGTGAAAGAGAAGGTGGCGGCCGGTGCCGCTGAGCCAGAAGTTCGGGCCGCCGGTGCCGGTGCCGGTGTCGGTGCTGGGGGTGCCGGTGCGGCCGGTGCCGGTGCCGGTGCCAGTGCGGCCAGTGCCGGTGCCGGTACTGGGGGTGCCGGTGCGGCCGGTGCCGCTGCCGCTGAGCCAGAGGTTCGGGCCGCCAGTGCCGCCGATGCCGGTGGTGCCGCCGATACCGAGCCGTCCCCCTGCGGTGGCGCCGCTCCGGAGGCTGGCCTCGGTGCCCGGTTGGCTACCGCCCGTTCCGGTCTGGCCTCCGTCGTGGCCGACCTCGACCCGGCCCGGTTGACCGGGGCCGACGCCATCGGGCTCTACGAGTCCCTGGTGGCCGTGGAGCGGCTGGTGGTGGCGGGCAAGACCCTGTTGGCCCCCCGGATCGAGGCCTCGGGGGTGTGGCGGGACGGTGGGCACCGCTCGGCCGCGGTGATGCTG
>JBEKOI010000104.1:0-12113 GCA_049521915.1 Acidimicrobiales bacterium | reverse complement strand
GAGCGCTTCTTGCAGCTCCTCGAGCACCTGGGACGCCTAGGGATGACCATCGTCATGGTCACCCACGCCGCCGACGTCGCCTCGCACGCCCACCGCATCATCGAGATGCGCGACGGGACGATCGTCGGCGAGCAGGTCGTGCGGGCGCCGACGGCCCCCGAGCTCGCGGTGCCGACCGGTTCGTAAGAGGGCGGGGGCGGCGCCCCAGGTGTCCTCCGGCAGCTACGCCGTCGCTCTCCGGTAGAGGTTCAACGACACGACGAAGAAGACCACCAGGATCGCCGAACACCAGGCCACCGCCTGCCACAGCTCGTGGTAGAGCGGCCCGCCCTCGAAGAGAGCCCGGACCGAATTGACGACAACGGTGAGGGGCTGGTTCCTGGCAAAGGGCTGCAGCCAACCGGGCATCGTGGCCACGGGAACGACCGCCGAACTGGCGAAGAAGAGGATGAACATCGGGAGGATGGCGGCCATCTGGGCCGTCTGGGGATCCTTCACGGCTAGACCTACCGATGCGTACACCCAGGTGAAGGAGTACCCGAAGAAGACGATCAGGGCGACCCCACCTGCGCAGGCAACGACATTGTTGTGGAACCGGAACCCGACGAGGAGGCCGAGCCCGACGATGAAGGCGAGGGCGAGCACGCTGCGGCAGAGATCGGCCAGGGTGCGGCCGGCCAGGAAGGCCGACCGGGCCATGGGCAGGCTCCGGAAGCGGTCGATCATTCCGGCCTGGAGATCCTGGGCCAGGGCCAGGGCGGTGGTCATGCCCCCGATGAGCACCGCCTCCAAGAAGATGCCGGGGACGATGTAGTCGACGTAGTCGACCCCGGGGATCTTGATCGAGCCACCGAGCACGTACCGGAAGAGGAGCAGGATGATGGTGGGCTGGACGATGGACATGAAGAGCAGCTGGGGTGTCCGCACGATCCGCAGCAGATTGCGCCTGGTCACTCCCACCGTGTCCCGGAGGGCCAGTCCGGGTGTGAGTGGGGTGAACCCGGCCGCCAGGCGTTGGGTGGCCAGGTCAGTCATCGCTCGCCTCCGGTTCCCGGTGCCCCGGTGACGACCCGTCGCCGCCGTCGGCTCCGTGACCGGTGAGGGCCAGGAACACATCGTCGAGTGACGGCCGGCGGATCCCGAGGTCGTCGAGGGCGATGCCCTTGTCGTCGAGGAGGCGCCCGGCGGCGATGAGGGTCTTGGTTCCGCCGCCGATGGCAAGGTTGATCTCCCGGCGGTCGGCGTTGATCCGGGGTGCCGACCTGCCGAGCTCGGCGACGATGGACGACGCCTGCTCCAGCTCGGACAGGTCCGTGACCCGGATGTCCAACACGTTGCCGCCGAGCTGGTCCTTGAGCTGGTCAGCCGTCCCCCGGGCCACCACGCGGCCGGCGTCGAGGACGATGATGCTGTCGGCAAGGTGCTCCGCCTCGTCCATGTACTGGGTGGTCAGCAGCACGGTGGTCCCCTCGGACACCAGGTCCTGGATGAACCGCCACAGGTCGTTCCGGGTGCGGGGATCGAGCCCGGTGGTGGGCTCGTCCAGGAACAGCACCGGGGGCCGGCCGATGAGACTGGCGGCGAGATCGAGCCGGCGCCGCATGCCGCCCGAGTAGGTCTTGACCGGCTTGTCGCCCGCGCCGGTGAGGCTCATCCGGTCCAGGGCCTCATGGGCTCGGCGGCGGTACTCACCCTTGTCGAGGTGATAGAGGAGCCCGACGAGTTCGAGGTTCTCCCGACCGGTGAGGAGCTCGTCCACAGTGGCGTACTGCCCCGCCAACCCGATCATGGATCGGATCCTCTTGGCGTCCTGCCTGACGTCGAACCCTGCCACCCGAGCCCGACCCTTGTCGGGCACGAGCAGTGTGGTCAGGACGCGGATGAGCGTGGTCTTTCCGGCTCCGTTGGGTCCGAGCAGGGCGAGTACCCTCCCGGCGTCGACAGTGAGGGACACATCATCGAGCGCCAACGTCGTCCCGAACCGCTTGGTGACTCCTTCGACTTCGACGGCGGCACTCACCACCCGGTCGTCGGACCCGTGCGTTCCGAGCTCTCCTCTTCCGCACATGGCCTCAACGCGTGCACCTCGCAACTCGACGGGACCGGGAGAACCTCTCCCTGCCATCCTCTCCCTGCCATCCTTCCGCCGCCGGAGGCGGCCGGATAGGGCCGAACGTCCCACATCGGTTCGGTCCGGTCACCGACGGCCTCCTGGGGGCCGTCCCGGTCACGTCCCGCCGCCGGCCGGCACGAACCGGCCCCGGCGAGGACTTTCGGCCCTAGTCCTGGTCAGAGCGGTGCCCGACAATTGGGGTAGAGGCGACAAGGAGGGTGCTGTGAACGGACTGAGTGAAAAGAGCCACGGCATGAGGGCCACGTTCGACAGTGCGCTGCGTGGGCTGCGCATGACCGGCGCCAGCGTCGACACGAGGGCCCTGGTCGACCTGATCGCCAGGCACGGAACCGAAGAGGGTCGCCTGCTGTCCACCTACGAGGGTCTGGTCGACACCGCCCCCGACGAAGGGGTCAGGTACCTGATCGGGCTCATCCTCGAGGACGAGCGGCGCCACCACCGGCTGCTGGCCGAGATCGCCAATTCAATGGCCTGGGGATCGATCGCCGGATCGCCCGAGGACTCCACGCCCGATCTGCCACATGCGCTGACCGGCGAGCTCCTGGAACAGACCCGTCGGCTACGGAAGGCCGAACAGACCGACTACCGGGAGCTGCGCCGGATCCGGCGCCGGTTGCGACCGTTCGCCGGGACCACCCTGTGGGCGCTGATCGTCGACCTCATGCTGGCCGACACCAAGAAGCACGCCACCATCCTCCGCTTCCTCGAGCGGCACGGGCAGTCCCGCTGACCGTACCGGCAAGGGCCGGCTGACCGTACCGGCACGGGTGGGCTGACCGGTCGGCTTGGCCTACCGCTCGATCGGAAGCGCGCCGCCCTCGGCCGCCTCCCGCTCGTCGGAGTCGGGGGTCCCCCGCACCAGCCCGATCAGCAACACGGCCAGCAGCGCCCCGACGACCGGTCCCACGATGTAGATCCACCACCCGTTGAAGTCGAAGCTGACCAGGTCGGGGCCGAGCGTGCGGGCCGGGTTCATCGACGCCCCGCTGATCGGGCTGGCGAACAGCCCGAGGAGGGCGACCGTACTGCCGACGGCCAAGGCCGCATTGTGACCGATGCTCCGGTAGCCGGTGGCCGTGTTGAGGATGACGGTGACCAGAATCGCGGTCAGGACGATCTCCATCACCAACGATCTCCAGTCACCGCCGGGCTTGGCGATCGGATAGTTGCTGCCCGACGAGACATGGCCGAACATGCCCTGCAGGAAGAGCGCGGCGGCGACGGCGCCGGCCAACTGGACGATCAGGTAGGGCACGATCCAGGCCCACTTGAAGACACCACGTCCGGCGAAGGCCAGCGTGACGGCAGGATTGATGTGCAGGCCGGACAAGGGCCCGAGGGCGTAGATCATGGCCATGACCACCGCCCCCGGGGCGATGACCGCGGCCGTCCGGCTGATCGGGCCGCCGCCGGCGTAGTGGTTGATGACCCCGGCGCCGGCGGCCACGGTCACCAGGATGAAGGTCCCGACGAACTCGATGATCACCCTGATCCACAGCGGCCGGTGCCTGAGGGTGTCCTGCTCGAACTTGATCAGGTAACGACTTCCGACCAGCTGGGCGACGGCCTGCCGGTCCGGAGCCGTCTCCGGCTGTCGGTCCGGAGCTGTGTCCGGCGATCGGTCCGGCACGGTGGGCAGGGGCGGTTCGGTCATCTCGTGCTCCTGGCGGTGTTCGACGCTCGGTGATCCCGGCGGCACCGTCGCCGGGAACGGCTACCGGAAGGTCACCCCTCGACCGGTGGTTCACCACCGGCCCCTGCCGCTACCGTCGCCGACCCCAATGTTGCCAGGTCCGGCGCCCGCGGGTCCGACGACGCCTGCGGGCCGCCGGTCGATGGACCCCCGCCTGCACCCGACCCGGCCGGGGGGCCGGTCAGTCGCTTACGGAAGACGTAGAGGCTCCAGCCCTGATAGGCGAGCACCACCGGGAAGAAGACGACCGCCACCACGGTCATCACCTTGAGCGTGTACGACGGGCTGGCCGAGTTGGACACCGTGAGGTTGTAGGCCGGGTTGGTGCTCGACACCATCACCCGGGGGAACAGGTCGAAGAAGATGGAGCCGACGACGCTGCCGATGGCCGTCGCCGCCGCTGCGAACGCCCACCCTTCCGAACCGGCCTCGGCCAGCCACGCGGCACCGACCACCGCCACGAGAGCCAGGGCGTCGATGGGGCTCGGGACGAAGCCCACGCTGAGGCCTACGTGGCTCCATGTCAGCCAGCCGAAGGTGACCACCGCGGCCACCCAGCCCAGGCGACCCGAGAGCCGGGCCACCCGCCGGTGGAGGTCGCCTTCGGTCTTGAGGGTCAGATAGGCCGCACCGAGGAACAGCGACAGCGCGGTCAGGGTGACGCCCGTGTACAGCCCGAAGGGCACCAGCAGGCCGAAGAAGCTCCCCGTGTAGTTGTGGGCCCCATCGATCGGGAGTCCGTGGAGGAGGTCGCCGAGCGCGGTGCCGAGGAGCAGGGGGATGAGCAGGCTCCCGATGGTGAGCGACCACCGCCACGTCGACCGCCACCGCGGATCCTCGATCTTCCGGTGGAACTCGAACGAGACCCCGCGCACGATCAGCGCCACGAGCACGACCACGAGGGCCAGGTAGAAGGTGGAGAACATGGTCGCGTACCAGGAAGGGAAGGCGGCGAAAATGGCCGCACCGCCCACGATGAGCCACACCTCGTTCCCGTCCCAGACAGGTCCGATGGAATTGACCGCGATGCGCCGTTCGGTGTCGTTGCGCCCGACGAACGAGTGCAGCATGCCCACCCCGAAGTCGAATCCCTCGAGGACGAAGAACCCCACCCAGAAGAGGGCGACGACCACGTACCAGATGTTGTTGAGATGCACGATCGACTCCTTCTAGTAGATGAGGGCGGGAACGCGGTCGCCCCCGGTCTCGTCCGGCATGGTCTCGTCCGGCATGGTCTCATCCGACGCGGCCCCATCCGGTGGGTGCCGGTCGTCCCCGGTGGCACCGCCGCCATCCCCGTCGCCGGCTTCTCCGTGGCCCGCCCCGGTGCCGGCCCCCAGGTCCTTGCGGCCGTAGTGAATCATCAGGTAGGCGTCGGCCACCCCGAGGGCCGCGTAGAGGAGCACGAACACGGTCAAGCTGATCCAGATGTCGGCCGCCGTCACCGAGGGCGACGAGGCCTGCGACGTCTTCATGAGGCCCTGCACGATCCAGGGTTGACGGCCGCTCTCGGTCAGCAGCCACCCGGCCGTGTTCATGGCGAACGGGACAAGAACGGCCCAGGGGGCGATCAAGAGGAACCACTTGGCCTTCTCGAGCGACTTGCGGCGGATCAGCCACAGGCCCCACAGAGAGAACAGCATGATGAGGGCGGCGAGATAGGCCATCACCCGCATGCCCCAATACTGGATGAAGACATTGGGGATGTAGTTGCCCGGTCCGTACTCCTTCTGGTACTTGGCGTTGAGGTTGTTCATGCCCTGCACCTCGCCGTTCAGATGGTTGGTGGCCAGGACGGACAGGAGGCCCGGGATCTCCCAGATCTTCTGCGGGTTGTGGTCGTTGTTCCCTCCGCCGATCTGGAAGGCGGAGAACGCGCAGTGGCTCGGACAGGTGTTCCACAACGCCTCGGCGGCCGCGATCTTCATCGGCTGGTACCGGCCCTCGATCACCCCGAGTTCGCTCCCGACGAACAGGTTCAAGAAGACGGCCGGGGTGAGCACGAGCAGGGAGATGATCGCCGTCCGGCGGAAGGCTTCCACCGCGCTCTTGCGCCGGAGGTGCCACGCCGACACGGCCAACATGACCAGGGCTCCGGTGACGAGGGAGGCCAGGATGACGTGGGGATAGGACCAGAGGAACACCGGGTTGGTGAACAGGGCCCAGATGTTGTTGAGCTGCGGCTGGTGGGCCGAGTTCATCACGTACCCCACCGGGTGCTGCATCCACGAGTTGGCGGCCACGATGAACGCGGCCGACAGCATGGTGGCCGCCGCCACCAGCCAGATGCAGGCCAGGTGGAGCTTCTTCGAGAGCCGGTCCCAGCCGAAGATCCAGACGCCGAGGAACGTCGACTCGAGGAAGAACGCCACCAGTCCCTCCATGGCCAGTGGCCCGCCGAAGATGTTCCCGACGAAGCGGGAGTAGTTCGACCAGTTCATTCCGAACTCGAATTCCTGTACCAGCCCGGTGACCACCCCTACGGCCACGTTGATCAGCAGCAGTGTCCCGAAGAAACGGGTCAGTCGCCGGAACGCCGGGTCGTCGTTGCGGTACCAGCTCGTCTGGAGCAGAGCCACCAGGAAGGCCAGACCGATGGTGACCGGGACGAAGATGAAGTGGTAGATGCTGGTGGTGGCGAACTGCCACCGGGCGAGCTCGTTGGTCATCGGTTGGCGCTCCCTTTGTTCGTGACATCGACTGGTACGGCGGCCATCAGCTCATCGGCCGACCTGCTCCGAGGGTCGGCCGTGGCGTACCGCTCGGACCTCATCTCGTTCCACCACAGGCCCGAGTAACGGCCGCCCTGGCCGAGCAGCACGTCGTGGGACCCGCGTTCGACGACCCGACCGGCGTCCATCACGATGATCTCGTCGACAGACTCGAGGCCGGCCAGGCGGTGGGTGATGAAGACCAGCGAACGGCCTTCGGTGGCTTCCAGCAGGTCTGCGGTGAGGGCGTCGGCGGCCCGCGGATCGAGATGCTCGCCCGGTTCGTCCAGCACCAGCACACAGAAGTCGGCCAGCATGGCCCGGGCCACGGCGATCCGCTGGCGTTGGCCGCCCGAGAGGCGGGAACCGTGCCGGCCCACCTCGGTGGCCAGGCCCTGTGGAAGGTCGTCGAGCCAATCACCCAGTCCCACCCGCCCGAGGACGTGGCGCATCTCGTCGGCGGTGGCCTGGCGGCGCCCGATGGCCAGGTTGTCGGCGATGGTCGTGTCGAACAGGTAGGCGTCCTGGGTGACCAGGCCCACGACGGTACGAAGCTCGTCGCCGGCCAGACGGTCGAGGGGGGTCCCGTCGAGCGACACGGACCCGGCCTCATAGGGCAGGAACCCGAGGAGCACGGCGGCGAGGGTCGACTTGCCGGCGCCGCTCGGACCGACGACGGCCACCCGGTGGCCGGGAGGGAGCGAGAGGTCCACCCCGCGGAGCACGGACTCGGCCCCGCCCGGGTACCGGGCCCAGAGCGAGCGGGCCCGGAGGTCGTGGGGACCGTCGGACACCGGCACCGGGACGTCGGGTTCCAGCACGGGCTGAGGTGCGTCGAGCACGGCGAACACCCGGGCCGCGGCCTGGCGCGCCCGCTGCAGGACCTGGGTGGCGACGGGCAACCCGACGACCAGCTCGAACGCAGCCAGGGGGATCAGGGTGATGACGGCCAGCTCGGTGGCGCCGAGCCGGCCGGACGTGACCGCGGGGATGCCGACCAGGAGGCACCCCCAGCAGGCCAGCGCGGCCAGCAGGGTGGTCAGCGCCAGCCCGATCCCGGCGGTGCCGGCCGATGCCGAGGCGATGGCCGTGAGCTCGGCGTCATGGTCGCGGATGGTCCGCAGCTGAGCGTCGACTGCGCCGAAGGCCACCAGATCGGCTGCACCTTCGGTGAGATCCACCATGGCCGCGGTCAGGTCACCCCGCGCCCCTGCGAACCGCGACTCGCGCCGGCGGGCCAGGGCCCCGGTGAGCCAGGGCACAACCGTGCCCGCCAGCACCAGGGCGACGGCCAGGACCAACCCGGCGGCGGGCAACATCCACCACATGATGGCCACCGTCAGCGTGCCCACCACGGCGGCGGTGGCGAAGGCGGGGACGACACGGATGACCAGGTCCTGCAGGGAGTCGACGTCGTGGACGATCCGGCCCAGGAGGTCGCCGCGCCGGAACAGCGGTAGACCGGCGGGCGCCAGCCGTTCGAGGCTGCGGTAGACCGTCACCCGGAGCTCGGCTAGCAGGCGAAAGGCGGTGTCGTGGCCGACGAGGCGCTCGCCGTAGCGGAAGAACCCTCGCGACAGCCCGAAGAACTGCACCCCGACGATGGCGACGGCCAGCTCCGACTCGTTGGGATGCTGGGCCGCCTTCGAGATCAGCCATGCCGCCGTCCCGATGAGCCCGATGTCGGCTGCGATGGCACCTGCCCCGAGCAGTGCCGTGAGCACCAGGCGCCCGGCTGCCGGCCGGACGATGCCGAGCGTGCGGCCCAGGGGCGCCACCTCTCGACCGGGCGCTACCTCCGGGCCGGGCGGTGCTGCCGACGTCTCGGGGGCCACTACGCCGCGCCCCCGGCCGGCCCCAGGTGGACCACCCGGTCGGCCATGGCCAACAGTGACGGCCGATGGGCCACGATGACCACGGTGCGGCCGACCATCAGCCGTCGCACCGCGGCCAGCACGCTCTCCTCGGTCCGCCCGTCGAGGTTGGCGGTGGGTTCGTCGAGGAGCAGGAGCGGGGCGTCCCGGACGAAGGCGCGAGCCAGGGCCACCCGCTGGCGTTCGCCGGCCGACAGCCCGGCGCCGTCGTGACCGAGCACGGTCTCGGGTCCGGCGGGCAGCCGAGCCACCACTTCGTCGAGTCCGGCATCGTCGATGGCGGCCCGGACGGCGGCGTCGCCGGCATCAGGTCGGCCGAGGCGGATGTTGTCGGCGATGGAGCGGGCGAACAGGTGCGGTCGCTGCGGTACCCAGCCGACGTGCCCCCTCCAGGCATCGGGGTCGAGGGTGGCCAGGTCCACGTCCCCCACCCGGACCGAGCCGGTCCAGTCCGGGGCCAGCCCGAGCAACACGTTGACCAGGGTCGACTTCCCGCACCCGCTGGGCCCGGCGATGGCCACGACTTCCCCGGGGTCCACGGCCAGGGACACGTCGGCCAGGGCGGCAAACCGCCGACCGGGGTACCGGACCTCGAGCCGGTCGACTCGGATGGTCGACCGGGAGGGATCGGGAACGGCTCCCGAGGTGCCACGGGTGGGCAGCGGCCGCTCCAGCACTTCGAAGATGTCCTCGGCCGCTTTCATCCCCTCGGCGCTGGCGTGGTAGTTCGTCCCGAGGGCGCGGAGGGGAAGGTACGCCTCTGGGGCCAGGATGAGGACGAAGAGCGCGGTGGCCAGGCTCAGGTGGCCGCCGAGCAGGCGGAGCCCGACGGCGACAGCCACGAGGGCCACCGAGATGGTGGCCAGCAATTCGAGGATCAGCGAGGAGAGAAAGGCCACCCTGAGTGTGGCCATGGTGGCCGTCCGGTACCGCTCGGTGATGTCGCGAACGGCGGCTATCTGCGCCTTGGCCCGTCCGAAGACCTTGAGGGTCGGGAGCCCGGCGACGACGTCGAGGAAGTGTCCGGCCAGGCGCTGGAGGAGCCGGGCCTGGCGTTGCATCCGGACCCTGGTCGAGGCACCGACCAACGACATGAACAGCGGGATCAGCGGGACGGTAGCGGCGATGATGGCAGCCGAGATCCAGTCGGCCCCGAGGACCACGATGACGATCGTGACCGGAACGATCACGGCCAGGAACAACTGGGGCAGATAGCGGGCGAAGTAGCTGTCCAGCGCGTCGATCCCCCCGGTGCCCAGGACGACCAGGCTTCCGGCGCTCTCGCGGTCGATGCCGGCGGGCCCGAGACGGGCGATCTGATCGACCAGCACCGTCCGCAGGTCCGACTTGGCCGACGCCGACGCCCGGTCGGCCATCCGCTCACCGAGCCAGCCCGTGGCCGCCCGCCCGAGGATCACCACCAGGAGTGCGACGAGCGGCCCGCGGACCAGGGCCAGCCCTTGATGGTGCACGACGACAGCGGCGATGGTGTGGGCGATGAGCCACGCCTGGGCGATCACCAGCGAGGCGGTGAGGCAGCCGAGGAGGACGGTCACCATCAGGAAGCGCCGGGTACCGCGGGCGTAGTGCAGCAGCCTGGGGTCGATGGGTCCGGTCCTATGACCCGGCAAGGACGGAGAGACCCGGTCGTCAGTCGGACACGTCGAAACGGTCGGACACACGGGACCCTCGTCCGGGCCGACATGGGTGCTCGGTCGTGTCCGGGATGTGGTCAACGCGGCTCTCTCTTGTCGACGGTCGGAGCGCCGGAGGGACGGCGCCTTCGTCTCAGGTCAGGGTATTCGTCACCTCTGTCCTGACTAGGGTCAAAGGTCACTACTCCGAACGGGCTCCGGCTACTCGACCGGCGCCTTCCGACGATCCACGCCCCGGGCGGCCGCCCCGAGGATCAGCCGGATGACGACGGCGAACATGGCCAGGTCGGAGAGCATCTGGACCGTGGCCACCAGACGGGCCGGGTCGGTCTTCGGCGTGATGTCACCGAATCCCACGGTGGAGAACACGGTGACCGTGAAATAGAGGGCCGAGGTCCGATCCAGGGGTCCACCGAAGGCGGCCGGATCCGAGTGCGACATGGTCAGGTAGATCCACGCGAACAGGACGAGGAACAGGGGCAGGACCGTGGCCATGGCCACCGCCGCTCGCAACAGTGGGCGATCGTGGTTGCCGATGAGGCGGATCTCGTTGATCAGGACGGCCACGAACAAGGCCAGCGCCACGCCGAGACGGAGCGCCACCGACTGATGGGCCCGGTGCTCGATGGGTAGGACGTAGTACAGGATCAACAGCAGGGTCGCCGTCCCGACGGCGCGTACAGCGGTCTTGACCAAATGGGACCGCTCGAAGGCTGCAAGATCCTGAATGGTCGAAGGTACCATTCGCCCGGCCGCTGGCTGTGGACCGCTCGCGGGGTTCACGCCCCCGTGCCCACCTCGCGGCAGTGGTCAGATCTTTGTGGACCCCGCTTCCGGTCTTTGTGGACCCCGCTGCCGGCCCTTGTAGACCGTTGCCGGCCCTTGTACACCGCCTCCGGGCACGTGGTTCGTTTGGCCAATTCGGCCTAATTATCGGCTGTAGCCGATAGAGAGCCCCTCCGCCCATCGGCTGTGGGCGATAATTAGGCCAAATTCAAAATCGAAGCGGCCACAGCCGGCGACCGGGTCCACTACCTCCCGATCACGGAAACCGGAGGTGCCACCTACCTCGTCGACGTCGTTCCGCGGGGGCGGACCTGATCTCCCTGGGCCCCCGGGTCGCCAGCGACGGCGCCGGTCCGGACGAGCTCGACCAATCCGGCGCCTACGGCGATGACGGCGAGGATGAGGGTTCCGAAGGCGTCGACGGCATGGTTCGCGGGTCGCAGGGCCACGAAGAATGCTGACGCCGCGCACCAGACCAGCGAGCGGTACGGAGACCGGCGGACGACCAGATCGAGCATGAAGAACACGACGCTGGTGGCCAGCAGGTAGTAGGGGAAGATCACCGACTCGAACACGAGCCGGCTGCCCACACAGACCAGGGCCAGCGACAGCAGCGAGACCGGCCGGGCGAGCCGCGGCCCCGACCGGCGGGCGGCCCACAGGCACACCACGACGGCGAAGACCACCGGGGCGTCGCGGGCCACGGCCGACGCCACGCTGCCGGTCACGCCGACGAGGGTCAGGACCGTCGAACCCGCTGTCGCCCCTCCGGCGCTGAAGCCGCTGAGGTTGTCGAGGGTGGCCCGGGGAGCGGACACGGCGAAGGGCAGGATGCCGGCCACGAAGACGGCCGCGGCCGCGGCCGCCATGCGGGCGCGGGCCCGGAGGTCGGGTGCGGCCACGAGCGCGGGAAGGAGGATCAGGACCGCGAACTGCTTGGAAAGGAATGCCAGTCCGAACAGCACACCGGCCAGCACCCACCGACGCCTGAGGGTCTGGGCCAACCCCCCGATGGCGAGGCCGAGACTGAGGATGTCCTGGGGGTGGTAGAGCTGGACGATGGCGCTGGCGGCAGAGGGAAGGAAGGCCAGGAACACAAGGAGTCCGGCCTGCCGCCCCAATGTGGCCGCGCCCGCCGCCCGCAGCAGGGCCAGGCAGCCGACGGCCAGGACGAGCCAGGTCAGCAAGCCCAGCACGCCTTGGGCGCGGTACCAGGGCGGCAATCCGGGGACGACGACTCCGTCCGCACCCCGGGTGGTC
>JBEKOI010000103.1:0-12141 GCA_049521915.1 Acidimicrobiales bacterium | reverse complement strand
GTCGAGCACGGGGGGTCCGTCGAGCACGGGCGGCCCGTCGAGCACCGGGGGGCCGTCGAGCACGGGGGGCGGCTCTGGGTCGAGTGGGTCGATCTGGCAACCACCGGTCAACGCCGAGTTCCAGTGGTATCTGAACGGCGAAATGGACTTCAGCAGCTCGACGGACATGGGTACCGGTGTGAACGCTTACAACGGAGACGTCCCGCCCCAGACGGACCCGACCATCTATGACGTCGACGGGATCGAGAACACCACCGCGGACGTGACCGAGTTCCATAACCTCGGCGACAAAGTGGTGTGCTATGTCGAGATTGGCGCGGCCGGGAACTACTACAGCGCTTCCGAGGAAGGCATCACGACCACGTACTACTCACAACTTCAAGCGGATGGGGACCTCGGCAATTCGCTGGCCGGCTACCCCGAGCAGTTCATAAACATCAATGCACCGAGCGCCGTGTCCATCGTTGAATCCATGATCCAGCAACAGTGTGCAGCCAAAGGTTTCGATGGGGTCGAAACGGATCTTGACGAAACCGGCGGCGGCAACGAGGGCAATACCGGATTCTCGATCAGTGTGGCCCAGAACGAAACCTACGACCAGACGATCGCCGCGTATATCCACAGCCTCGGCATGGCCTGGTTCAGCAAGGACACCTCGGACACGGACAGTACCTCATTCGTCGATGCCCTCGAGCCATACGCTCAGGCAACCATCGACGAGCAGGCATCCGAGTACGGTTCCATCGGGCTCGACTCGGTCTACGTGCAGGACGGCAAACCGGTGTTCGATGCCGAATATTCGGGCAGTGAGACCACAGCCAGCTTCTGTTCAGCCGACAACGCCAACAACATCAACGGAACGCTGTTCGACACGAATCTCGACGGACCACGGACGCCGTGCCGGTAGCGCGTTACCGGGCCGGGGGCTCAGCTCCCTGCGTCAGCCCATGGGGTCAGCCGGCGCCAGCTCGATGATGTGAACGCCGCCGGCGGGCCCCGGCGATGGCCACCACGTCGGTGAGTGCGAAGGCGATGCCATAGGCGAATTCGTTGCCCATGCCGTCAACCGATTCGTTCTGTATGCCCTTGTGAATCCTGGTCACTACATCGGGAAACGGGCGGATCCCGAAAAAGTGCTCCAGCGGCTTGTCCAGATCGAGAAGGGCAGCCCCGGCCATGGCCGCAACGGTGGAGAGACGGGCTTCTCGGTTGACGGCCATTGCTGCGGCCGCCATTGCCGCCAGGCCGAGCAAGCCGTCACGCCTGGCCACCTTCAGGAACAGATCCGGACCCTCCGGTGAGTGGAAGTCGCAGCCCCAGTGAGGGGCCGCGTCCAGCACCAGGTGCGACCCGACCCCGGCGGCAAAGGCAGCCAGTGGCCTTCCGGGCATCGCCTGGCCGATGAGCGCGCCGGCAAGCACATGGTTCGTCACGAACATCGCATCACTCTCGCAGATCAATGGGTCAGGGTCTCGGCACGTCTGCCATCTGTCTCTATCGGCGGAAGCTCCCCGGTACCTGAGGCAGTTCCGTGGGTCCGGAGGCTGTTCGCCTGCCTCGGACCGATCCTGATGGCCGGTTCTCCCCCTCATCGGCCGACCCATCGGGCGGTGATCGGCGTCGTACGCTGCCCTGATGCAAGAGCGCACACCCATCCTCCAGCCCGCCGCCCATTCGCGGCGGGCAAGGCGGCGGCTTCCCCTCCCGGTGGCTGTCGTCCTGTGGATCGTGACCGGAGCGCTCGGCCTCGTCGTCATCCTGCGCCTCGTGGCCTGGGACGAATTCCAGCCCTTTGCCGTCGTCGACGCCTTCACCGCCTTTGTCTACCTCCCGGCGTGGATCGTGCTGGTCGTGGCGGCCGTAGGCCGGCGGTTCCTCCTGGCCGGGGCTGCGCTCCTCGTCGTCGTGGCCCAGATCGCCTTCGTCCTTCCCGAACTGACGGCGGCTCAGCCCGTCCCGACCTGGGCCAGCAAGGCGCCGACGATTAGAGTCCTCGACGCCAACACCGACCGTCCGAACACAGTGCTCAGCGGCTACGCCAAGGAGATCTCCCAGGTGCGGCCCCAATTGGTGACCATGGAGGAGACCAACCGGGTTGTCGCCAGCCAGCTCAATGGGGACGGCGTGCTCCACGATCTCCCTTATCAGATCAACATCATGCGCAACGACGCGTCCGGGTTCTTCGTGGCGTCCCGCTTTCCACTGACCAAGATCCACATCGTCTACCTCTACGGTCGTCCTCTCATCGTCCAGGCCGTCGTCGGCCTGCCGTGGGGGCCCCAGCCCCTGTGGGTCGTCCACACCATTGCCCCTCTGCCGCCCACGTTCTCGCAGTGGGCGGGCGGGCTGGCCACCATCGGGCGGCTCCTGCGCTCACGCGGACCGTCAGGCTTGCTGGTCACCGGTGATTTCAACGCCACCTGGGGGAACCAGGGCTTTCGGGCCATCCTCGACGCCGGGATGAGCGACGGTGCCGCGGCTCGGGGCAAGGCCTTCGACATGACCTGGACGCAGTTCGCCCACCCGCTCCCGCCCCTGGCACGGATCGACCACGTCCTCACCGGAACCGGGGTGGCGGTCACCCAGATCAGGACCGATGTCGGCCCTGGGAGTGACCACCGGGACCTGATAGCCACCGTGGCCTTCGACAGGCCACCAGACCCTCAGTAGGGCCCGATGCGCTGATCGGGATTGGTGTCGATCAGATGCTGCCCGTCGGTGGAGACCTGCGACGTCCACTGGCTCCCGTCCCACCACCGGTAGTGGAACCTCCCGCTGGGGTCGGGATGCCAGGCCGGCGGTGAGTGGGACCATCCCTGCTCAGCGGCCGGGGGTCCACCCGAGCCAGGGACGGCCGCGGTCTGGCCATCCCTGGGTTGGGAGTGGTCAGCCTGCTCTGGTTCCGACTCGGTCCAAGGGGGCTGCCCATTCGCCGGTCGCGGGTAGGCCGGGAAGAGCTCGGACGCACTGGCCGGACCCCGCGGGCTGACCGCCGGCGGGCCCGGCGGAGCGCCCACCGGGGTGCCGGCCATGGGGCGGTTCTGCTGGGACTGGCGCACACCGGTGGAGTGGGCGATCAGGAAGAGGATCAGCCCCACGAGCAGGGAGAGGAACCAGAAGAAGGCCCACAGGGCGGACGGAAGGCCCCACGGAGTCCTCCCCAGCACCTTGCGGTCATTTTCGGAGAGCCGGTAACCCAGGAATGCCCAGACCACCGAGAGCGCTCCGTAGACGATCCACTGAGTCGCACTGAGGTGCACCACGGTACAACTCTAATGCCGGTTCGATGCCGCCCCGGGCATGACCCCGACCTGGGAGGCGGGGAGGCCAGCCGGACCGCCGGCCTGGCCATTCCCCGATCCGGTGCCGCCGCCAGTGGCGGTGGGATGCCCATCGGCGGGCAGGGGCAAGGCCGGGCACCGGCGAGGGTGCGGGCTGTCCGATCGTGATCAGCTGAGCGGATGGGCGACAAAGAAGGCCCACATCGTCGCATTGGCGCTGATGGCGGTGGACTGCGGGCCGAGGACCCGGGTGAGCCTCTTCGGCAGGTGCGGTCCGCCCGGCCACTCGTGACCCTCCCCCGCGATCGTGTAGAGACTGACAGCGGCACCGCCCGAGCAGCCGCCGTACGAGGTGAGGGTCACCCCCGTGTCCGGTTGGGAGACAGCAGGCGTGGCCGAGCAGCCGTTGTGCGCCCCCCACCGTTGGGCTGCGAGTGGGACACTGTACGTCCAGTACTTCTGCCCGTTGCCGTTGTAGGGATCGACCGGGTCGGCGGTGCCGTGGAACGAAACCACGGGCACGGGCCGGGTCGAGGGGCACGGGCTGGGAAACCGTAGACCGGAGACCGGGGCCACGGCGGCGAAGGTCGACGATGCGTCGCAGGCCAGCTGGCTGGCCATGCGGGCGCCTCCGGAAAAGCCCGTGGCGTAGACGCGTCGCGGGTCGATGCAGTCCTTGCCTTCGACCAGTGCGACCAGTTGTTCGACGAACGACACGTCGTCGGGCTCGCCGGCGGGCACAGCCGCACCCCCGATCAGCGGTTCACCGGGCACATTCCAATCGAACCCGGAACCGTTCGGAATGGCTCCCTGGGGATAGACCACGATGAAGTCGTCGGCGTCGGCGGTGGAATCCATGCCGGTCAGACCTTCCTGTTCGGATGCGGTTGATCCACTGCCGTGCATGTTCACGACCAGCGGCAGCGGGGTCGGCGGCCGGTAGGAAATGGGGAGGTGGACAACGGCCACCCGCTGCTTGCCGGCGATGGTCGCGGTCATGGTGGTCGTGCCGGCTGGGGCTGACGGCTGGCGGCAACCGATGCTGCCGTCGCTCGGTCTGGTGGCCGTTGTCGTCGGTGTGGCCGACGTGGTGGTCGGGGCCGCGCCCGGGGTGGTCGTCGAGGTCGCACTCCCGCCGCAGGCCCCTGCCATCATCGCCACTGCGATCGGGCCCGCCATCCACCAGGGCCGGGTGGGTCGAGTGGGTCGGTGCCGGCCATCCTGAGCGCATCTCATCACGCCACCTCGTCCAGCTCCCTGCGTTGTCCGTGGAGACGAGTGCAAAACAAGTCTGATCGCCATCGATCTGCATCCGGTGCGGCCGGCTCCGGTCAGGGCCACGTCGATACCCAGTGGGCCCCGTCAGCTCATGGCCGCGATGGGCTGTTTGGGCGGATACCGGCCGAAGGTCGAGAAATGCTTGGCGATCCCACTGGTGAAGCTGTCGATATAGGCCAGCTTGCGGATCATGTAGCTCCGACTCTCCTTGGGGTCCAGGTAGAGATTGTAGAGGCGACCGTGTGAGTACTTCTGGGTCACCCCGGTGAAACCGCCCAGGTTGAGACAGTCGCGGTCGTCATCCGACGTCGAGGCCACCATGAACTTCCATTCACCGACCCGCAGTGCGGAGAACACGTTGGTCAACCAGTAGTAGAGGTACTTCCGGTTCGATGCCCCGTCGGGATCGAGGAGGAACGAGGTCTGGTCGATCCCGTCGATGTAGCGGTCTTCGGGCACCGATCCGGAGGCGCCGCCCAGGTTGAGGATGGTGTTGAACAGGTCCATCTGCGAGAACAGGCCGTCCGTGGCCCGATCGGCGGCGATCATCCCCGGCCAGGCGAAGATCGCGGGTACGCGCTGCCCGCCTTCCCACGTCGATCCCTTGGCACTTCGGAACGGCGAGTAAGCGGCGTCGGGCCATGTCTCCATTTCGGGCCCGTTGTCCGAGGAGAGGAAGATCAATGTGTCCTCCATCTGCCCGGTGGCCTCGAGCTCGGCCACCAGCCGGCCCACGATGTCGTCGAGCTCGATGATGGTGTCCTTGTAGGGATGCTTGGCCGGGGACGCGCCGAGGAACCGCTCATGGGGATAGTTGTCGAAGTGGGCGCCACGGGTGCAGTGGTAGAGGAACCACGGCTGCCGTCGGTCACCGTCCGGCTCCGCCATCCGCCTGATGAACGCAAGCGAGTACTCGGCCCATTTGTCGTCGAGGAGGGAGAGGACGGGCACGGTCACCTCCTCGACGTTCTCGACCTCGCCGCCTCGGGTGGCGTGGACGAAGCACTTGTTGAAGGGCAGGTTCTCCACCCACTTGGTGCGCTCCTCGCTGTACACGATCTCGGGGAAGAAGTTCGGATCCCGCCACTCGGTGTACATGTCGGACACCGAGAGGAAGCCGAAGAAGTCATCGAAGCCCACGTGCTGGGGCTGCGACTCGACGTTCTCACCGATGTGCCACTTTCCCACTGCTTGGGTGGCGTAGCCGGCGGCGGACAGTAACTGGGCCACCGTCACTTCACCGTCGAGCCCACCGGGCTGGCCGTACATCGGCGGTCGGAGCAACCCGTGACGCATGGGTAGGCGACCGGTCATGATCGACGCACGGGACGGGGTACACGACGGCTCCGAATAGCACGAGGTGAGGAGGGTCCCCCGCCGGGCCAGCCGATCGATGTTGGGGGTCGGTGCCCCGACGGCCACTCCCCCGCCGTAGCAGCCGAAGTCGCCCCACCCGACGTCATCGAACAGGACCATCAAGATGTTGGGTCGTTTCCCGGTCGAGCCGCGGAACCGGGCCAACGCGGCATCTGCTCGCTGCTCCTGGTCCTCGAGCACGAACCGGGGTTCGAGGCTCTCTCTCACCCGGGTGGTCTCCGCCACCACAGGATCATGTGCCATGTCCGTCCCCTCCCCTGTGACTCAGGCGCCGACCCTGCCGTCGATCATCTCTCGGATGAGATCGGCATGGCCGTTATGGCGCGCGTACTCCTCGATCATATGAACATAGATCCATCGCAACGAGCACGGCTCCCCCCTCCTCGTGCCCGTGTCGTCCAGCAGCCGCAGCGCGGCCGCCGCCCGGCTGGCGTCGCACTCGGCCCGCCAGAGACCGAGGTCGACCTCCCAGTCGGCGTCGTCGAGAGGAACCAGCTCACTGTCCTCGACGGCCGGATCGAACCAGATCGGGGCGGCCTCGTCCTCCAGCAGCACACGGCGGAACCAGTTCCGTTCGACCTCGGCCATGTGCCGCACCAGGCCGTGCAGGGACAGGTTGGATGTGGACACCGGCCTCGCCTTGCGGGACCGATCGTCGAGTCCCTCGCACTTGATGAACAAGGTGATCCGATGGAACTCGAGCCAGCCCTCGAGCATCTCGCGCTCCCCCAGGATGAACAGGGGTTCGTGCCGGCGCGGATCTTCGAGCTCGTCGACCACGGGAGCACCTCCTTGGCTACGGGTTCCGGCTGCACGACGACGGGGGATGACCACCGTCGCACCGGGTCGACCGTGACCGTATCGGGCGAGGCTCCCGCATGCCATTGCCAAGGCGCGTCGGCGCGCACCGCCGGCGCACCCGGGGTCGAAGGACGAGAGAGTCCGGAGTCGAAGGGACGAGAGAGTCATCGGACGCACACACCCGTTCTTGGTCTGCTGGAGTTCGGGTTTCCCCTGTCACGCATGCTCGGGCCGGCTGGCGCAATTTCATGCGGGTGCTACATTTCCACTGCAAGTTCGCGCCTACAGAGCGAGGGTTGTATCTCAGTGGTCGTCTTGTCACTCGACGTGTTCGAAACATGTCTCATCAGGGATGTCGGCCAGCAGGAAGGAGTGTGGCAGATTGTCTGCCGCCGGCTACGAGACATGCGGGAGGACGTCCCCACGGATGTCGCTTTTGCCGAGCTGCGAGGGCTCACGGAGCAGACCGTGCGTCAAGCCAGCCAGAAAGAAGACGTCCCGCTGGCCGAGGTATATCAGGAGCTTGGGGCATCGCTCGGATGGACCACGGATTTTTGCACCATCGCCGCCGAGGTGGAATGCCAGGTCGAATTCGATGTCGCCCGGGCAAATCCCCGAGCGTTGGAGCTCGTGGGGCGGGAAGCCCCTGAGGGGATCTGGTATCTCTCGGATACCGTGTTGCCGGCATCCCTGATTGGTCGCATGCTCCGATCGGGAGGATTTCCTGACGGAAGTGTCACGACCTCGGGTGACGAAGGGGTGCGGAAGACCACCGGGTCGCTTTTCCGGACCATGGCCAGACGGGAGGGGGTGCGGCACCGGAACATTCGTCATGTCGGCAACGACCTCCGCGTCGACGGTGGTGGGAGCGCGCGGTCGGGCGTGCGGTTCGCCCACGTCCCCGAGGCGAACTACAACCGCTATGAACAGAACCTGGACAGCCTTTCGTCGCGGGCAAGCGGGCTCTTGGGCTCGTGTCTTGCTGCAGCCAGCCGACGATGCCGGCTCGAGCTCTCGGACGAAGTTGATCCTGGCCTGCTTTCCGTCGAGTGCAGTGTGGCCGGTCCCACGATCTTCTCCTGTGCCGCATGGGCGCTGAAGAGCGCCGAAGCAGACGGGATCCGCCACCTCTATTTCGTTGCCCGCGACGGGCAGATCCTGCTCCGCGCCGCGCTCATCATCCAGGAACGACTGGGCATTGCTCCCGATGTCAAGTGCCACTATCTCTACGGGAGTCGACTCGCATGGCATCTGGCATCGAGCTTCATCGGAGGTTGGGAGCAGGCCACTCAGGTACTTCTGTACGCGGAGGCCGGTCAGTCGCTGCGCAGCATGCTCCGCTCGTTCCAATTGAGCGAAGACGAACTGCAGAGCGTGGCCGATTCCATTTTGCCCACGGGGCCATCTCTGGACGAACAACTCGGGAAGTCCTCGGGCGCCGTCATCGGACAGCTGTTGCAGTCATCGATTCTCCGATCCCTGTGGGTGGAGCACGCGACGATCGCGTATCGGAACACGACCCACTACCTTCGCCAAGAGGGGATGCTGGCAGATGAGCCTGTCGGCCTTGTCGACATCGGGTGGCTGGGCAAGGCGGCGGGCGCCCTCGCCACTGTTGCCGAGGCCGAGGGCACCAGCATCCGTTGTTACTTCGCGGGCGGTCTTGTCGGGGCTGACTCGACCTCCGCTCCACCCGGTAGCCGTGCGTACCTGGTACACGCCCTCGGGATCGACCTGCCCGACCGCCTGGGCCTGATCTACCTCCTCGAGACCTTCTGTTCCGGAACAGAGGGTTCCACGTTGGGCTACGAGGAGGTCGCCGGCACCTACCGACCCACTCTCAATGCGCCCACAAATGACATTGCGCTTCGTTGGGGTCTGGCTCCGTATCAGGGCGCCGTTGCCCGATTCGTCGCGGCGGCGTGTGAGAATCTCAGAATTGCCGGTGAGGAATTGGATATCGCCGCGTTGGGGGCGATCAGATTCCCCATCCGACGAAACATCGCCGTGCTGTGGAATGATCCGGACGGCCCGGAGGTCAGGGCCTGGGGTTCGTTCCCGTTCGAAATGAGCAGCGGAAGAGTTGTCGGGCTGGCGTCCCTGCCCCGTTTGGGCTCCATCGGAAAGTACCTGTGGGACCCCACCGGTGATCGGGAGGCGGTCGGTCTGGGGCCCTGGCTGGCCGCTGATTCGATGCTGATCGTCAGCCCTTTCGGCGGCGAGAAGCTCTTCAGAACGTCACGAAAGGCGTATCGGCGAATACGCAGCGGCCTGGCCCCGAGGGGACTGGGGCTGCTCGGGCTGGTCAACCACCGATTGTCGAGCGGCGGACAAGGTGGGGCATCGTGAGTGATGACACAGTGACTCGACGTTTCCCGCTTGCTCGCAGACGACTGGCTCCCTTCGCTGATTCCCAGGCCACGTCGAATCGATTGGGAGGTCACCGTGGGACGACTCGTTGAATCCCGGATTGGGCAAAAACTCGAACGGCGAGTGAGCCGAACGGTCAGAGTATGGGCGCACGGGCCCGTCTTCTTTGATGCCGGCCCTCCCTATGTCGTGAAGGACGAACCCACGTATGCCCCGGTCAGGGTCGTGCGGCATGCGCCGGAGGATCCTCCGGTCACGATCGGGCGGTATTGCTCGATCAACGAGACCGTTCAGGTGATACCGGGTGGCATTCATCCCACGGACCGGGTGACGACGTTCCTGTTCGGCCAGGCCAGTCGGAACGGTGTGCCCGGACTGGATGGGATCGAATTCAAGGGCGAGGAAGATTACGGCTCGACCAATGGGCCGATTGTCATCGGCAACGACGTGTGGATCGCCCGCGACGTCATCGTCCTCAGTGGTGTGACCATCGGAGACGGAGCCGTCGTGGCCGCGGGGGCGGTCGTCGCAAGCGACGTGGCTCCCTATGAGATGGTCGGAGGCCTTCCCGCCCGTCACCTGAAATGGCGGTTCGACGAAGACGTGAGATCCGGTCTCTCTGAGATCGCATGGTGGAGATGGCCCATCGAAAAGGTGCTGGCACACCGAGATGCACTCATCAGTAACGATGTCGCCGGTTTCGTCCGTCAGCACACGGCGGACTCCGGGGACCCGTGTCCGCTCTGCCTCCCGACGCCACACTGACCCGGAGGCGGTTGGGGTCGTCGGAAGAGGGGCCCGGCACGGCCATGGTCCTGAAGGTGGGCCCGATGGACGGGCACGTGGGGACGCACGTCGTGGGGACGCACCTCGTGGGGACGCACGTGGTGGGGACGGAGGGAGTCGAACCCTCACTGGAGGCGGTTTAAGCGCCCTGCCTCTGCCGATTGGGCTACGTCCCCGTGGCGGTCGTCGTGGCACGGGTGGCACGGGCGGCGACCAGCGCAGCCATCGCCTCCAGCTCCTCGTCCCGTGGCCTCCCGACCTGGTGATCCATGGCCCCGTTGCCGGGCCATGGCCCGAGTACCCTGGTCGGCCGGGCCAGATCGTCCCACTGTGTCCAGGCTCCCGGCGAACCGGTCCGGGCGAATGCCGTCCACGCCGCCCGCACGATGGCCGACAGGCCCAATGCGTCGGCCCCTCCACCCGAAAACGTCTGCACGGCCGGATTGTGGACGGTCCCGAACACGAACGGGATGTCCAGGGCGTGGCACGATCCGAGGATCCCCCCGAAGGCCGGCGATTCCCAGGTGAACAGATAGCAGTAGGTGCCCACGCCGGGCCGGGCGGCGCCGGCGTGGGCCTCGGCCAACCGGATGGTCGGCAACCGGAACACGTACTCGGTGGCGATGGCCACCCACAGATCCCGCGGATGCAGCGCCTCCCCCCGTCCTGCCCGCGCCGCCCGCACCGAGGCGATGAGGTCGTCCGCGGCCCCTGCCTCCGGGGTCAGGCGCCGCGTCCACCGCCGCAGGCCGTCTTCGTCCAGCGCGCTGAGCGCGGTGTTCCCCACGGTGAAGAACGCCGACTCGTCCCGGGTGGTCCCGATCAGCAGGGGCACGTCGGACGCCGAACCATCGGCCACTGCGGCACGGGGTGCGACCGGCAGCAGACCACCGTCGACAACGGGCATCATCAACAGGGCGGGGTCGTCGTTGGCCGCCACGTCCATTCCGACCTCGGCCGCGGCGCGGACCAGTGCGGCGGCCGGCACCTCTTCGAGGGCCTTCCGGGTCAGTGGCACGCCCAGGTGGGCCGCCACCTGCTCGGCACGGGCCGAGGCCCGTTCGGCGGTGTAGGTGTAGGGCGGTCCGCTCTGGACGATGGCCCGATGGAACAGTCCCCGGGCCGCCGGGCTCCCGAGCAGGGCCGAGACGCTCATCCCGCCGGCCGACTCACCGAAGAGGGTCACGTTGCCAGGGTCGCCCCCGAAGTCGGCAATGTGGTCGCGTACCCAGTGGAGCGCCGCCACCTGGTCGGCGAGACCCCAATTGCCGAACCCCGACCACTCCTCGCCGTCCAGCCAGGTCTGTCCCGATTCCTCGAACACGGGATGGGCCAGAAACCCGAGGAGGCCGAGCCGGTAGTTGATGGTGACTACCACGACATCGCCATCGCGTGACAACATGCCACCTCGGTACAAGCTCCCTGCTCCCGATCCTGAAACGAACGACCCGCCATGGACCCAGACCATCACCGGCCGCCGCGCCCCATCGGGCGCCGGAGTCCAGACATTGAGGGTGAGGCAGTCCTCCGAGTGCTCCTCGGGCTCGCCGCCGAGGGAGAGCTCGATCAGGCCGGGCGACTGGGGGGCGATGGGGCCGAACCGGTCGCACTCCTTCACTCCCGTCCATCCGGCCACGGGGCCCGGCGGCCGCCAGCGACCCCCACGCTCGGGAGAGCTGGCATAGGGAACGCCCGAGAAGGACCAGTGGCCATCCCGCGGGACGCCCCGGATCCGGCCACCTCGGACCTCGACGACCCCGTCCATCAATGTGCCCTCCAGTTAGCCGGCGGAATTGCCGATGATTCTGGCAACTTATCGAGTTCGGCGGCCTTCATGCCCCGGCACAGGGCGAGGCTCGTCCGCTCGCGGAACAAAAGTGGTGGTGAACAGCACTTTCACCCATTTCAACCCATGGGCAGGGAGAACAGCGTGTCAAAAGTGGCTTCTGTCCGGGCCGGACGATCGACCGTCCCCACCCGGTCGCGAGTCCTCAGCGTCGGCGCCGACGGCCGGCGCCGGGTCGAGGCCGACCGCGGTCGGCGGCGTCGCTCCGGCCTCACGGTGATGGCCCTGTGCTCGGCCGTGCTCCTCGGCCTGGCCATCGGGCCCGGGACCGCCGGGGCCACCGGCACCGGTGGAACCGCCGGAACCTCGCCGGCCGTCACCGTCACCTCGCCCTCCTCGTCTTCCACAACCACAGCCCCGGCGCCCGCCGCCTCGTCCACCTCACAGGACCAGATCAACGCC
>JBEKOI010000102.1:0-12171 GCA_049521915.1 Acidimicrobiales bacterium | reverse complement strand
GAAGGTGAACGGGGTGGTCGAACACGTCGTCGCCGCCGTGTTGTGGCACTGGCTTCCAGGGGCGTCGGCATCGTAGAGAGTGTTGTACTCGTCGAGCTCCTGGGCGTTGGTGGCGGCGTTGTAGAAGATATTGATCGGGTGGCGTGGTGCGACCTGGGCGGTGCCATCGACGAAGGGCTGGCCTGCGGCGTAGGTGGCTCCGCTGTAGGTGGTCCCGATGCCGAAGGCGTCATTGGCGGGGTTGGGGTAGGCCTTGGAGGCGTCGGCGCCCACGGTGGTGATCCCGACCGCTTGAAGGGCCGGGATGAAGTAGGGGTTCTGCTCCCAGGGCAACTCGTTGGCGTTCTCCACGACCGGCGGGGTCCACCCGGAGGCCTCGGGCGTGCCGGTTGCCCCGGTGTCGGTATAGGTGAGCTCCTTCTCGCCGGCGCACGAGGTGGGGTCATAGGTCGGCCCCGAGCACACCGTGGCCGACTGGGCCGGGCTGGTGTCACCCGAGCTGTTGTCGGGCGGGGTGGCAGAGGCCGGGGTGGCGTCGCTGCCGACGAGCGACCAGTTGGTGTAGCTCGGCCCCGAGGCCCGGTAGATGAGGTAATTGGCCGCGTGGCAGATCGCCTGCCACACGAGAGAGACCGATCCGCCGGCCGGCACGGTGATCGGGCTGGTCACATAGGCCTGGGACTGGTCGGTGGCGGTCGAGTCGGCCCCGTTGAACTGGTCGGTCACCGCGTACTCGTAGGTGCCGGCGGCCAGGGTCCCCGAACCGGCTGCGCCCGCGCCTGCCTGGTCGAGGTCGGGGGGGTCGACCGTGGCCGGGGTGCCCGGGGCGAGGTCGGCAAAGCCGGAGTGGTTACCGGGCACGAACACCTGGGGGTTGTAGGTCCCATAGGGGTTGGCCACGTCTCCGGCCCCCGAGGCGATGGTCTGTTCAGGGATCCCGAGGCCACCGGTGCCGGGGGTGGCCCCCGGGGCGGCGGTCAAGTCGGAGGTGTTCTCGTTGAGCTCGGCCTCGATGTAGTCCTGGGTGGCACAGCCCACGTCGAGGTAGGGGGTGTCATAGGTGTGGCTGATCCAGCCGAAGTCGTTCGAGTAGGGCTTGCCGGTGGCCGGGTCGGTGGCCTGGAACTGGGCCAGCAGGGGGTCGGCCCCGCAGGTCCCGGCGGCATCCCCGGCCGCCGTGCACGCGGCCGGCTCCCCGGGCAGGTCGAGCTCGCCGTTCTGGTACTCGACGGTGCCCCCGTAGTTGAACAGCTGGTCGAGGCGGAAGGCGGTGGCCGGCTCACCGGCCGGGCGGGCCGCGGGGGCGTTCTCCTGGGTCGGGTTGGACCAGTCGGCCGAGCCGATCACGTCGGCCGCGTCCATGCGCTGGGAGTCGGCGTCGGAGTAGTCGTTGTCGTGCAGGGTGGTGGACCAGGCGTTGTCCGGAGTGAAGGTGTCGTCGATGTCCACCGCGACATAATTGCGGTTGAGGCCGAGATGGGTGTCCTCGGTCACCCAGTTGATGAGGCCGGTGGCCAGCAGCTCCCACTGGAGCATGGTGGCGTTGTAGTCGAAGCCGAGCTCGAGCTCGGCCACGTTGGCCTGGGGGTCACTCGAGGGATGCTGGTAGACCCCGGCCAGGACCTGGCCGGCCGCGTTGTCCAGCCAGGGGGTGAACGGGGCCCCGGCGGTGACGGTGGCCTGGTACCCGTAGGTGCCGGTGGCGAAAGGGATGGGCCCGGCCAGTTCGGGTAAGGCGGCCAGGCCGGCTGTGGTCAGGGTCCCGGTGGTGCCGTCCAGAGCCCCACCCGACACGAGGGTCTCCCCCAAGTACGGGGCGGTGTAGCCGTCGATCTGGCGCACCCCGAAGGTGGCCTCGTAGGTGTCGAGGGCGGTGAGCTGGCCGACGGCGAAGTCGGCCGGGGAGTCAGCGATCACCACCCCGTTGAAATAGCCCGTGGTCCCGCTGGACAGCGCCGGCAGGGTCACCGTCCACGCCCCCAAGGTGCCCGTGGCGTCCACCTCCGTGTAGGGGACGCCCTCGTTGGTGAGCGCCGACGCCCACGCCGCCGTCGTGACGTCAGCCGAGCCGTCGCCAATGAGCAGCACCTTCAGATCAAGGGTGGGAGTGGTGGTGGCCGAGGCAGAGGTGACGGAAGTGGCCTGCACGCCCGCGAGCATGCCGGCGGAAAGGATGACGGCCAGGATGAGCCTGAGGAAACGGGGCGGGTTCTTCATGGGTGCTCCATTCGGGAGGAACTGCTGGACGTTTGGTGGCGCTTCAGGACGCCTCGATCATGGGGACGGTTGCACACTCAAATGGAACGGACTGACGGTGACCGCATCGGCAGTTCTCTCCCAACTGTGCCCGTTGGCACCTGTAGCACTGAGGTCGGCGACACTGAAGGCGATGCTCGACGACCACTCGCACGAGCGGGCCGCAGCGTACGCTCGGTCCGCCGATGTTCTGGCGGCAACTGCCTTCAGCGATCATGGCTGTGCCCATCCCCTTTCACGCCAGGCTAGGAAATGACGGGTGCCAGCGACACCCCTGACTTTGGCTGCGTCGCCCCGCATGCTGCGTTTGCCCGCGCCGGCCGTTACCCGCTGCTTAGCCACCTCGGACCCTTGGCTTTTCGCGCACAGTGAACGCCGTTGCCCACTCCGCGTCGCTGGGAGCGGTACCAACCGAGCTCGTGCGACGTTCGAACCTTGTGTTCGGGCTGGCGATGAGGTCCCACCGGATCGGGGGTGCACGTTTGGTGGTGATCCCCGGCTCCGTCGGCCACATCCGACAGGTGCGCTCTTTGCCAAGGCAAGTGTCGCGGGTTCGAATCTGTTGTCCGCTATCTGATGAAATCAGAATCCCGTTGTCCGCTCGCAAGCCCGCCGTCCATTGCCGTGACACACGGGCCGCAGCGCCCCGACGGCGATCCGGTGTGGTTCGGCTCAGAGCCCGTTCGGAAACTGTGCCGGGAAGAGATACGCGGCGACCGCAAGTCCGATGGCGAGCGGAGCCGGAGCGTTGTTGTCGTTGTTGTTGCCCATCAACACGATCGTCGCCCCGCTGCTCGGTAGGTAGAGGACGAGTGACCCGTAGCCGACGATGGCGCCGTCGTGTCCGAGGAACCCGTTGATGTTTGTGATACCCATGCCATAGGCCACCGTGACCTTCGGGGTTTCTACGAGCACCCCGGTCTGCAGACGCATCGCCTGGGTGGTCGGGCTGAGCAGGGAGCCAGTGGCCAGGGCACGGGCCCAGACCATAAGGTCGCCGAGGGTCGAGATCATGGCTCCCGCCCCACCCGCAAACGCCGGGTTGCTGGCCGTCACATCCCGAAGATCGAGGTTCGGGCGACTGAAATAGCCCCGGCTAAATGGCGAAGGAATGGTTGCATCGGTCGGATAGGTCGTCTGATCGAGCCCGAGCGGTTGAAGGACCATGTTGCCGATCACTTCGGCCAGGGAAGAGTCGGTGATCTGCTCCAAGATGACGCCGAGCAGGTAGTAGTTCGAATTGTCATACGCCACATCGGTCCCAGGGGCGAACAGCGGCTCGTGGTTGTTAATGATCTGGATGACATCGCTGAGCCCGAAGTGAAGCAACGGATTCGCCGTCTCTTCAGTAGTGAGGTCCGGGTCGTTCACATAGTCGTAAATCCCGCTGGTCATATTCAGCAACTGGGCGATCGTGATCTCGGAGCCATTCGGGATGTCATCGACGAACGTATCGATCGTGGTGCTGAGTGCGAGTCGACGCTGGTCGACCAGCTGAAGTACCGCTGTGGCGACGAATGACTTGGTGATGCTCGCGATCCGGAAATGGTCGCTCGTGCTCAGAGGGGTGCCGTTCAGGTGGTCGCTGGTACCGAGCGCCTCCACCAGGCCGCCCTGTCCTGGAACCCAGATACCGACCTCGAGCCCGGGTATGTTTGCGGCTCCCATGCCGCTGACGAGAATGGACGTGAGTACTCGCTGCGTCTCGCTGCTGAATTTTCCACCCCACTGCCACCACCGGGGGGAGTGGTAGCCGTCCGCTGCTGCGGCGGGATCCATTCGTCCGGCCATGAGGGCGGCAGCCCCCGCGGCGCCGGCGCCGATGACCTGCCGGCGGGTGAATCGGAAACCGTCCCTGCCGCCCTCGTCGCCCCTCCTGCCCGACTCGTCTTCGTCACTGCCCATCGCCTGCTCCTCGACGCACGCCGTCACATCCGGGCCCGAAGGCCGGAGAATTATGTCCCCTTGACCCGCACAGCCGCAACCCGGGCAGCACATCCAGAACCTCCGTGTGTCCGACAGGCGACGGACGTCTAGTGGATTCAGAGCTGAGGAACGGGTCATGAGACCACTTCAACATGACCACGAAGCCGGTTGAGGACCGAGCTAAGCTTCCCCCGGTCCAGCGGACAGGTTGGGCCGAACAGCTGGCAGCTCCCCATCTACATGGGGATCGACCCTCGAAGCGGTCGCCAACGCTGGGTAACCAGAACCGTCCGAGGAAGCGACCTTGTGTCACCAGATCGCTGATGCAGCCCGCAAGGCACGGTTTGAGGGAATCCTCGCTCCGGCCGTTGCCCTGCCAGGTCGAACGACCTTGGTCGTTTTCGGCACAGGGTTGGTGAAACTCCACCCGGGCGTCTCACGGATAGCGTCACCACCCCCACGCCTGGGCGACCTTCTGCGCCTGATTCGTCCTCATGCAGATGTACCTGCTGGCGTGCGTGCTCTCCTTGTTTCGTATCGAAGCGGGAGCGAAGCGATTCGCCAGAGGCGACGGAGCACGTAGATCAGCGTCGAGTCACATCCGGCGGAACTCGTAGTAGACCGGTCTACAACAGGGGCGATTCAGCGGACTCCATGGAAACTGGCTGGACAGAACCGCACGTCAGCGGACTGGGAATTACAGCAAGGACCCAGTTCAGCGCCTTGCCAAGGTGAGGGTCGCGGGTTCGAATCCCGTCGTCCGCTCCAATGCGGTTGACCCGTTACTTGGCCGTGGGTTGGCCATGGCTCCTAACCTTCGATCATGTCAGGATCGATCCGTAGACGAGGACCGAAGAGCTGGCAGCTGCGCATCTAGGTGGGGATGGACGCCCGGGCGTCGAGGAGCCTGAACGTCTACGCACCTGCCATTCCTGGTGGTGACCGCGCTGCTACGCAACAATTGTGCGACCGGCTGAAAATGGCCAAGCGAGGTCAGGTCGCGATGAAAGTTCCCCTGCTCCCATCCGGCACCATGTCGACCCGATCGCCGCAAGCTTCACCACCCGAGCCGGTCCTCTATGTCCACCCCACCTCGTTTCAGTACAGCGGGGGTGCTGACCCCTCGGCACCGGGTGGGATTGCCGCCGTCTACCGGGACCTTGTCGATGACCCCATCCGCACCCAGCAGGTTGTCGACGACGTCATGACTGCGCTGAGCTCTGGGCGCCACTGCCTCGTGCTAACCCAATGGACCAGGCACCTCGAACAGATCGCCGCTGGGTTGACAGAGGGTGGACACGATCCCGTGGTTCTGCGGGGCGGCATGGGGGCCAAGGCCCGAGCTGCAACTCTTTCGCGTCTCGACGTTGAACCCGACGGAGGACCACTTCTGGTTGTAGCCACTGGCTCGTACATCGGTGAAGGATTTGATTGCCCGCTACTCGACACCCTGTTCCTGGCCGCACCGATCGCGTTCAAGGGCGCCTCGTGCAATACGCCGGGCGCATCCTACGGCCCTACCCGGGGAAGTCCACGGCGGAGGTTCATGACTATCACGACGTCTCCATGGGAGTCCTGGCGTCATCGCTAGCCAAGCGTGCCCCCGGATACACGAGTCTCGGCTTCGCCGACCCCCGCAAGCTTGACTGATGAGCCTGCCGGGACCGAACGTCAGCCCCGAGACCGACTCGCGGTCTCGGCGAGACAAAACGAGAAGGCGTGACGTGCCTCACGGTTTCTCGTCTGCAGACGAACTGATCAGACAAGCGACCTTGACCCACTCAAGACGCCGGGGTCAGCCAGCGTGCTTGAGCGTCGAGCGTTCGATCTGTTGCGCCCGCTGGTAACTGATTCCTGCCAGCGTTGCCGAATCCCGCAGGGTAAGTCCTTCACCTCGTAGGGCGAGCACCGCGTTGCGGACTGCATCGCTCGCCGCGGTGCCGATCTCCTCGGCTTTCCGCCGAAGTTCGACGGCTTCACGGGCCGCTGCGCCTGCCGCACCGGGGTAGACCGGCTCGATCTCAATCGCGTACGTACCCGGCTTCTCGCCGGTCATCAGTTCGATCACTTCGGCCACGTCACCTGCCACCTGATCGAGGCGTCGTGCCTGGCTGACCGCTCCAGGGAGCTCGGACACCGTCACCACCCACCGGCCCGTGGAGTCCCACTCGCATCGCACCGTGTAGGTCTTCATCGTCTCTCCTCTATCCATTTTTCACCAAACTCCGGGGCCAGACTCGCCTGGATCGCCCGCAGGGTGCCAGGCGCTTGCTGCTTGACGCCAGCTTTGATCGTGCACGTGTGTCCCTTTGGTCCCCGCCATTTCTCGTGAGACCCGACCACCCCCACTTTCTCGCAGCCCATCGATTGGAGCAAGGTGCGCAAGGCCTTGGTACTGAGAGGTTTCATCAGAATAGTCTATCTGGTAGCCCCCGCCAAGGCAATCGACTAGACTTATCCTCCACCGTGAGCATCGACCACCATTAGGTAGATCGTGTGATCGAAGAGACGGACGGCGCCATCGAGTGGGCGCCCGACGGGTTCGGCGGTGGGTCAGAAACCAACTCGTAGTCGACCGGTCTACAACAGGGCATCATTCAGTGGACTCCGTGGAAACTGGGTGGACAGAACAGCACGTCAACGGATTGGATGACATGCCAAAGACTCAGTTCGGCGCCTTGGCCAAGGTGAGGGTCGCGGGTTCGAATCCCGTCGTCCGCTCCAGGAGGCGCAGGTCGTGGCGGTGCGAGGAGCTGGATTCGGCACTTTGTGCGCCTCTCGGGCTCCGGCCGAACCACATCGGTCTCCTTGCTGGTGCTTCTTGTCAATCGGTCGTTTGACCCCGTGTCTTGCAGGTGAGAGTCGACGGTCCGATATCGGAGGGTTCGGAATTCAGCTCGGACGCTCACCGATCGAGGTGAGAAGATCTGTGCGGTCTGGCTTAGGAGGAACCGCCGTGGTGACACTTCAGGACGTAATTGAGATCGCTCGCCAAGATAGCTATCTGGCCGTCGTGTCAACACTGCGCGCTGATCAGACGATCCAGTCCTCCGTCGTCAACGCCGGCGTTCTTGCTCATCCAACAACTGGTGTGGACGTCGTCGGTTTCGTTACGTACGGCCAGGCGAAGCTGGGGAACCTTCGTCGTCGACCACAGCTCTCCATCACCTTTCGGGCTGGTTGGAAGTGGGTGGCCGTTGAAGGTAGTGCCGAGTTGATCGGCCCCGACGACCCGTGGCCGGCTATCGACGCCGATGCGCAGCGCTTGCTTCTACGGAACGTGTTCACCGCGGCCGGTGGCAGTCACGACGACTGGAATGAGTACGATCGCGCCATGGCCGAACAGAGGCGCACTGCGGTGTTGGTTCGTCCTTCGAGGGTTTACAGTAACTGAGCCCTCAGTGAGAATTATCCGACGTTATTGCGCGAATTGCACACGAGCATGATGCAGGCGGACTGGCGACAGAGCCTCGGTGATATCGTCATAGACCGATGAGTTCGAATGATGCGAACGCCTCTCTCAATCAGGTCCTCAGCGAAGTGATCGATGAGATCACAGCGATGAAACAGGCTCGCCGAGCAGTCCCTGAGTCACATGCTCTTCGCACAGCGTTGGACCAGTTCTTTACAGACCTGATTGCCTGGAAGGAGCTTCTCATCGAGCGCGACGAGATTCAGGGCGTGTCGCCTCTCGCTTTCATGCCAAGCGCGGCCGGAAGACGGCCAATGAACCTCTGGCCTCATGGCGCCGACGATGACGAGGTCCGCCGGACCATTGAGGAGCAGATCGGTCGCCTCGAGGATCACGTGAGGTCAGCGATGATCGAACAAGAGAACGAGGCGTCTCGGGCGTCGCTCGCCCAAATGCAACAGGGTTTGCTCATCGATAGGCAAGTGCTGGAGCGGAGTGCGAACTCGAGTTAGCGATTGAATGTTGGAAAGGACGAGGCAGTTTCGGGCGGGAGTCGGTCTGGGGGACCACGGTGCGCTGGGTGTGCCAGCTCACTCGGAGCGGGGCGCTCGAAGAACCGCTCGGCCGGTTTGACCCTCAGGGCACGACCCTCGCCGACTCTTGCCCTTTCTCTTCTTCCGACCGCTGAGCCCCGCCAGGTTCACTACGCTGGACCGCTCAACCGTCGAGGTCGATTCCCTGGCATTCGCTGCGTCGGAGATGCTTCCGGCAGGCGAGGACCACGTCGAAACTCAGGCCTGCGGTGGCTTCGGAGCTCGAGGCAGGACGAAGCGCTCGACAGCGTCGGCGAAGCCCTCGTTCTCGTTCGTCTCCGTCACCTGACGGGCGGCTCGCTGCACCTGAACGTCGGCGTTTCCCATCGCGATGCTCAGGCCTGAGTGCGCAAACATCAAGACGTCGTTGGGCATATCCCCGATAGTGGCGATCTCATCGGTGGTCAGCTTGTATCTCTGTGCCAGGTATCTGGCCACGGCGCCCTTGTTTGCGTCGGGGTGGGTGACATCCAAGTAATAGGGCTGGGACGCGGCCGCCGTTACGTGATTTCCGAAGCGCTCGTGCGCTGCTGTTGAAGCCTTCGACACCGCGTCGTGGTCATCGCTGACCCCGACGATCTTCGCTACGTCGCTTGTGAGACCCTCGAGGCTCGTCATGACCTTGGGCTCGAACTTGACCGTCCATGCCTCGCGGTCCACGTGCGGCCCTTTGGGATCCGGTACGTACCAGTCGGCACCGCGGTAGAGCCAGACACTGAGGTCGAAGGACGTCATGAGCGCAGCAATAGGGTTGACCAGATGCACAGGGACGATGCGCTGTTCGATGATGGTCATGTCGGGGTTGACGAGCAGGCCTCCGTTGAAGGCGGCCAGAGGAGTCTGCAGATCGAGCGGCTCGATGAGCATGGCCATACCCCGAGGAGGACGCCCGCTCGTGATGGCGAAGATGATTCCGGCATCGCTCAGGTGATGCACGGCGGCGACGGCCCTGTCGGTGAGGATCTTGTCCTGGGTCACCAGGGTGCCGTCCACGTCGGCCAGCATCAGGCGAATGGGAGGAGCAGTCACGACGCAGCCTCGGCCTTTCTTGGTGCGGCCGCGTCGTAGACGTCGATGAGCTTTCGGTAGCGATCGGCGATGACTTGTGCCGTCTCGGTATCCGAGGACCGGCCCGCGAGGTTATCGACAAGCGCGTCGTGCCACAGCGTTCGTCCGACGGCGAAACCCGCGAACCCGGGCACGCTCGCACCGACCTCCAGCCAACGCACAACGCTGTCCCAGTCCGCACCGCGCCCCAGCACGATGCACACCACGTGGCCTCTTCCTCCCGAGCGCGCCTGGCGGACCAAGGCACTGGCATCTTCTTTGGAGTCGAGTCCCTCGATCTTCCAGATATCGGGTTCCACCCCACCGGCCTGCAGCGAGGCGATGGCCTCTCCGGCGAGCTGAGGGCGGAGCCGACGATCGTAGTCCTGCTGGTGACCCTCGAAGCTGTCCAACTGCGCGGTGGTGGCCGGGACGAGCAGCTCGAACAGAAAGGTGCGGTGTTGTTCCCGGAGCCATGTGCTCAGGCATGCCAACCGTTCAGTCTGGCGGTGGTTCAGATCCGAGTCCCCCTCAGGGTTGAAGCGGACGAGAACCTTCACAAAGGTCGGGTCGAAGGCCTCAATGTGCTCGGCGAACCGGGAGCCGTATTGGAAGTCGAACTCGTCCTGGCCGGAGCGCTCGACCGGCATGGCCAACGGGACGCCCGCCTCAAGGGACTGCCGGGCCACTGCCGAGCCGAACTCTTCGTCCACAAGCACCCCCGCTTGCTCACGGGGCGCACCTGACGCCACCGCCAGCTGGTTTGCGTCGAAGATGGTCTGCTTGGCCTTCACGATGCCCCGACGTACCTCGGGGGAGAGCGGAGGCGTGGCGCCGAAGAGGCCGCGCTCGAACGAGGAGCGGTGATCGAAGGCGAGAAGGTAGAGCGGCGTCTCGTAACTCGATGCCATTTCACTCCTCTTCGGGCAGGTGCCAGCGGTGGGGCGCCACCACGCTGTCGATCGAGGGTGGGCCCCAAGACCCGGGCGCATAGGACTCGACCGGTGGAGGGTGCTCGAGCAAGGGGGCCGACACCTCCCACAGCCTCTCCACCTGGTCGGCGCTGGTGAAGAGGGACTGGTTCCCGACCATGGCCTCGAGGAGGAGCCGCTCGTAGGCCGTCAGGTCATCCGACTCGCCGAAGGAGTCCTTGTACCGGAAGACGAGATTCGCCTCCCCGAGTCGCATGTCCGGGCCCGGCTCCTTGGCCAGAAAGCGCACGGCTATGGAGCCCGGATCGTTGAAGTCGATGTTGATCTCGTTTCGCCGACCGTCAGTCTTGGCCCGAACTTCTGTCGGGAACATGCGAAGGATCGGCTCCCGGAATCCCAGCGTGACCACTTGGCGGCTGGAACCGAGCGATTTGCCGGTGCGCAGATAGAACGGGACGCCGGCCCAGCGCCAGTTCTCGACCTCTGCCCGCAGCGCCACGAAGGTCTCGGTCCCGGAGTCGGGCGCCACGCCTGGCTCGGTCAGATAGCCATCGTACTGGCCACGTACCACGTGCCGGGTGTTGATGGATCGCATGGAATCGAAGACCTTCTGCCTCTCCTCTCGAAGCGCTTCCGCCGAGAGGTTGGCCGGTGGTTCCATGGCGACGAACCCGAGCACTTGGAACAGATGAGTGACGATCATGTCCCGGAAGGCTCCCGTGCCTTCGTAGAAGGCGGCGCGCCCCTCGATCGACAGCGTCTCGGGCACGTCGATCTGCACATACTCGATGTGCTCTCGGTTCCACACGGGCTCGAAGAGGCCGTTGGCAAAACGAAAAGCCAGGATGTTCTCGACGGATTCCTTGCCGAGAAAATGATCGATCCGGAAGATCCGTGACTCGTCGAACACTTTGTGCACGGTACCGTTCAAAGCTTTGGCCGAGGCCAGGTCGGTACCGAAGGGCTTCTCGATGATCACCCTCGCACCCTGCGCCAGACCGGTGCTGCCGAGCATCTCGACCGTCGGCCCGAACGCAACCGGGGGGATGGCCAGATGGTAAAGGCGCTGCGGATTGCCGCCGATCTGGCTTTCGGCCTCCTGCACGGCGGCGATCAGAGGAGACGGGCCGTCGGGGCCGGCGGTGGCGAAGGTGAGCGTGTCCTCGAAGGCCTTCCACGCCTCTCCCTCGGGCTTGGCGGTCCCGAACTCGGTGATTGCTCGTCGGACGTACTCCTTGAAACCCACCCCGGACAGCGCCCGCCGAGAACGTGCTGTGCCCACGATCCGGTAGCGCGGAGGCAGTAGCCCCGCCACCGCCAGATGGAAGAGGCCGGGCAACAGCTCACGTTTGGCCAGATCGCCCGTGGCGCCGAATAGGACGATCACGAGCTCCTTCGGGCGCCTCGAGATCAGGCGGGACGTTAGTGCTGGCGGCTCAGTGCTCATGGCAACCTTTCCGAATCACCTCGGTGGACCATTGCCACAATTGCACCTTCTACCCTGGCTGGCACCCGTGAGAGACCCTGGTCGTCCGAGGGGAGGTCAGGCGGTCAATTCGGGACTGCACCAGGGCCATGCCACATTCATGTGGGACCCCCTCGACGATCCGCCGCGGCGACCGCTGCCGGGCTCGACTGGGGCACGGTGCCTCCGTCTACAGCTTGCCCAGTAGGAAACCGGCGGCCGCCGAAGCGGGCTCGTAGGAGCCGGTGATGCCCGAGCTGATGTAGCCGACGTCGCTGATCAAGGTGATGCCCGAGATGGCGGCGGCGGCATCGCTGCAGAGGAAGATGAGCGGGTAGGCCTGCTCGAGCGGCGTGGAGGCCTCGATACCCGTCTCCTCGCGGTAGTCGGCACCGAAGCCCAACCACATCTCTGCGTTGGCCTGGGCCAGCGGGGTGTCCGTTGGACCGGGGCAGATGGCATTGATGCGGATGCCCTTCTTGAGCAGTGGGAAGGCCTGGCTGGCCACGTAACCGCACACCGCCTGCTTGGAGTGGAAGT
>JBEKOI010000101.1:0-12185 GCA_049521915.1 Acidimicrobiales bacterium | reverse complement strand
ATAGATGAATGAATCGGTCGACGGACTCTGATCCGCTACGTCCTCGTTGGATACCAAGCAGGTGATTTGCCGTGGGTCAAAAATCCGTGATCCGGACCTCGTTTGCTTGCCCGATGCTCCCGCCGAATGGCCTCCAGTGGAGCGTATTGAGGTCATCCAAGTACCACGTAGTTGACGACCGTGTCCCGTATCGCCGGGTGGTGGTCGGTTATCGACCACGGCTGACCGGCACAGCAGTGGCATGTGGATAAGCGAAACCCGGAACAAGGGTTCTAGTCGGCGCGTCACGATTCAACGCCGCCGACGGTGACAGCTACTCGTCTTGAACCTGCTCCGTAGTGAAGCGGATCTGTACGTTCTCGTTGCCTTGGTGGAGCATCTCATAGGCCAGGCCCGCTAGCTTCGCCTGACGCACGGTGACCACAGGAAGGATCCTAAACCGTCACCTACCGCTGGGTTGGTGGGAGACCTGGGCGACCTCGAGGGATACATGTAGGCAGTATCCGACGGTTGCCCAAGCCGACCGCCGACTGAGTCAGCATGCTCGGACTGGCTTCATTAGATTCGGACCGTGGTCGACCGCCTCAGCGATGGTCAGGGTGACTGGGAGCTTGCGCATGACCTGATCGCCCTTGCCAGCGGCCGGGCGAGAAGTACCGCCGTCGCGCTGGTCGATCTCGCTGCCTCGCCGAACACCAGGAGTGCCTTCATCGATGCGGAGCCCGAAACGCGCTTTGAGGTCGGCTCGATCACGAAGGCGCTGACCGGTATGTTGCTTGCCGACGCCGTCAATCGCGGTGAGGTCTCCTTGGAGACGACGATCGGTGACCTTCTTCTAGACGTTGCAGGGACCGCGTTCGGATCGATCACCTTCCGGGAGCTGTGCACTCACACATCCGGTTTGCCGCGAATGCCTCGGGGTCCTCTCTCGGTCTTCCGGGGGATCCGCTTCCTGGTGCTCGGAACGCACCCCTATCGAGAAATGACGGCATCGGACGTGCTGAAGTCGGCTGCCCGTCAACGCATTCGGGGCCGGGGTCAGTTCAGGTATTCGAACCTGGGTGGTGCTGTCCTCGGACAGCTCCTCGCTCGCGGCGCGAGCGCTGAATACGGACCGTTGCTGACCGAGCGGATCCTTGCTCCCTTGGGCATGACCGACACGGTCGTGGCAAGCTCACAGCAGACGGTACCTCCGGGCTGGTCATCGAGGGGTCGCCGGCGTCCGCCGTGGATCACCAAGGGCGGCTTTGCACCGGCGGGCGGTGTCATCAGCACGCTCGGCGACATGGCCCTGCTTGCCGTGGCCTTGTTGAACGGGTCAGCGCCGGGAATCAGTTCATTGACACCGATCGAGGGCGTGGCGACGTCCGGACCCAATCGGAAAAGCGGCATGTTCTGGGGCATCGACTCGGACCCGGACACGAACCGGAGAATGATTTCGCACAGCGGTCAGACTGGCGGATATTCGTCTTTTCTGGGGCTCACCCTCGCCGGGGGTCGAGCGATGATTGTTCTGACCAACGTCGCAGGAGCCAGCAATCTGCGACGAATCATTGTCGGACTGGCGCCCCGCTTTGGTGCCCGAGGCCGCTCTGACCCTGACGACTAGGGCTCGGATGTTGACCGAGGACGTCCCCGAACGGGTGTCGGTGGGGGCACCGTGACGCCCTCGCGGGCAGCAGGGGGAGACTCGTGTGTCAGATTTGATGCAGGGCTCAGTTTCGAACCGCCCTCGAAATTATTCAGAGTTGTCCCGCGAGCCACCTGTGGGCAACGGGCTCCGCCGTAGCGATGATCTCGAGGTGCCCACCGGTCCCAGAGGCATCGAGCGGCACTCCGGGCAGCTGCGTAGCCAACCAGCGAGAATGGGCGAGTGGGACGTGGACATCGCCCGGGCCACTCCAAAGTCGTACCGGAGCGCCGATGGCGCCGACCTCGAAGCCCCACGAGTCGTGAAGGGCGACACCGTCGTCGATCATTCCCTCGATGCCAGGCTCCAGTCCTGACTGCATTGACTCGGTGTACGAGCGGAAATAGGCCTGGGAAATCGGGTCGTCGGGGAACTCTTCGTCGACGAGCTGCTCAATCTGCTCGGCCGAATACCCCTCGACCTCGGTTCGATAGCTCTTTGCCCACTGCCGCGCGGCATCAAGGTCATGATCGAGCCACCGGTGGAACTGAGCGATCTCGTCCTGCATCCCGGCGAGATAGTTGAGACCGGCGGCATTGTGGGGCGCGAGCGAGCAGATGGCAGCAACCCCGGTGACGAGATTGGGTAGGAGAGCCCCCAAGGCGAGTGCATGGGGCCCGCCGCCCGAGGCCCCACTGACACCGAGCCTATCGATGCCGAGTGCAAGGGTGATGGCTCGGACATCCTCGGCGCAGCTGGCGACCGTTCGTCCTGGGTTCGGTGAAGAGCGACCGTAGCCAGGCCGGTCGTAGGCAAGGATGTGGACACCCTCGCGTGCAGCTTCGTCGAGCAGCGCGCCAGCAAGGGACCGACCACCGGGCCATCCGTGAATGCTCAGTATGGGGGTTCCGGTGGGATCGCCCCCCGATTCGACACCGAGCACTCTGCCATCCGAGGTCTCGACAAGGGTCGTGGATACCGGCACAGGCCCAACGATAACTGTTGCGAGGCGGATCGGGCGAGCAGCTGCAGACATCCATCGTCGGTCCCTTCCGATGGAGGTTTTCACGATCTTCTCCTGGAGCCCCTGGCCCCGAGATTCGTTCAACGAGTGGAAGGCGTGACCCCTACCGATCCCGGATCAGTGGGACACCAATGAATTGCGTCAAGTTCACCTGACCCAATTACACGCCGGGTCGATCTGGCACCAACGTGGACACTTCTTGGAACCGGGTGCTCGAGCCTGGGCCGGCCGCGGCCCGGTGTAGAGTCACTCTGTACGTGGGAGGCGCCGTGTCTGTTGTGGGAAGTGCGGGCCGGCTAGATCAACCCCTCAGGGCGGACGAGTCTGCCTGTTTCTCGTGACCGGTACTACAGAAATCTGGTCAACCCTGTACCGCCAAACCGAGTGGGAGGCGGTAAGTGCTTCCGGAGCGCAGCTCCATGGCACACACCGCCACCACCGGGGCGGCGACCATGCGGCTGTCGCGTCAGGGCGAGGGGTCGCGCAGCGGTCGGGTGTGGCAGGTGGTGATCGACGGCATCGTCGTTGGCGCCGTCCCCAACAATGGGACAGTCGAAGTGCCGGTTGATGCGGGACACCACGCCGTCCAGGTGATGTCGAGGCGGTTCCTCTGCAGCCCGAAGGAGTCCCTCGAGGTGGTGGGGGGGCAGGTGATCGCACTCACTTGCCGGCGACGACCCCGTCATTCATTCCTCGTCCAGCGATCCATTGGCCTTCTGGTCGCCAGCCTCTTCAAGCACGATGAGCACTCGCATTTGCCGCCGGGCTGCTCGCAGTCGATACCCTCCTCCTGCATTTCGTCTCCGGGATGTTCGATCGGGAACGACTGGTGACGGGAGCCAAAGCCGTCTAGGAAGACAAGGTGCGGGGGTCCTCCCCTTGGCGCCTGGTGACCTTTGGCCCTAGCCGGAGGGTGTTCCCGGCGCTTGACTGGATCAATGAGCCTGATGACGCGAGCCGATCAGGCGCCGTCCGGTCAGCGGGGCAGCTTCCGGCGGCTGGCCCTGGTCATCGTGTGTCTCGCGGCGCTGATCATCAATGTCGACAACACCATCCTCAACGTCGCCCTCCCGACACTTGTCCGGGACCTGCATGCGACATCGAGCCAGCTCCAGTGGATCGTCGACTCCTATGCGATGGTGTTCGCCGGGCTGCTCCTCGTGGGAGGGACGCTTGCCGACCGGTTCGGCCGCAAGCGGGTCTTCCTCATCGGGCTGACCGTGTTCGCTGCGGGGTCGATCGGCGCCGCGCTGTCCAGCTCGGTTTCGACGCTCATCGGATTCCGGGCCCTCATGGGAGCCGGCGCCGCGCTCACGATCCCGACATCGCTGGCCATCATCAACGACATGTTCCGTGATCCGGCCGAGCGCGCTCGTGCCATCGGTGTCTGGGCCGGCACCATTGGCCTCGGAATCGCCATCGGTCCCATCGCCGGTGGGCTCCTGCTGTCGAGGTTCTGGTGGGGGTCGATCTTCTTCGTCAACGTCCCCATCGCCTGCATCGGGTTCCTCGGGGCCGTGCTGGTGGTTCCCGACTCGAAGAACCCGCACGTGCAGCGCCCCGATCCCGCCGGTGCCGCGTTGTCGATCGCCGGCCTGGGGCTGCTGCTGTGGGCGATCATCGAGGGGCCGACCCGGGGGTGGACCTCGGGAACCGTAGTGGGAGCGGCGCTGGCCAGCCTCGTGGTGCTCGGAGGCTTCGTCGTCTGGGAGTCCCGCAGTACGCATCCCATGCTCAAGCTCGAGTTCTTCCGGGAACGCCGTTTCTCGGTTGCCCTCGCCGCAGAGTGTCTGGCGGTGTTCGGGCTGATGGGTGCGCTGTTCCTCTCGACGCAGTTCCTTCAATTCGACCTCGGGTACTCGCCTCTCCAGGCCGGCATTCGGATCCTCCCGATCGCCGTCATGGTCGTCGTCGGCGCCGCCGCGTCCCCGGTGATCGCCCGGGTGGCGGGCGTGAAGCTCACGATGGTGGTCGGCCTCCTCTCGATCGCGGCCGGCCTGTGGCAGGTCTCGGCCACCTCGCGGTTCGACACGACGTTCGGCGATGTCGTCCTGGGACTGCTCCTGATCGGCCTCGGCGCCGGGCTCATGCTGCCGACCGCCACGAACTCGGTCATCGGGTCGGTCCCCCAGGGTGACTCGGGCATGGGGTCTGCCAGCAACACCGTGGCGCTCCAGGTTGGCGGGGCGCTGGGCGTAGCGGTCATCGGCAGCGTGATGTTGACCCGCTACCAGGGCCATCTGGCGTCAGCGTTGGTAGGCCGGCACGTGCCCTCGTCGGTCGCCACGACCATCCTCGGGTCCTTGGGCGCGGCCCTGGCCGTGGCGGCTCGTGTCGGGGGCTCGACCGGGGTTGAGCTGGCCCGCGCGGCCCGCACCGCCTTCATGAGTGGCAACGAGGTGGCGCTCGCCGTGGGCGCCATCGTCGCCCTCGCCGCCGCGATCCTCGTGCTCGTGGCGCTGCCCTCGGAGTCTTCTGACAAAGAGGCCTCCATCGAACCGGATCGGTGATCCCGGATTGCACCCAGGCACCGGACACGACAACTTGTTGCCCGAGGCGTAGACGTAACTCAGGGTTGAGGCCGTGTGGGTTACCCAGAGGATGGGATCCATGGTGACTCTGGCCGTTCCCACTGTCCCCACCCACCGTGGGTGCATGGGCAGGCCTCGACCGGAGCTGGTTCAACCTGGGCGGAGTAGGGTGGCGAAATGGGTTTGACAGAGGCGATGAGCGCTGCCCGGGACGATGTCCTCGAAGCGGCGTCAGCTTCCCTGGCACGCGATCACCTTGCCCACTACGAGGCGTCAGGTGCGGCAGAGTCCGGGCGCCGCCTCAGTGACCTCTTCGACCTGGTCGTCGATTGTCTGGCCAAGCGAAACCTCGAACCGATCACTGAGTACGCCAACAACGTCGCCGAGGAACGCTTCAATGCTGGATTCAACATCGCCGAGGTGCAGACTGCCTTCAACGTACTCGAGGAGACGATCTGGCGGGTTGTCATCGCCCCGCTTCCAACCGAAGAGTTACTCGAGTCAGCTGGCCTGATCGGCACTGTTCTCGGCACGGGGAAGGACGCCCTGGCGCGTTCGTGGGTTGCCCTTGCCACCAGTGAGCACGTGCCTTCCCTCGATCTGACCGCTCTCTTTGAAGGACGAGCCAACTGACTGACGAGCGCTGAAGGTGTTTGGACTATGACTGCTGAATCGCCGTGTCCGCCCAATCCTCCGGCGAAGGCCATACCGACGGCAGTGGTAAGAGTGGCCCCGATGGCCCCGGCTGGGACGGCATCGAGCCAGAGGTCGGCCCGACGGAACATTGCCGACAAGGGCTATTCGACCGTCGTGCCCATCGACGCCTCCGGGCACCCCCGTTCAGCTCACCGCTACGGTACGGGTCGCACTGCCCTTTTGCCCATAGGTGTCCGTCACGGTCAGGGTGATCGTGTGGTGGCCCCCTGCCGTCGCGTAGTGGTGTGATGCCGAGCCGGTCGACGTCACGGTGGCCGCGGAGCCATCGCCCCAGTTCCACGAGTAGCTCTTGACGGCACCGCGGGGGAATGGATCGGACGTGGACGCCGTCCACGTGTGGGTCACCCCATGGACGACCGATGCAGGCCCGGAGATGGTGGCCCGCGGCCCGGCTTTGGCGAACGAACCGAGGCCCTTCGGCGTCCCGACGCCGCTCGGGCCGTTGTAACCCGGGGCCGCATCACAGGCGAGGTCGCCGACACTCGGCGTGCTCCCGCTCGCCGGGTAGTCACAGTCCATAACGCCGAGAGGAACGCCATCGAACTCGAGGTCATTCGCGTTTCCGCACTCGGCTGCGTCTTCGCCGCCACAGAACCCGTTGCCGAGGGTAGTCACGTTGTACAGGGAAGGGGTCCCGAGGTGGCCGTAGAGCGTCAGTGCAGGGTACGTCACGCCATTGGCGCCACCGGCGAGGGCGTACATGGCCGCGATGACCGGTGAGGACAGAGAGGTCCCGCCGATCGTCTCCCAACCCGTTCCGCCGTCGCTCCTATTGTAAGTATCGAACCCCGTGTAGGGATCAGCGACCGCCGACACGTCGTTGTCCAAGCGGTTGGTGCCGCAGGCCGTCTTCGGCCAGGCGGTGAGATTCCGCTGCCAGGCCTGGGCAGTCACGAATTGGCTGCAGCCACCACCGGATGCACCCAGAGGGGCGCCTGCGAGTTCCTCGCTCTGGTCCTTTGCGCCGTCCTCGTTCCACACCGTTTCGGAGTGACGGGTCCCATTCTGGTTCAGGTAGAGGGACGTGCCACCCACGGACACCACCGTTGCCAGTTCCGCCGGGAACTCCGGCGCTTGCTGCGTGGCCGCCGGACCACCGGACGGCGTGTCGGGCCAGTAGTCGAATCCGTAGTAGCCGTGGTCACCGCTGGAGGCAGCGATGACCACGCCCGGATGGTTGTAGTCCGCCGCGTACGCCAAGGCTCCCCCCGTCGTGTCGGGTCCGCCATACGAGTTGCTGACCTCCGTCGCGCCCAACTTCACGGCTTCGTTGACGCCAGCCCCCGTGTCGTAAAACGAGTTGTCGTCGACCTCGATGAGATCGATCTTGCACAGCCGGCACACCGCGTGGACCGACTCGACGTCGAGCGAGATCTCGCCGGCGCCCCCCTGATCCGTCGGCAGGGGTGAGGTTTTCCCGAGCTGATTGAGAATACGGAAGCAACCGTCTGTCGTCGTGCAGGCGCTGAGGTGGTACTCAGCGTCGAACGTATTGAGGTCGGACGCGATCGTCGGGTCGTTGCCCCAGTCGATGATTCCGACCGTCTGTTTGGCGCCCGACCCGGTGGCGTTGAAGCCGTAGGCGCTCGCCAGATCGCTCGGTGTGAGACCGCCTGCCGGCCCGATGGTTGCATTCGCTCCCGTCGTGGCCACGTGGGCGGTGGCGATGCCGTCTCCGACCTTGACAGGAACTGCGCCGGGAGTGCCTTTCGGCACGTAGACCTTTCGCATCGCCAGGCACTGCACGTGACCCGCGGTTGGCGGCGGGCAGACCGCCACCGCGATCGCATATTTGGTGACCGGCGACGAGGCCGGCACACCGGCCGAATCTCGTGTGCTCTTGGCGGCATTGGCCCCGGCCGGCATGGCAATCAGGCCGAAGACAACGAGGGCCCCAACCGCAAGTGCCATAGCGCGGACAAGAACGGAACGAAATATTGACATCGAAACCCCTTCCGCCGCACTCCTGCCCGAGATATCCACCGCGCGGCCACCGTGCGGACCTTTTCAAAAAGTCCCAAATGCTCGAGGTTCGCACTGTTGAGAAGCGTTCCCGGCACTCGTTGGGAGTGTGAACTTGGTTCGGTGCGATCCGTTCTGCTCGTCAATCGTGGCACGGCTCGACTGTTCGGCACAAGGGTCTATCTTCTTCGCCTGCGCCGCCCGGGCCCGGCCGTGAGGGCCGCCCCGTCCGACGGAGCCGGGTACGCCGTGCGCATGCTAGACACAATCCGACAGCGGACGAGGGGCACCGCCAGATCACCGACGGACCCACACCGGCGCCGGGTCCGGAGCATTTGCAGCCTCCGCCACAGGCGTACGGGGGCCGGGATTCCGCTCCCGGGCTGGCGCCTCGAGACGATGTCAGCTACTACAGAGACGGGTGCACCCGGTGGCTCCCTCAGGAGGTGGGGAATGGGTCGAAGAGCAACGCTGGAGGTGGTCCTTGACTGTTCCGACCCGGAGAAGCTGATGGGGTTCTGGCGGGACGCCATGGGCTACCGCGTGTACTACTCGGAACCATCGTTGGCGGTCCTCGTGCCCGTCGACATGACGGCGTCCCCGCTCCTTCTCCAGCGGGTACCCGAGCCGAAGGCCGGGAAGAACCGCATGCACCTCGACATCGTCACTGCGGAGGTCGAGGTCGAGGTCAACCGGTTGGAGGCGCTCGGCGCCCGGCGGCTCCACGATGACGTCCGGAGATTCGGGCCGACTCGCTGGGTGACGATGGCTGATCCTGAGAACAACGAATTTTGTGTCTCCACCGGCGTCGAGTGGTGAGCCATCTCCTCACGCCCGCACTGTTCCCCCGACCGGGGCCGTACACCTCGGCGGAACCGACCGGTCACGCATGAGGCCGGAGCCGCGGCCCCGAGCCGGCCCACCCTCTCGAGGTGCAGGCTCGGGTCCGAACCCCATCGACACTTGTCACTGAAAAGCCCAGTACCGAGGCGGTTCACCGAGGACTCACTGGACGGTGGCCAATACTGGTACCGTCGCTCATGGCCCGTTCGGAGCCCGACCCGGATCCTCTCGATGTCGACGGCCCGGAAGACCCCCAGGCCCTCGCAACCGAGGGCCGTGCCAACCATGCCAAGACCCGGCGATTCAAGAAAACCAAGCGGGCTCTGATCATCCTTGCCGTGCTTGTGGTGGTGCTGGCTGTCAGTGGGGCCGGCTATGGGTGGTACCTCAACCACAAGATCACCCGGATCGCAGTGAAAGGGCTCTCCAAGGCGCCTGTCAAAGGCGCCGACCTCGGAACAGAGAACATCCTTCTGGTCGGTTCGACCTCCCGCTGTGCCCTGACGGTGCAGGCCACCGCGTACGGGCTCTGCTCTCAGGGCGTCGACGGTGTCAACAGTGATGTGGTCATGGTCCTCCACCTCAACCCAAATATCCCGAGCGTGTCCATCCTCTCGATTCCCCGTGACCTCTTCATCCCCAATGCCCGGGTCGAGGGTGCCTACAAGATCGACGCCGCTCTCGAAGAGGGACCGAGCCAACTCGTCGCGGCTGTCGAGGAGGACTTCGGCATCCCCATTCAGCACTATGTCGAGCTGAACTTCGACAGCTTCGGCAACATCGTCAACGCCCTCGGTGGGATCTACATGTACTTTCCCGAGCCGGTGTTCGATTCGTACTCGGACCTCGACGTCACCACCACCGGTTGCCGCTATCTCAACGGGTGGGAGGCACTTCAGGTGGTCCGGGCCCGCCATCTGCAGTATCAGCCTCCAGGGGACACCGATCCGAATACGAGCGACTGGCCTCAGGAGGCGCAGAGCGATCTGGCCCGCATTCAACGGGATCATGAGTTTCTCAGGGTGCTGGCCACTGCCGTGTCCAAGAGGGGCCTCGGCAATCCCATCACCGATGAGCAGCTCGTCGCCGGGGTGGTCGGCCAGCTGACCGTGGATAGCGGGTTCGACCTTTCGGACATGGTGAACCTGGTTCTCACCTACCACGGGGTCGACATTCAGAACGCGCCACAGCTCACGCTGCCGGTCCAGGTCGACCAGTTTGGCGACTACTACTACAACGGAAGCGACTACGGAGACATCGAGTTCCCCGTCCAGCCCGAGGACAAGCAGGTGGTCGACCAATTCCTTGGGCTTTCGCCAACCGCCGACACCATGAGCGGGGGACCGCTGCCGGCGCCGAGCAGCGTGACGGTTTCGGTGCTGGACGGCTCGGACGTGTACAACCAAGCCGGCCTCACCGCCCTGGGACTTGGCCAGCTCGGCTTCCATATCGTGGGGACCGGCGTTACCCAGCCCGTCGGCCAACAGGCTGAGACACTGGTGACATACGATCAGTTGACCCCGACAGATGAAGCGGCAGCCCAGGCTGTTGCTGACTCGATGTCGGGTGCGGTGATCCTTGCCTACGGGCCGACAACTGACGGAGCCCAGGTCACGGTCACAACCGGTACCGACTATTCGTTGAACCCTCCGGCCACGCCTGCCACCACCACGACGACTCTCGCGGCCGGCTCGAGCACCACCACGACCACTCCGCCGACCACGACCACCACTGCACCTTCTTCCACTGGGCAGTTCAGCGTGCCGACGTCCTCGGTCGAGCCCCTGTCGCCCTGGGATCCTCGGGCGTGCACGGCGTCTGGTGGGGAGGGACAGTGAGCGGTCGCATCGCCCGCCCCGGCGGCTATGTCTGGTTCGCCACCGGTGCGGTCGGAGTGGATCCAGCTGAACATGCTCGGGGATCCCAAGGCTGAGATCGGGTGTTGCTGGCCGACGGACCGGCAATATTCATGTTCGTGGTGGTGGTCGTCGGTGGGGCGGATGGAGCCGACGAGGTCGCGCTGCCGGCTCCGGTCGTTTGTGCCGAAGTCGAGGTGGGAGAGGCGGTGTTCACGGCCAACTGAGTTCCCGTCACGACGGTCACCTCGGCCCCTGCCGTCACCTGACTGGGGTCATAGGCCATGATCACCGCTCCTGACATCGAGTGGCTCACCGCCTCAGCTGCGGCCTCTGCGGCCGGAGCCCGGGAGCCGTAGTAGACGACGGTCTCGGCCAGATCACCCACCGGAGCGACGTCACCGGCCGGTGCTGCCCGGAACCCGAAGGCTGATAGTGCCGCGGCTGTTTCGGTGGCCTGGTCGTCCATCCCGGTACCGTTCTGCACCGAAACGGTCACCGTCGCCGGTGCCGGTAGGGGCTGCCCGGTCATGGAGTCGGTCTTCGGCTTGATGTCGAGGACCTGGTCGATGGCGGATTGGTCCTGTGCTTCTGAGGGGAATTCGACATCGCCGTAGCCGGAGCCTGTGCTCCCCTGGTATTCGTAGTCTCCGGTGTTCGGAGGCCCATCGGGGTCGTAGACCACGGACACCGGCAAGGTCAGCTGGGGCACCGAGTTGACGTCCACGGAGTGGAAATCGAGTACCAGGTTCTCCATGTTGCCGACCGGCCACTCGGCGTCGAAGGTCAGGTCGCTCTTGACCGAGTTGATGAGGTCGAGATCGGTGATGGGGTTCCCGAGGCCCTTCTTGGACACGGCAGTGGCCAGCACCCTGAGGAACTCGTGGTCCCGGCGGATACGGGCCAGGTCGCTCAGGGCTTCCTTGGGCCAGAGCTCGGCGTCACTGCCGTCGGTGCCCGGGTCGCCGTCGTACTGGAGCTCACGGGCCCGGACCACCTGGAGGGCCTGGGTGCCGTTGAGGTGGACACAGGGTGCGGCCTGCACGTTCAGGCCCGAGTTGGCATCGAACACCGACATCGGGAAGGACATGTCGATCCCGCCGAGTGCGGTGACCACGTTGGCGAACTGGTCGAAGTTGACCTCGACGGTGTGTTGAATGGGAATCCCGAAGTCCTCCTCGATGGCTGCCACCAACTGGGTCGGACCCTGGTACAGGCCGGCATCGATCTTGTTCGCACCTTCAGCGCGGGCGTTCGGGATGAACAGATCCCGAGGGATGGACAGGAGTGCCAATTGATGGGTTGCCGGGTCGGCGTGGAGGATCATGATCACATCACTGTTGACGCCGTCCACCCCTTGTGAGCACAACCCGTACGCCGGGTTCTGGACGGTGAGGGCACACCGTGAGGTGGACCCCATCATCAGGATGTTCTCGGTTCCGGCTTCAGATCCGGTGGTCAGGGGAGCGTGCAGCCCCTTGACTGTCACCCGGTTGAGATCGTGAGCGACGTAATAGGCGTAAGCCACGCCCCCGAGGGTCAGGACGAGCAGGAAGGACAAGCCGATCAGGACGCCCCGGCGCACCAGCCGGCGACGATTCCGATCATTGTGTCGCCGTGGG
>JBEKOI010000100.1:0-12304 GCA_049521915.1 Acidimicrobiales bacterium | reverse complement strand
ACCGAGCGGACAGTCGAGATGGTCGGCGATGGCTCCTCCGAGCCTGCGGCTGGCCGACCCGGCGAACAGCAGGAACTCGTCCGTCACCGCCTCAATCTATCCCCACACAGGTCCGGCCCCCGGTGGGTCACGCGGCCAGCGCCCGCCAGATCCCGTCGGCCAGAGCCTCGCATCCTTCCTCCAAGGGGCGGATGGTGAGGTTGTGCACCATCCGCCGCCCGTATTCGAGAAGCGGTCCGAGGAACAGTGCGGCAGAGACCTCGTGCGACATCGGTCGGATCGATCCCGAGGCGGCCGCCGCCTTGAGCCACCGGCCCAGCTCGACGCTGAAGCGCCGGGTCTCGTCGGCCAGCATGGCGCGACCCGTCTCGGACAGCTCCGACTCGTCCCAACGCAGCATGATGCGGGCCAGGGCCCGATGGGAGTCGATCCACCGGACGTGGAAGTCCACCGCGGCCCGCACGCCCCGGCGCGGTTCCGGCCTCGAACGGAGGGACTCGGTGAGCCCCTCCCCGTAGGCGGACACCGCCCGGCAGTAGATGAGGGCCAGGATCTCGTCCTTCGAGGCGAACTGGTGGTAAATGCTCCCGGTACTGGCCCCTGACTCGGCCCGGATGTCCTCGATGGTGGTCCCGGTGATGCCCAGGCGGTCGAAGCAGGTGAGGGCGGCGTCGAGGATCTCCGACCGGCGCCGTTCCCCCGACGCTGTTGCTGTCTTCGGCATGAGCCCCCTGGACGTCCGAGAATTAGAAGAATACTCTAGAACGATATTCTAGTAAGTCGGGCACGGCCGTTGGGCACGGCCGGATCGGCACGACCGGATCGGAGTCGGGATGAGAGATCGGGAACAGGCAGCAGCGGCGGTCCGCTTGGCCTTCGTCCAGTCCATGTGGCACGGGGAGATCGTCGACCGCTGTCGGGATTCGTTCGTGGCGGAGATGGGCCGGCTCGGGGTGGGGGCTGACCGGGTGGACCTCTTCAGGGTGCCGGGCGCGTTCGAGATCCCCCTCCACGCCAAGCGTCTGGCCGCCAGCGGGCTGTATGCCGCCGTCGTCGGTGCCGGGCTGGTCGTGGACGGGGGCATCTACCGCCACGAATTCGTGGCCGAGGCGGTCATCAACGGATTGATGGCCGTCCAGCTGGAGACCGAGGTGCCGGTCATCTCGGCCGTCCTCACTCCTCACCACTTCCACGCCCACCACGAGCACGCCGGGTTCTTCGGGGACCACTTCGAGGTGAAGGGCGCCGAGGCCGCCCGCGCCTGTGCGGAGACCATCCGTGGCCTGGCCGGCCTGCCTGGCGCAGCCGCCGTGGCCTAGGTCGGCAGGCCTGTGGCCCCAGCAGGGGCGGGTCACCCGGTGTCGGTCCGGGGTGCGACGGCGCGGAGACGGTCCGCGGCCCGGCCCGAGGCCCCGACGGCGTCGAGGCCCAAAAGCGCGGCGCCGAGGACGGGGGCCCCGCCCAGCCGGCGGAACCGGGCCCTCGGAACCAGGGCCAGGACGCGGGCCTCGACGCGCTCGGCGAACCCGGCGTAGTCGCTGTCGAAGACGCCGCCGCCCAGGACGACCTCCACCTCCTCACCGCCCACCCCGAGGCGCCCGACGATGGCGGTGACCATCACTGCCACCTCGTCGGAGAGGAGGGCGGCGGCTCCGGCCGCCACGGCGTCGCCATGGGCGGCGGCGTCGAGGCAGACCCGGGCGAGCTCGAACAGCCGCCCGTACTCGAGCGTGCCGGTATAGACCGCGGCCAGCACCGCCTCGGGGTCCGGGAGCCCGAAGTGCACCGGGACCAGCTCGGTCAGGGCCGTGGGCCCACCGCGCCCGTCACGCGATCGGAGGGCGAGGCCGAGGGCCCGCACCCCGAGCCACGAGCCTCCGGGGGCGAAGTCGCCGGACAGCTCGGCCAGGGACGGGAAGCGCTCGACGGCACCGTCAGGACCGAGCCCGACGCAGTTGAGGCCGGAGCCGCACACGACCCCGACGCCCCACCCCGACCTGACACCGGCCCGGAGCACGGCCAGCGTGTCGTTGTGGACGAGATCGGTCGAGCTCCATCCCCGGTCCCTGATGGCCGCGCCCAGCCGCTCCTCGTCCACCGGCAGGTCGACCCCGGCCAGGCAGTACACGCCCGTGGACGCCGCCGGCCGGGTTGCCGCGTCCAGGCCCGAGACATCGAGTGCGGCCCGGATGGTGGCATCGAGCGCGTCCATGGCCCCGTCGAGTCCGGAGAACTGGTGGTTCGACCCCGCCCCGCGGGCCGTGCCGAGGATGGCGCCGTCACCGGCGACGACCCAGACGTCGGTCTTCGACGCCCCGCCGTCGACGGCCAGGATCACCGATCCGACGTCCGTTGCCTCGGTCACCCCTCACCCCGGTCCCCGGTCATCCGGTGATGTTACGTTCGATCAATGGGAACGAAGGTGGCCGTGGTCGGGGGCGGGAGCACGTACACGCCGGAGCTCGTCGACAGCCTGTGTTCGCACGAGGACCGGGTGGTGGTCGACGAGTTGGTTCTGTTCGACCCGGACACGGATCGCCTGGAGGCGGTCGGCGGGCTGGCCGGTCGTATCCTGCGCCAGCGGGGCTGGGCGGGGGACCTGGTCACCACCGACGATCGGCGCCGGGCCATCGACGGGGCCGACTTCGTCGTCATCCAGCTCCGGGTGGGAGGGCAGGCGGCCCGCCACACCGACGAGACCCTGCCGATCGGCTACGGCTGCCTCGGCCAGGAGACGACCGGCCCGGGCGGGCTGGCCAAGGCGCTGCGAACGGTCCCCCTGGTCCTCGAGATCGCCGAAGAGACCGCGGCCCGGGCCGCCACCGGGGCCTGGGTGGTCGACTTCACCAATCCCGTCGGCATCGTGACCCAGGCCCTGGTCGACGACGGGCACCGGGCCGTCGGGCTCTGCAATGTGGCCATCCACGTCCAGCGTCGCATCGGGCACTATCTGGGGATCGACCCCGATACCGTCGCGCTCGAACATGTGGGTCTGAACCATCTGACCTGGGCCAGGTCCGCCACCGTGGACGGCGTCGACCGGATGCCCGAGCTGCTCGATCGCTTCGGCCCCGAGCTCGAGCTGGAGAGCGGTGTCCCGTCCGGACTGCTCCGCCTGCTCGGGGCTCTTCCCTCCTACTACCTCCACTACTATTACCGCCTCGACCAGAACCTGGCCGAGCAGGCGGCCCCGGGTTGGCGCTCACGCGCCGACGTGGTGGCCGAGCTCGAGGCCGAGCTGTTGGCCGAGTACCGGAGTCCCGCCCTGGTGACCAAGCCCGAGAAACTCTCGTACCGGGGCGGCGCCTTCTACTCCGAGGCGGCGGTGCGGCTCATCGCCTCGCTCCACGCCGGGACCGGCGACATCCAGGTGGTCGACGTGCGCAATGACGGCGCCCTGCCCGGGCTGCCCGATGACGCCGTGGTCGAGGTCCCCTGCACCGTGGACCGTGACGGAGCCCACCCGGTTCCCCAGCGCGCCCTCGTCCCCGAGATGGCCGGCCTGGTGGCGCACTGCAAGGCATACGAGCGCCTGGCCGTCGAGGCCGCGCTGTCGGGCAGCCGGGAGACGGTGATCCGGGCCCTGGTGGCCAACCCCCTGGTGGGGCAGTACCCGAAGGCTGAGGAACTGGCCGACACCTTGCTCTCGGCCAATCGTCGGTTCCTGCCCCGGTTCTTCCCCGAGTCCTCCCCCCGGCCGCCACGGTGACCACACCGGTCCCGGCGCCGGCAGCCGACCCGACGGGCGATCACCGGACGGGTTCGGAGGCCACCCCGAAGCGCTCCTGATAGGGGAGCGACCGCCGGCGCAGGGCGTCGGCGTCGAGCCCGGTGTCGGCGAACCGGTAGCGGGCCGCCCCACCGTCGCCGTCGCCGGGGTTGGCGGCGAGGAACGCCCGCATTCGCTCCTCGGTACCGTTGGTGAGCACCAGCCCGAGGGCGGCGTAGATCCCGCCGATGGTCGAGATCGGATCGGCCATGAAGTCGAGGAAGTGGACGTCGATGGTCTGGTCCGGAGGGAAGGTGCCCCGGTCGCGGGCGGCGATGCCCCGTTCGAGGCCGACGAAGATGTCCGCCGCGAAGTCCGCCGCGGCCTCGGTTCCCCAGGTCTCGTCGCTGGCCATGGCCCGCAGGTGGGCGGTGAGCGCGCAGCCGGACGCAATCACCTTCAGCGGGTCCCGATGGGTGTGTACGACGACGGCGTCGGGATACTCGGTGGCCAGCGCGTCGAGATGCCAGAGGTGGGCCGGCGATTTGAGCAGCCACCGATCGGCCGGGTGACGCGATTGGAGATGTTGGAGATAGCGACGATGCCACCGGTACGCGGGGGCCAGGTCCGCGTCGTGGAGGAGCCAGCGGTCGTAGGTCGGGATCCGGTACTGGGTGGGGAAGATCATGCTGCGGAAATCGGCTGCCGTGATCCTGACGCACTCCTGGCCCAGGAGGGCTCCGACGGGGTGGAAGGACGAGAAGCCGGGCATGATCGACTCGGCCAGGTCGAGGGTCTCCTGGACCTCCGCGATGCGGGGGTCGCAGAGGTAGGTGGCCGTCTCCGGTGCCGGCACCGGCCGGTCGACCTCCCAGGTCAACGGCGCCCGCAGGGTCGGATCCTGGGCCAACAGGTCGTAGAGGATGGTCGTACCGGTCCGTGGCTGCCCGACGATGAAGACCGGGCGGTCGACGGTGCCGCCGGCCACCTCCGGGTGCGCGTCGCGCCACGCGTTGATGGCCAGGCGATTGGCCAGGTAGGTGACCACTTCCGCGGTGGCGATCTCGACACCCAGCGCGCTGAGCCGGGCCTCGTGCTCCAACGAGTCGAGGAGGATGGCCAGACCCTCCTGCCAGCTCGGCTCGCCGAAGTCGTCCTCACCGGTCCGGGCGACGGCCTCGTCCACGAGGCGGTTCGGCTCGAATCGGCCCGACGCCATCATGTCCGCAGCTGGTCGACGGGCCGGACCCGGCAGGTGACGGGTGGGGCCTCGGGATTGTCGAGCCAGCGGACGACCACGAAGCCCCGGTGGCGACCACCGGTGTCGAGCCAGTTGGCCACGCCCGGGTCGGCCGCCGCGATCACGATGCACACCCTTCCGTCCGGGCCGGTGACGACCGATCCGTTGGTGAGGTGGCTCCGCCGGCGGCGTGGGTCGATGCATTCGTGCCAGATGTTCTCGAGGGTCACGCTCCAATAACGCGACTCCGGGGGCTCGATGTCGATCAGCAGCGCCTCGTCCGGGGTGAGCCGGAACGTGCCCATCATGTAGAGGTTGTCGGGCGTGGTGTCTGCCGCCCCCAGCTCGGCCGCCTCGGCCACGATCAACTGGTTGGGCGCCTCCATGAGTTCCGGCCGGATCGTCCGGTGCAGGGTGGTCAGCTTGGCGATCGTCCACGCCATACCCGTCAACTGCTCACCCATGAGGGCGTCATCGGGCGGGGCCGGCGCGGCCGGAGTGTCAAGGGGCTCGATGGCCAGCACGGCCGTGCGCTCGGCGGCCCGGTCGGCGATGTACTCGCGTACGACGATGCCCGAAGCGTCCCCGGGAATGGCGATCCACGGATCCCCCCGCAGCTCACCGGCCGTGGGTTCGTCGGCCGCCAGCACGAATGCGAACGAGCCGTCGTCGCCCAGGGCCAGGTCGCGGTCGGACACGTAGGCGGCCATGCGTCTCGGGGTCAGCCCGACGCCGGCCAGCACCTGGAAGCCGAGGTAGGCGGAGGTTCCCCGCAGGCCACGCACGCGGTACCGGTGCCGACCGTCGATCATGGCCAGGAGATACTCCCCGTCCGGGGCCGGTCCTCCGATATGCCGGGCCGGGGTGTTCATGCCGAAGAACCACGGGGCTTCGGTGTCGACATCGAGCGACAGCTCGGCGCACAGGGCGGTGGCGCGGGCCAGCACCCTCAGCCCCTCGAGCAGCTCCAGCTCGGTTTCGGCGTCACTCTCGACGGAGCGGGTGAGGTCGTCGATCATCTGGCGGACGAGCCGCCATCCCTCGAGGGCGAGCCGACCGTCCCCGTCGCCGGCCATCTGTCGCGGGGCGCCGTTGTCGTCGGTCATGTCCCGGAGAGCTTCGAGACCACCGGCCCGAGCGCCTCCCAGCTGTCACTCTCGATCGACCAGTAGGAGATGCCGTACTCCTCCCGACGCCACTGCAACTCCTCGGCCATCTCGTCGAGCGTGCCGAGCAGGGCCAACGGGATGTGGAGGGCCTCGGCGGCGTCGATGCCGAAATGAGGGGCCATGGCGTCGGCGATGCCGGAGGCGTCCTCGGTGATCATGGTGAACCCGATGAGCGCATTGAGCTCGAGGTCGTCGAACCGATCGCCCGCGGCCTCCTTCACCCATGCCACTTTCTCGCGTGTCCGGTCCGGCGAGGCGTTCGGGGCCGTCTCCGGCCCGCCGGTGCCTTCCCGAAGGTTGACGTTGATGCTGACGATGTCCGCGTGGCGCGCCGCGAACGAGAGGACCCGTCTGCCCCCACCGCCGATGATGAGCGGGGGCCCTGGTCGTTGGACCGGGCGCGGCAGGAGGCCGTGTTCGTGGACCTGGTAGTACCGGCCCGCGAAGGAGAAGGCTCCGTCGGTCCGCAGCAGCCCCTGGATCACCGCCACCGCCTCCTCGAATCGCTCCACCCTGATCCTCGGCTCGTCGTAGGTGATGCCGGACTCCTCGTAGTCGCTGCGCATCCAGCCGGCACCGAGGCTCATCTCGAACCGGCCGTCGCTGAGCACGTCGAGCGTGGCCGCCTCCTTGGCCAGGCTGACCGGATGCCGGTAGTCGTTTCCGAAGACCAGGGACCCGATGCGCAGCGTGGCGGTGGCCGCGGCCGCGGCGGCCAGCGCCGGTACCGGGGCCAACTGGTCGCCGAAGTGGTCGGGCATGAAGAGGGTGGAGTAGCCGAGGTCCTCGGCGCGGCGGGCCTGCTCGGCCCACGAGCGGGCCGTCCCGTCCGGCGCCTTGCCCAGCTGCGCGGCAAATCGGAATTTGTGCTCATGGGCCATGACCTCATCCTGCATCAACTTCCCCGGCCGGTGCTCGACGGGGTCCGGGGTCGCCGGCAACAGGCCCGACGACCCGATGCGCCGGCAACAGGGCCGACGACCCGATGCGCAGGTAAGGTCGAAGGATATGGCCGAGGTCGACGAGGTACTCCGACGCCACGCTCCCATCGCCGCCGATGCACTCGATCAGGTGGAGGCCGCCGCCTGGAGCGAGGGGGAGCGATGGGGACGGATCGAGCTGGTCGAGCTCATCAGCGTGGCCTGTGCCGCTCAGCTCGGCGTGCCGCCCCTGACCCCGCCCGAGCGGTTCCGCGGGCGACGGCGGGATGGCGGGGACGCCGACGGGCCGCACCCGACCGACCGGCTGACGGGACCGGATCGCACCATCCTCGACTTCGCCGTCCAATTCAGCCTCGATGTCTCGGCGGTCACCGACGAGCAGCGGAGCGGGCTGTTCGAGCAGCTCGGAGAGCAGGTGGCCGGCGTGGCCGCCGTTGTCTTCGTGATGGACTTCGTCCCCCGTGCCCGGGCGGCGCTCGGCGCTCTGATCGGAGGCGCGCACGGGATCGGACCCCCGGGGACGAGCCCGGCGCCGGACGAGGTGCCCATCTGGGATGCACTGGGCGCGTTCATCCGGGCCGTGCCCCAGCTCGATGCCCTGGACCCGATCACATCCGAACTGGTGCGCCTCCGCGGTGCCCGTCAGCACCAGTGCCGGCTGTGCCAGTCGCTGCGGAGCCGGCCCGCGCTGCTGGCCGGAGCCGACGAGGAGACGTTCGCCGGGGCCGACGAGTACGAGCGCAGCGATCTCTCGCCCCTCCAGAAGGCGGCCCTGGCGTTCACGGATGCCATGATCTGGACTCCCGGCCAGCTCGAGTCGAGCGCGGTCCGGCTCGTGGAACTGGCCTCGGAGGAACAGCGGGTGGAGCTGGTGCTCGACGTGACCCGCAACGCCCTCAACAAGATCGCCGTGGCTCTCGGAGCTGACGCCGCCCACGTGGACGAGGGGATCGAGATCTACGACGTCGACGCCGACGGCGGGCTGGTCTACGGGCTGACCTTGGGCTGATCCGTCCCCATCGGGGCGGCCCTCCGCCGGCCCTGAGTACGCTCTCGGTCATGCGGATCGGCGTATTGACGGGGGGCGGTGACTGCCCGGGCCTCAACGCGGTCATCCGGGCGGTCGTGCGCAAGGGGATCGAGGTCTACGGCGACGAGTTCGTCGGCTTCCGTGACGGCTGGCGCGGACCCCTCGACGGCGATGTCATGGCATTGGACGTGGCCGCCGTCCGCGGCATCCTGCCCCTGGGTGGCACCATCCTCGGGTCCAGCCGGACCAATCCGTACAGCAGCGACGACGGGGAGAGCCGGGTCCTCGACATGATGGCCGGATCAGGGGTCGACGGCCTCGTCGTCATCGGTGGCGAGGACACGCTCGGGGTGGCGACCAAGCTCGCAGCCAAGGGCCTGCCGGTCGTCGGCGTACCCAAGACCATCGACAACGACCTCGGGGCCACCGACTACACCTTCGGGTTCGACACCGCGGTGACGATCGCCACCGAGGCCATCGACCGCCTCCACACGACGGCGGAGAGCCATCACCGCGTGCTCATTGTCGAGGTGATGGGCCGCCATGCGGGCTGGATCGCCTGGCACTCCGGCGTCGCCGGCGGAGCCAACGTGATCCTGATCCCCGAGCGACCCTTCGACATCGACGCCGTGTGTGCGTTCATCGAGCACAGGTTCGCCAGCCACTATGCCCCCATCGTGGTGGTGGCCGAGGGCGCGCTCCCGGTCGAGGGTACGTTGCCGGACCGCGGCGGCCAGGTGGACGCCTTCGGCCATGTCCGTCTCACCGGCATCGGAACCCTGTTGGAGTCCGAGATCGCCCAGCGGACCGGAAAAGAGGCCCGCGCCACGGTGCTCGGCCACGTGCAGCGCGGCGGCAGCCCGACCGCGTTCGACCGGGTCCTGGCCACCAGGTTCGGGCTCCACGCCGTCGACGCCCTGCACGATGGCCACTTCGGCCAGATGGTGGCGTTGCACGGGACCGACATCGACCTCGTCCCACTGTCCGAGGCGACGGCCAAGCTCAAGTTGGTGTCCCCCGAGCTCTACGCCGAGGCCGAGGTCTTCTTCGGATGACCGATCGCACCCCCCGGATCGCACCGCCGACCAAGGGTGGTGGAGGGATCCATCGGGGTCGCGGCCGCCCTCCGCGTGGGTTACGATCTGTCCCTCCGCCGCCTACGGGCGGCCGAGGCGGTGTGACCACCGGGTTGACGTCGGGAACTGACAGGGACGACCGGGCACGGACCGGTCGAACGGAAGATGAGGAGGGACGATGGCATCACCTGAGACAGCATCAGGTCGAACCGGTGTGAGCATGGCCACCAGCATCGTCCCGCCGCTCGACCCAGCGTCCGGGACGGTCCAGCCGTGACCCTCGAGCTCCCGCACGGGGGATCCGGCCAGCTCGACTAGCTCGACCGGCGCCGGGTCCCGACCCGTCACCTGACTGCCGGCATCGACGATGCCCGCACCGCAGAGGCACCATTCTCGCCGATCCCGGCCGTGATGCCGGTGGGACCCCGTCCCACCCGGCACCCCGGGTACCCCGTTCCACAAGGAAACCTCCCGTGGCTGAACGCTCACAATTCCCATCTGCATCAGCGGCCGACACCCTCGCCTTCTGCTGGGACCAGGTCGAGGGCCAGAAGCGACAGCTCGTCACATCCTGGATCGTGATGGTGCTTGCCGTCGTGGTGGCCGACGTCGTCTGCCCCCTCGTCTTCGCCTCCGTCCTGAGCCGCGTGGCCTCCCTCCCGACCCGAACGGTCGTCGGCGAGTGGCACACCTTCGGCCCGTTGCTGCTGGCCTACGCGGCCGCCGGTCTCGTCGCCATGGGACTGTGGCGGGTCGCCGGCTGGATGGAGTGGGGTGCGTGCGTCCGCTCCTTCGCCACCGGTGTCAACAACGGCTACGCGCGGCTGTTGAAGCTCAGTTACCGCTGGCACATGGACCACCCGGCCGGGGAGGTCATCTCGTCGTTGGGCAACTTCTCGTGGGCGTTCGTCGAGATGGTCGACGTCGCCTCGTGGGGGCTGCTCCCCGTCGTCGTCGTCGTCCTGTCCGCCATCGTGGTGCTGGCCGTCTTCGCCTGGCCCGCAGCCCTCGCCCTCCTGGTCATGGTGGCCCTGTTCGTCTTCGTCATCGTGCGGCGACTGCGGTTGGTGCGCGCCGCGTCCCAGGAGTTCGAGGACCACCATTCCAGGGCGACCGGGGTGGTGGCGGACACCGTGACCAATCTGATGGCGGTCCGGACGGCGGCTGCCGAGCCTCAGGAGAAGGCCCGGGTCGAGGACCTCATGGGCCAGTCGGTGGCGGCCGACCTCCGGGCCCGGTCCATCTTCATGCGGACCCAGCTGCAGTTGGAGACATCGATTGTGGTGGGCACGCTCCTGGCCCTGGTGGCCGGCACGACCATGGCCACCCACCACTGGGCGTCGACGGCCGTGCTCTACCTCATCTTGTACTACTCGGCCCAGGTGGCGTTGAGCCTGCAGCAGTCGTTCGAGCATCTGCGGTCCTTCGCCCGCTCCCTCGGACGGGCGGCGAAGTTCACCGCCATCGCCGGCGTCGAGGCCGAGATCGTGGAAGCACCGGAGGCCCGATGCCTCCGGGTGTCCCGCGGGGAGGTCGAGTTCCGCGGAATCGGTTTCGGCTACGGGTCGGGCGGGGCCCTGTTCGACGACCTGACCCTCACGGTCGGGTCCGGCGAGCACGTGGCGCTGGTAGGGCCGTCGGGTTCCGGGAAGTCCACCCTGTCGAAGCTCCTCCTCCGTTTCATGGACGTCGACAGTGGGCGGATTCTGGTCGACGGCCAGGACATCGCCGATGTGACCCTCGCCTCCCTGCGCAGCCACGTGTCCTACGTGCCCCAGGACCCCCAACTCTTGCACCGCAGCATCGCCGAGAACATCTGCTACGGCATGGGGACCGAGGGCGACATCGACGGATCCGGAGGGTCGAGGCCCATCGTCGACTACGAGGTCGTGCATGCGGTGGGAAAGGCCGCCCACGTGGAGGAGTTCGTGTACGCGCTTCCGGACCGGTACGACACCGTGGTGGGTGAGCGCGGCCTGAAGCTGTCCGGAGGCCAGCGGCAGCGGGTGGCCATCGCCCAGGCCATGGCCAAGCACGCGCCCATCCTGGTGCTGGACGAGGCCACCTCCGCGCTCGACTCCGAGTCGGAGCATCTCGTGCAGGAGGCGCTGTGGAGGTTGATGGAGCAATCGACGGCGATCGTCATCGCCCACCGCCTCTCCACCATCGCCCACATGGACCGCATCGTGGTTCTGGACCAGGGGAGGATCGTGGAGGAGGGAACCCACCGGGAGCTCCTGGACGACCCGTTCGGACTGTACGGGAGGCTGTGGCAGCACCAGTCGGGCGGGTTCCTCGTCGAGTGACCGCCCGACCGGGCCGGCCGCGGAGATCTAAGCTGCGCCCCCCCGGGGCTTGCGGCCCGTCCCGGGGCCTGTAGCCACCGGCCGAGTTGCGGCACGACCGGAGGCCAGATGTTCCAGGGACGGCGACGATCAGCGACGGTCCTGGCCGTGTTGGCGATGCTGGCCACCCCGGTGGCGGCCGCATTGGGCCCGTCGACAGTGGCGCGGGCGGCCGGCGCGGCCTCAACCCCGGGCTTGGCGACCTGGGGGTCGACCCTCACCCGCGCCGGCGGATGGCAACACTCGACGCCGCTGTGGACGGTGCCGGGGGAGGACCTCCCCGCGGTCGGAACGGGGGTCACGTCGCGCTCCACGAACTGGTCCGGGTACATCGCCGCCGGGTCCAGGTTCACCAGCGTGGCCGGCCAGTGGAAGGTTCCGACCGTCCGGCCCGCGGCCGGGCAGGAGGCGTCGGCCACCTGGATCGGCATCGACGGTGTGACCGACAGGTCCCTGATCCAGACGGGCACGGCGCAGGACACGTCCAGCGCGGGGACCAGCTACTTCGCCTGGGCCGAGGTCCTTCCGTACGCACCCCAGGATCTCGGTCCGGTCTCTCCGGGCGACGAGATGCGTGCCTCCATCGTCAACTCCAGCGGCACCTGGACGATCAGCATCAGCGATGAGACCGAGGACGTGGGCGCATCGGGCCAGGTCGCCTACGACGGGGAGGCCTCCTCCGCCGAGTGGGTCGAGGAGGCTCCGACCTCGAGCCTGACCGGCCAGGTGCTGCCCCTGGCCGATTTCGGGTCGGTCAGGTTCACCGACGTGGCATACGGCGCGTCGGCTCCCGG
>JBEKOI010000099.1:0-12315 GCA_049521915.1 Acidimicrobiales bacterium | reverse complement strand
GACTTTTGGATCGTCGCTCCCCCGACAGGACCCTTGCTCGATGCGGCCGGTGGGCCTCCGAAGAAGTGTCCTCCTCCTCCGGTGACGAGAAGGGTGATTCCAAGGCAGAAGACGCTGCACAGCACCACTCCGACGATGATGATCCGGCGCCGATGGCGCCGCCGACGAGCCTCCCGGAACAGGAGCTGGGCATCGTCGGCCCCGGGCTCCTCCCGTTCCTCGTCACGATCCGGCACCACCGGAGCTTCCAGTACCGACTGCATAGATCTACTATGACTAGGACCATGTTCTCTGTCAATATCGACCGTTCGCCAGCCCTCGCCCTCCACCGTCAGGTGGCGACGGACACGCCTGTGGAGCTTCAGGGCGTGGCCGGCGCTTCTACCCAGACCGGCATCTCCGGAGATGGCGTCCGCTGTCGCCGTTGACGCGTCGCGGTCGGCGGATCCAGCCGGAGCAGTCTGGCAGAGGGGCAGGCCGAGGTGCGACGCCGGTCACGACCGGCCCGCCGGCTCGGGTGCAGCAGCCGCTCTCAGCCGGCTCCGGATGCTTCAAACTCGCGGATCCGGGCCCGGATCAGCGTCTTGAGCAGTTGGGTCGGCAGCTCCCGGTTGTAGGGCAGCTTGATGAAGCCCTCACCGAACTCGTAGCCGGCGGCTTTCACCGCGGCCTTCTGGGTGGCGAAGAACTGGGTGGAGAACCGGACCGAGCAGTGGTTCTTGAAGTTCTGAAGCGTCCACAGGTTCGTATTCTCGCCGCGGACGTACACCGGTAGGTTCCACTTGAGTTCCTCCCGCGCCTCCGGGTCGATCTCCAAACTCAGCTTCCTGAGAGCCTCGAGGTGCGGGCGCTGGACGTCATTGAGCTGCGCGAAGAAATCATCGACGCTTGCCCGCTTGGGCATCGGCATGGCTTCACCATAGCTCCGATGAACGCAGGAGCGCCGGTTCACCGGTGCGGGCACCGGCAATGGCTGATGACTCAGCCGGTGGCGCCATCGACCGTGTTTGCCGGTGGCGAACCGGTGACAAAATAAACTCGGCACAGACGATGTGGGTGCCGTACTCTTCGGGCGGTGACCGCGGAGAGCCCTTCCTCTGAAACCGGCAACTCACAGACGCCAGAAGTATCATGACCGACACCGTGGACACGCTGATCCTCGACCTGCTGGAGTGGTTGGGTCCCGACCCGCGACCCTACGACGAGGTGCTCGAAGCATGGCGAACCTCGTGCCCGCGTCTGCCCGTGTGGGAGGAGGCAAACGACCGCGGCTACATCGAGCGCCATCACGAACCCGGACTGAGCCGGTTCGTATCGGTCTCGAAAGCCGGTGCGGAGCACCTGCAGAGATGCCGTCCTCAGAAGGATCGATCGATCATGCGGTGAGCATGCATGGTGGAAATCGGCCAACGAGCCCCCGCTCCCCTGGCCCGAACGTGATGCCAGGGAACGTTCCTCGTCGCATGCCTTCGCCCACGGGAACACATCGGTTCAACCCTGGGTCACTGCCGATGGAACGTGGCCGGAGCCGAGTATTCCGTTGAGATCGACCGTCGGGTCCTCGATGATCGGGCGAAGGGCGGTGACGGAGACGAATCCTCGCTGAAGGAGCGCGGCATCGGACTCGATCTCGGCGCTTTCGTCCTCACCGCCCAGGGTGACCCGCACCGGCGTGCCCTTCTCTTCTGTCACCGACGTCTGTGCCGCTCCGATGTGAGCCAACCCACCGGCCCGTATGCCGAGGACCTCTTCGAGAGGCCGGTCCGGTACGTTGCAATTGAGGACTGCCCGCGGTTGCTCCTTGATCAGCCAATCGAAGAGGAGCCCGGCGAAATGCGCGGCGCTCTCCCAATGGATCGGGTCGGATGCGGCCAGATCCAAGACTGCTGATGACACGGCAAGGGCGGGACAGTCCTGTTGATAGGCGGTGAAGGCGGCTCCCACGGTCCCGGAGTGGAGGATGGACCGCCCGGTGTTCGCACCCCGGTTGATCCCGGAGAGGACGACATCGGGACGCGGGCCGAACTTCTCGTGCAGGGCGTAGAACACGATGAGGGCAGGGGTTGCATCCACCGCCCTGACGGCGTCCTCGGCCCAACCAGCCCAGTCCCGTGATTCGGCGACGACCTCGCCGGTCTGGCTCACCCCCGTCACCGAGGCACTCGACCCGCTGGCATCCCAGCACGGAGCCGCGACCAGGACATCGTGACCGCGCACGCGGGCCATGTCGGCGAGCGACCTGAGACCGGGGCTGTCGATCCCGTCGTCGTTGGTAATGAGGACTCGCATAGTCAGGTGGCGGAGGATCGCATGGTCACACTCCGATCGTCCGCAAGGGGACTGCCCGATGTCGGGTCGTGAACGTACGCGGGACCACGCCGGGACTCTAGCAATCGAACATGAACAAGAGCTGATCGCAGAGAAAACGGCGGCCAATTTCAATGACAACAGCCTTCCTCGGGGCCGGACAGGACATCAGAGGTAGAGGAATCCGTAGCCCTCGTCCCGCACGGGCACCCCGGCTTCGGCCAGGGCGGCGTCCCAGTCCCCGGTCACGCTCGGATCGGCGAGCTGCATCCCATGGTCGGCGACCAGCAGAAAAGCGGTCCTCTCGAAGACCCCGGCGCGTTCCACGGCCTCGAGCGCATGGCCGATGCGCCGGTCGGTGTCCCGGACAGAAGCCGCCGCCATCTCCGAATACGGTCCGCCCTCGTGGAAGGCCGCATCGGTCAGGGTGAAGTTCATCCAACTGAACGTGGGCACCGGCCAGTCCCTCCCGCGGTAGCTGCCTCCCCAGATCCCGCAGAACTGCTCCACGGCAGTGTGATCGATGAGGGAGGACCACCGGTAGTCCTTGCTGGGCCGGACGAAGCGCGACGTCGCGTCGGGCAGCTCGTCGGCCGGGGGCGGACGGTCGATGGGCTCACCCTTGCGCATCAGATCGAAGATGGAATAGTCGGCTCCGACATCGCAGGGTTCGTTGATCGATATCGTGACGGATCCCGGCAGTCCCCTGTGTACTGCATCATGAATGGTTTCGACACCGGGGCGTAGCCAGGACATGGACGTCGACCAGGTGGACGGCGAGTTGGTCACGACCTGATCTCCACTGGCCCGATCGACCCAGGCGTTGTGGAGGATGCCATGGTGACCGGGATGGCGCCCCGTCAGGATGGCGGTGTGGTTGGCCAGGGTCACCGTCGGAAGGGAGGCGACGGCACCGTAGCGATGGACGGTGCCCATCTGCATCAAGCGAGCGACGTTGGGAGCCCGGCCACGGGCGGCCAGGTCGTACAACACGTTGGGATTCGTCCCGTCGAGCAGGAAGGCGACCACGTGATGTGCCCCCCCTGGTTGTGCAGCAATGTCGCGGACGATGTCACCGTCCTGGCCGATGAGCCTGAGCGAGGGTTGGGATGGTGATGGCGTCGGGCAGCCGAGAAGCTCGAGGACGGTCGGGGCCACGTCGACCAGGCGGCAGGAAGCATCGACCACCCCGAGTGCCGGCACCCCGGCCCCGGCGGCGATGAAGGGCGCCCGAGCTTGCACCACACCCAGTGACCCGTGCTCGCCGAGGTGGCCGCCTTGGTCTCCCCAGTAATGGGAGGCGCTGTGAAGGACCACGAGGTCAGGGGCGGAGGGGTGGTCGAACAGCTGTGCCAGGTGCTCGAACGCATGGGGGTAGGAGTTGGAGCGGCGATTCGGGTGGGGGTCGGCCATCTCGGCTGCAAGGTGCCCGAGGTGCGAGACATCCTGGCGCGCCACCGGGTCCTCACCATGGAGCACACTCCCCACGTAGCCATGGGTCTGCCGACCTTCTCCGTCCGAACCCCGGTCGCGTCGGAATCGAAGGTGGCCGTGTGCCGAGGCCACCTCGTAGGTGTCGGTCGCCGGCGACCAGGCCACCAGGTCCACGATGGGCTCGAGCGAGCTCGAGAGGAGTATGTCGAGCGCCTGTTCCCGCTGTTCGGGACCACCCTTGGGCAGCGCCAGCTCCATGGCTCCGGAGTCTAGGGGTGCGGCTCCCCCGCCGGCCGGCTCCCCCAGACGCGTCGATCGATACCGAACACCGCCGCGCCGGAGGCGACGACGGCGCTGTCGGCGCCCTCGTCCAACAGCGTCATGCGCACGACGACCCGGTGGCTTCGGCCGGCGCTGGCCTCGGCCCGCACGAGGAATGGGCCCGCCCGCCCGGGGGCGACGAAGTGAGTGTCCCAGTCCTCGATCTGGAGTGCCTCCGTCCCGGCCGAGGACGCGGCCACCTCCATCGCCGCCGCTTCGAATGCGACATGAATGGGTCCGAGGTGGAGCGAGGCCGACGTCGAGGCGTTCGACGGCCCGAGGGGCGGCAGCCGCCAGCCGTCGGCATCCCGACCGGCACCGAAGACCACATGCAACGGCGGCAGGTCGTCGGTGTCGTGGATATCGGGCGGCAGATCGATCGGTTGGAACGATGGTGGGGCCTCACCCAGCGTCACCCCGATGCCGGTGGTGACGGCAATCATCCGTCCGGGGTCGGACGCGTCGGTGATCACCGATCGGCTGAACCCCATCCTTCGGCCCTGGCGCACGATGGAGCGGGTGATGCGTATCTCGGTGACGTCCTCGGCTGGGTCGATGACGTGCAGTCCGTAAGCCACGGGAGCGGGTACCGCTTCACGATCCTGCCACCCGCCCGTCTCCGGCGCGGCAATGGCCAGAGGGGCGGCCATGAGCCCGCCGGCCGCGTTTCTCATGTCGCGACGTACCTGCATGGTGTCGGAGTCCTCGTTCCGATTGACCACCCGTCCGAGGTACCAGTAGGTCACGAGGCCGTCGGGACCCATCATCTGGCGGAGCCGCTCCCAGTACTGTCCAGAAGGGCCCTCCCTGATGTCCTTCACCACGGCGTCGGTCCCAACCGGCGGCGAACCCGAGCCGGACATCCGATACCCATCCCAGTACCGTACGCCCGCCGACAGGAGCGCGGCGTGAGCGGGCCCGGGAAGGCCCGGCGCCCCGGTCCATAGAATCCTCTCCGTGGTCGATCAGAAGCCACCACGGCTCGAAGGAAGCGAACGGGAGACGCTGCTCGCTCTGTTGCAGTACCAACGCGACTCCCTCATCAGAAAGATCAGCGGGGTGAGCGAGGAAGGTGCGCGGACGTCACCGGTGGCCAGTGGGACCAGCCTCCTCTGGCTCCTACGGCACATGGCCCGGGCTGAATCCCTGTGGATCCTCCATCGATTCGCCGGTCACGAGGTGGTCATCGACGACGAGGTCCGCCCGGAGGATACGGTTCCATCCGCGGTGGCCGCCTACCGGGAGACCTGCCGGCGCTCTGATGCCGTTGTCGCTTCGACGCCGAGCCTCGACGCTCCGTGCCGGGACGCCGGCGTCGAGGGACCAGTCAGCCTGCGATGGGTTCTCATGCACCTGTTGGAGGAGACCGCCCGCCATGCAGGTCACGCCGATATCCTGCGCGAGCTGATCGACGGCCAGACGGGCAGGTAGAGGGAACGGGCAGCCCGAGGGTGTCGGGGCTCCCGCCGCCGGTTCGAGCCGATGAACCATTTCACGTGGCTGCAGTGGAATTGCCAGAAATAAACTTCAGGAGTTCCGGGCCGATGCCGATAACGACAACTGAGGCACCATCCTCCCGGATGGGTCCTCGGTGCGTCGCACCCGGCCGCTGCTCAGGCAGGACCGGGGGCGGGAGCGCTCTCGGTTAGAGGTATGTGATGGAACAGATTCGAAGGCTCATGCCTCGACAGTTCACTGACTGGCGGGGCAAGTTCATGTTCGAAAATGACCCCGAGCATCGGTGGCGCGACTGCCGGGTTCTCGACGTGTCATCCGCAGGTGCCGGCCTCGAGCTCCTGGGGACAAGACAAGACCAGATCGTCGGAGGCCGCCTGCTCCTTGCCGTTCATCTCCGCGGAGAGCTCCGCAACGTCGGGCGGGGACGGGACGATTGCCTGAGGGCAGGGATCGAGTTCGTCGATCTCACCGACGGCGAGCGCGCCTATCTCGACTCCTTGGCGGAGCTCCAGGTTGCCTGGTAGCGGCTCGGCCGCTCCTCCTCCCACAGATGCACGTGATGGCCAGTCGAATCGACAGAGCGGCAGCGAGCGACGCGGCAGCGCAATGAACCCGGATCGGCGTTTGCCTCCCGGGCGCGGGAACACGACCAGAACCGGGCGATGGTTGCGCAATACCCGGATTCGGAGCACCGTCCGTCCAGGTGAACAGGACGTGCTGCTCGGCTTCGGACTCGTAGCCGCGTTCTGCCTCATCGTGATCGGAGCCGATGCGTTCCTGCACGTCGGGCATGAGGACCGCGGAGCCATCGCAACCATTGCCGGAGCGACGGCGGTGTTGGACCTCACCCTGCTGGCTGTGCTCGACGGCACCACCAAGAGGCTCCTCCTGCTCGGCTTCCCGGTGCTCCTCGTGATCAGCGAGGTGGCCCTCTCGGTGCTCCCCGACGGGGGCGGCGCCGTCGAATACTCGGGCTTCCTCACCTTGGTCTTCGTCTACATCGGACTGACCCAGGCGCGGGGCGTGGGCCCACTGTTCGTCCTGGTGGTCGGACCGGCCTGGGTCGTCGTGCAAAGACCGTGGAGTGCCGAGTTGGGGGTGAGACTCTTCCTGACGCTCGGCATCTGGCTGCTGATATCGGAGGTTCTCGCCGCCCGGACGGAGCGGGCCAGGGTGAAGACGAAGCGTCTGATCGTGCAGGCCCACACCGACGTCCTGACCGGACTGGGGAGTCGCCTGCACCTCTCGGACCGGATCGAGAGAATGGACGGCACGTCGGGTTCGGCACTGCTCTTCATCGATCTGGACGGTTTCAAGGTCATCAACGAGACCTACGGCCACGCCGCCGGGGACGAGCTCCTGGTTGCCGTGGGCAGACGTCTGCAATCAGCGCTCGGTCAGGGCGATCTGGCCGCTCGCCTGGTCGGTGACGAGTTCGTGGCCCTCCTCGAAGGAGGCACGATGGGTGACGCCGCCGCGCTGGCCCACACACTGCTCTCTTCCCTGAGCGCGCCCTACGCGCTGAGCCGGGGGCGCGTAGCCATCACGGCAAGCATCGGCATCGTCGAGGTGGTCCCGCCGGCGACCGCAGAATCAGTCCTGCGCGACGCTGATCGGGCGATGTCGGAGGCCAAAGCGGCCGGTCGGAACCGGATCTCCATCTACGAAGGGTCGATGCACGACCGCATGGTGAGGCGCCTCGAACTCGAAACCGAGCTGAGAGATGCACTGGCGCAGGACCAGTTCGAGGTCCACTATCAGCCTGTGGTCCATTCGGCCACCAATGTCATCATCGGGGCGGAGGCGTTGTTGCGCTGGCGCCACCCCCAGCGGGGCCTGCTCACCCCGGACTCGTTCCTTTCCGTCGCCGAGGAGATGGGCCTGATGGAGCCGCTCGGTGACTGGATCCTGCGCCAGGCCTGCATCCAGGCCAAGGAGTGGCAGATGATCGACCCGGCACGAGCATTTTCGATCGCCGTGAACCTGTCGGCTCCCGAAATGTTCTCGGCAGATCTCATCGGCCGGGTGGACAGAGCCCTCGACGAGTCCGGGCTCCCGGGCAAGCTCTTGGTGCTGGAGATCACGGAGCGAATCATGATGGCCGACACCCAACAAGCGAGGCGCCAGCTGCAGGAGCTTCGAAGGCTCGGGGTCCGCATCGCCATCGACGACTTCGGCACGGGCTACTCGTCACTGGCCTACCTGCGCGATCTCCCCATAGACATCCTGAAGGTCGACAGAAGCTTCGTCGATCCGCTCGGTGCTGACCACCAGGCCCTGGCACTGCTGCGCGCCATCGTCGGCATTGCCAACGCCCTCGACCTCGATGTGGTCGTCGAAGGGGCAGAGACGGCCGCCCAGGTCGAGATCCTCGACCAACTGGGTTGCCATATCGTCCAGGGCTTCTACTACGGTCGGCCCACAAGCGCCCAGGAGTTGGGCAATCGTCTGACCTGGCTGTCTTCGGGATTGAGCTCCTCGCCCTAGCCTCCCCCCGGCCGCGCACGACCGCTGTCACCCGGATCGGACGATGATGTCCACGGCCTCCGGGATCGTCGCCACGGTGAAGTCCGGTGAGAATCCATCCGACGCCCATGTCCGGCCCCGGGCCATCCAGATTGTCTTGAGGCCAGCCCGGCGTCCGCCGACGATGTCAGCATCGGCGGAGTCACCCACCATCCAGCCGTCCAGAGGCACCCGGCAGACGCGGGCCGCCTCTTCGAAGATGGCCACTTCCGGTTTCCACGCGCCGACCACGGCCGAGATGCAGACGGCATCGACCTCGCCGACCAGCCCGGCTGCCTCGATCTTGGCCCACTGCGAAGGGGGTCCGTTCGTGACCACTCCGACCTTGACGTCCCCCTGGCGCAGGGATCTGATCGCCGCCAGGGTCTCAGGTTCGACCGAAAAATAGGCTGGGTACTCGTCGTGATAGCGCTCGAGGAGGACGTCGACCCCGATGGAGATGTCGAATGCCCGGCGCAGGCCGGCAAAGAACTCCTCGCGTGGAGCCGCGCCATCCCCGTCCAGGCGTTCGATCACCTCCATGGCATCCTGATCCAGACCGTAGGACTCGACGAACCGACCGCTCCAGATCCGAAATGCCCTCTCCCGGTCGAGAAGCGTGTTGTCCAGGTCGAAGAGCGCCAGGTTGTCCATGGACACAGTATCGACGCCCCCGGGCCGGGAACGGGAACGGGGATAGGCCCGACACCACCGGGGTCAGCCGAAGGTGAAGTCGTAGGCTTGGATACCCGGCGAGGCGCTGAATTCCAACGTCCCTGTCGTGGACGAACCGGCGTGGAACAGGGTGTACAGCTTGGGTACACCACCCACGGCGATGGTCTGGGTGTGCCGGCCGTCGATGGATACGTCGATGGTCCCCGATCCCCCGATGACGAGGTACACGTCATCGGCCAGGAAGCTGAGCTCCATCCTGGCATTGGCTCCCGCCGTCGCCTCCTCGGCATGATCGGTCCACGTCCCCGACCACCCGAGCCCACCGAGCTGGAGGGACGACGGGAACTGGTACACCTCCGGCTGGTCCTGTGCGGGTGCGTCCTGGGGCTCGAGGTACGCCAGCTTCTGGTAGCCGATGTAGGTCTCGGGATTCTGCTCATCGGTCGGCGTCTTGTTCCGGACGTTCGTCGCTCGGGGCAGGATCACCCCCGGATGAGCGGCGGTGAGCAACTGACGGATCAGCTTTTCCGTGACTGAATAGCCTCCCTCGCCGAAGCTGACATGGCGGACCCGGCCCTCCGCGTCGATCAGGTAATCGGCGGGCCAGTACTCGTTGTCGTAGGCGTCCCAGGTCTTGTACTGGTCGTCAACGGCCACCGGGTAGTCGACTCCGAGCGACCTCGACTCGCTCCGCACGTTGGACACTACGTGCTCGAAGGAGAACTCGGGGGTGTGGACGCCGATCACGACCAAGCCGTCCTCGGCATAGTCGTGATACCAGGCCTCGACGTGAGGCAGGCTGCGCTGGCAGTTGATGCACGAATAGGTCCAGAAGTCGACCAGGACCACCTTGCCCCGGAGCTGGGCCAGGGTCAGCGGCTTTCCGCCCGGTGTGTTCAGCCACGCCGTTATGCCGGCGAAGTCCGGTGCCGTTCCGCAGTCGAGGAGGGTCGTGGCACTGGGGTCGCACTTGGCCAGGCTGGCGTTGCTCTTGGAGGCGTTTCCGCTGAGGGCACTGAGTTGTGTGCGGACGGTGGTCCCGCCCTCGATCTTGTTCTGGAGGGCACTCGTGTACCCGGGCACGTCGCGTTGGAGGCCCGAGAACGCGTCGAGCCCGATGGCCAGGGCCATGACGAGGATCACCACTCCGCTGATCTGGCGGACCCGGGCGGCGTGACGCCGAAGCGCCGTGGTCCGCTGCGTGAGCTGGCTCCCGGCCACGGCCACCACCAGCAGGGGCAGGGCCGCCCCGAGGGCGAAGGCCACGGTCAGGAACACCGCCGTCCACCCGACTTTGTCGGTGGCACCGGCCACCGTGATGGCGGCCAGGATCGGCCCGGCGCACGGCACGAACAACAGCCCCAGGCCCAGGCCGACGATGAAGCCGCCGGCCGACCCGTCCGGGTGGCGGCGGGTGGTCATGCGGGCGAACGGTCGTTCGAGCAGTGACGACAGCGGGGGGAACACAAAGGCGAGGCCGACCACGACCAACAGGACGATGCCGGTGTCGCGCCAGAACCCCTGAGGCAGTCCGAGAGCCGACAGTATCTCGGAGCCGGTGAGAATGAGCAGACTGAAGCTGATCACCAGCCCACCGACCACGGAGACCGGGCGGAGCCGGGCCCGCCACCTCATCCCGCGTGGCGATGGGTCCGGGGCCTGGACGACATCGGGTGGCGTGACCAACGTCGACAAGCCGCCACCGGTCATCTCCGATGATGGCGTCGGGTGGACGGCGGCGGCAGTGACCGGATCCGGTGACCCGGCTTCGACGCCGCCGTCGTCGTCGGGTGCCGTGACCCCGACGGCCAGAATGACGGGCAGTACCGGGAGGATGCACGGTGAGATACCGGCGACGACCCCGGCCACGAAGCCGATAGCGATGAGCTCTATCACCCGACGTCTCCTCCGTCCCGAGCCGCAACATGGCCCATGCCACTGTCCCTTCGGCCCGGGGAGGCGTTACACGTGCTTGCGTTTCTCAGGTCCCGACTGCGTCAGCGTAGTGGTCGTCGCCGCCTGAATTGCGTCGCCCGAGAATGGCCGCCACGGCCGGCCGGTCACGCCGGCCTGCGGGCCCCAAGCCGACACCATCGGGGAGGTGGCGAGGTGAAGTCGACCGGAGGCCACATTCGAGAGGTGGCGCTCGATCTCCTCGTCCGTGGCCAATCCCGCGGAGATCAGGAGCTCACGGATCAACCTTCTCCCGAACGAGAGGTCCGTCCCCCGTGCGGCCAACAGGGACCGGAACGCCGTCTTCAACCTGCTGCAGGGCGTCGAAACGCTCGCCGGCTTCGGCTTGCTGGTTGTCGAGCAGGTAGCGCCGCTGGACCATGCCCCTAGCCTGGGTGGGCCCGCACGGGCTCCTCCGGTGGCGCACGGAACGACGGAGCCGGGCGAATACATCCGTCGATGCGGACTGGGTAGCGTGTGGCCGACACCCCCGGAGAGGAAATGACGATGGCAAATTCGAATGAGCTGACGGGCCATACGCTGCGTCTGGCACAGGAGCGCCGGCTGCTCCGATTCTGCGCCGAGAAGGGCTACGACCCCAACAGCCCCGATCTGGACAATCCCGATCTCAATCTTCTCGCCCCGATCCTCGATTCGGAGGGAGCTATCGTCCCCGACCCCGAGGACATCGAGGCGGTCAAATAGCCACGGTGGGACGCCTGGACGGGAAGGTGGCCATCGTGACGGGTGGCGCCGGCGGTATCGGGGCGGCATCGGCCAGAGCACTGGCCGCCGAAGGCGCCTCCGTGGCCATCTTCGACATCGATGGTGAGGGTGCCGAGGGCATCGCCGAGGACATCCGGGCGACAGGAGCACAAGCGACCTCCGAGCGGGTCGACCTCTCCGAGGAGTTGGAGGTCACCTCGGCGGTGGGGTCCACCGTGTCCCGCCTCGGCCGCATCGATGTGCTCCACAACAACGCGGCGCTGACCGATTCCGAGTTCTTGTCCCGCGACACCGACGTCACCGAACTGCCGTTGGAGGTGTGGGAGAGGACGATGGCGGTGAACCTGCGCAGCCAGATGCTCACCTGCAAGCACGCCATCCCCGAGATGGTGCGAACCGGCGGCGGATCCATCATCAACATGTCGTCGGGGGCATCGCTCAAAGGCGACCGGACCCGCACCTCCTACGGGGTGTCGAAGGCAGGAGTCAATACCCTGACCATGTACGTCGCCGCCGGCCACGGCAAGCAGGGTGTGCGGGCCAACACGATCGTCCCGGGGTTGATCATCACCGACGCCGTACGCGCCCACCTCCCCGAGGGGGTCCTGGAAAGCCTCGGTCGGACCACGCTCACTCCCTACCTCGGCCAGCCCGATGACATCGCCCATCTCGTCGTCTTCCTGGCCTCCGAGGATTCCAGATACATCACCGGGCAGATGATCGCCATCGACGGTGGGATGTCGGCGCACGTCGGCAGTCTCGGACGCGAGGACGGCTGACCGGGCACGACGGCTGACCGGGCCGACGGCTGACCGGGCGCAGCACGGGCAGGCGCCCGTCTTTCCGGCCTTACGATCGGAGAAGCGGTACGGTGAGGGGATGGACTGGTCGGCGTGGGCCGAAGCGCTCGAGAAGGCACTGGGGCCCGACGGGGAT
>JBEKOI010000098.1:0-12325 GCA_049521915.1 Acidimicrobiales bacterium | reverse complement strand
TGGCCCCTCCTCTGTGACGCCGTCGGTCGTCCGGAGCTGGCCGGCGACGTCCGTTTCGCCGATCACGCCTCGCTCATGGCCAACAGTGCCGAGGCCATCGGGATCCTGACCGACGTGTTCGCCTCGGCCACCCTCGAGGAGTGGCGCCAGCGGCTGGAGACGTTCAGCGGGCAGTGGACCGTGGTGCAGGACACGCTGGAGGCGGTGGCCGATCCCCAGACCGTCGCCAACGGCTACGTCCAGGAGTGCCACACGGCCTCGGGGACGCCCTTCCGGCTGGTGGCCGCGCCGGTCCAGTTCGACGAGGAACCCGCGGCGCCGACGCGCGCCCCCGAGTTCAACGAGCACGGCGACGCCATCCTGGCCGACCTGGGCCTCGACTCCGACGCCATCATCGACCTCAAGATCCGGGGCGTGGTGGCCTGACTTCCGGCCCCGGCCCCCTCACCCGGGCGATCGGGGGGTGACGGCCACGGTCGGGATGCCGGCACTGGCACCGCAGCGCAGCACGGTGTCCACCATGCGCACGAGCTCCTCGACGTCGACCAGGGAACCGCTCAGGTAGTTCCTGGCGCTCCAGATGGGATGGAGCTCCGCGGCCAGGTCCCAGTCCCAGTCGTCGGCGAACCCGGTGGCGGATGCCCCCTCACCGCCGGCACAGTCGCCCACGATGACCCGGGTGAACCCCACCCCCGGGTGCTCGGTGCGCCAGGCCTCGACCATGGTGTCGAGCGCGGCCTTGCTGGTGGCGTAGGTCCCGAGCCCGGGCCAGGGAGGGGTCAACGACCCGTTGACGGAGGAGAGGTAGGCGGCGACTCCGTGGGATGCGGTGAGATGGGGGATGGAGGCTGCGGTCACGAGCGCGGCCCCGATCACGTTGGTGTCGAACGTCCGTCGCCAGGTGTCGGCGCTGACGTCGACCATCCGGGCCAGGGGTCCGATCCCGGTGGCGTAGATGAGGGCGTCGATGCCGCCGAGGCCCTCCGCCGCGGCCTGGATGGAGGCCTGGACCGACGAGGTGTCGGTGACGTCACACACGATGGCCATCGAACCCGGCCCGGCCTCTTTGGCCGCGTCCACCAGCCGATCGTTCCTCCTGGCCAGCAGGGCCACGGTCGCCCCCCGCTGGCCCAGGCCCACGGCGATGGACCGGCCCAGGCCACTCGACGCGCCGACCACGACGGTTCTCATCAGTTGGACGTCCTCTCTCGAAGTCGGTGCCGGCTCAGGACGTGAACACGGGAAGTCGTTGCCAACCCCGCACCGTCGACGTCCGGGCCTGCACTGCATTCTCCCAGTCGACGTCCCAGGTGGGGAATCGTTGCAGGACCTCGTCGAGGGCGATGCGCCCCTCGAGCCTGGCCAGCGCCGATCCGAGGCAGAAGTGGATCCCGTAGCCGAAGGCCAGGTGGTGGTCGATCTTGCGGTTGACGTCGAACCGGTCGGCATCGGGGAACCTGCGCTCGTCGCGATTGGCCGCCGCGGTCAGGAGGAGGATGGCGCTGCCGGCGGGTACCGGCCGCCCGTGGTGCTCGACGTCCTTGGTCACGTACCGGGCCTGGACGGGCGAGGGTGACTCGTAGCGCAGCAGTTCCTCGATGGCGTTCGGAACCAGGCTGCGATCCTCGACCAGTCGCCGGCGCTCGTCGGGGTGGTCGGCCAGCACCTTGCCCGTCCACCCGATCAGGCGGGTGGTGGTCTCGTTGCCCGCGGCGGCCAGGAGGTTGACGTAGCCCAGCACCTCCTCCCGGGTGAGGCGGCGCACGGTACCGGTCTCGTCCTCGAACTCGGCATGGAGGATCTCGGTCATCAGGTCGTCGGAAGGATGGTCGGCCCGCCAGTCGATGTACTCGGCGAACCCGTCCCCCACGGCCATGCCGTCGACGTAGGCCTTGTCCATGTCCGGCATGCCGCTCTCGGTCAGGCGCAGGCCGTCATCGATGCGGTCGCGGATGGCCTCCTGGTCCTGCTCGGGAATCCCGAGCAGCATGCCGATGGTGCGCATGGGCATCTGGGCGCCGAGGTCGGCGATGAAGTCGAAGCCCCCTTGCTCGACGAGGGGGTCGAGGCTGCGGGCGCAGAACTCGCGGATCTTCGGTTCGAGGCCGTTGATGTTCCGGGGCGTGAAGACCCGTGAGAGGAGGCGGCGATGGAGGTGGTGGGCCGGAGGGTCCTCGAAGATGATCGACCCGGGCGGCAATTCCATGCCGCTCTTGATGATCTCGAGGAGGGTGCCCTTGCTCGAGATGTAGGTCTCCCAATCCCGGGAGCAGCGATCGACGTCCTCGAAGCGGCTCAGCGCGTAGAAGTCGTAGCGCTCGTTGAAGTAGAGGGGCTGCTCGTCGCGCAGCCGCTTCCACACCGGATAGGGGTCCGAGTCGATGTCGAAGTCGTAGGGGTCGTAGTAGACGTCGGATTCCATGGTGGTCATGCCGCTGCCCTGCACCTTTCGTCCTGACGGTCGGCCCTGTGGGCTCACCGGAGCACAAGCCTGCAAAACAAGCATTGCACAAAAAAAAGAAGTGCGTTCTCAACACCACGGGCTCGATCACGACCGGACCGCCGGAAGGGCAGGCGACCACAGACAAGTGCCGGGGTGGCCGCCGGTGCTCCGCCTCGGATGGTGGCCCCGCCGGTGGGGAGTGGGGGGCACCGACGGTCCCGGACCGGTGGCAGCACCCAGGCAGGAATAGTACTCTCCCGAGTGCATAGTGCCATTCTCACCGGAGGGTCCGAGCGGATCCGAGAAGAGGAGCCATGTCGAAGCAAGCACTGAGCATCCGTTGATGAACGTGACCGACCTCGTCGCCCGATGAGCACCGGCGACGGCCCGGGGCGCACCGTCCCGGCCGTCACCGCGGCGGCGGCCGACCGGTTCGGCGGCCAGGTGGCCGTCGAGGACGGCTCCATCCGGCTCACCTACGCCGAGCTGTTCGACGAGGCCCGCACCTTCGCCGCGGCACTGGCCGCCGCCGGTGTCGAGGCAGGCGATCGGGTCGCCATCTGGGCCTTCAACAGTGCCGAGTGGGTGGTGGCCGCCCTCGGCCTGTGGCAGGCGGGTGCCGTCCTCGTCCCCGTCAACACGAGGTTCAAGGGCGGCGAGGCGGCCGACCTCCTGGCCCGCAGCCGGGCCCGGGCGCTGGTGACGGTCACCGATTTCCTCGGGACCGACTACGTCGACATGCTCCGGTCCGACGGCACCGAGCTCCCCGACCTCGAGACGGTCATCGTGGCCCGCGGGCACGTGCCGCCCGGCACCGAGTCGTGGGCCGCGTTCGGGGGACGGGCCACCGACGCCCACCGGGCGCTCGTCGAGCGGCGGAGCGGCCAACTGGGCCCCGACGATCCGTCCGACATCCTGTTCACCTCGGGGACCACGGGACGGCCCAAAGGCGTGGTCATGACCCACGGCCGGACCCTGTCCGTGGCCACCGACTGGGTGGAGATGACCGGGCTGTGCGCCGACGACCGCTACCTCATGATGAACCCGTACTTCCACATGTTCGGATTGAAGGCGGGGATCCTGGCCTGCGTGGCCAGCGGGGCCACGATGCTCCCCGAGGCCGTCTTCGACGTCGACCACATCCTGCGGCGGGTCGATGCCGAGCGGGTCACCGTCCTCCCCGGGCCGCCCACGCTCTACCAGGCCATCCTCGACCATCCCGACCGGGCCGGACATCGATTGTCGACGCTGCGGGTGGCGGTGACCGGAGCGGCCGACATCCCTGTCGAACTGGTCCGCCGCATCGACGACGAACTGCCGTTCTCGATCGTCATCACCGGCTACGGCCTCACCGAGGCGGGAACGGCGGCGTCGACGTCCGGCGACGACGACGTCGAGACCATCGCCACCACGGTCGGCCGACCCCGGCCCGGCTTCGAGATCCGCATCGTCGACGACCATCGGGAGGTGGCCGCCGGAGAGCCCGGCGAGGTGGTGTTGCGCGGCAGCAGCGTCATGGCCGGCTACCTCGACGATCCCGAGGCCACCGAGCTGGCGCTGTCGCCGGACGGGTGGCTGCGCACCGGGGACATCGGCGTGGTCGACGGTGCCGGCTGCCTGCGCATCGTCGGGCGGATCAAGGACATGTTCATCGTGGGCGGCTTCAACGCCTATCCCGCTGAGATCGAGAACCTCATGCTCCAGCACCCCGACATCCGGCAGGTGGCGGTGATCGGAATTCCGGACGAGCGCCTCGGCGAGGTCGGAATGGCATTCGTGGTGAGAACCGGAGGGGCATCCGCAGCCGAGATCGTCGACTGGTGCCGGGCCCGGATGGCCAACTACAAAGTGCCGAGGATGGTGGAGATCGTCGACGAGCTGCCCGTCAATGCCACGGGCAAGGTCATGAAGGACCTCCTGCGCCAACAGGCGGCACCCGGTCGTCCGGGAGCGGCCACGTGACCGGCGACCCCTCGTCGGGCCTCTCCACCTTCGCCGGCCTGCGGGTCGTCGAGATGGGGGTGTGGGTGGCGGCGCCCTCGGCCGCGGCGCTGCTGGCCGACTGGGGCGCCGATGTCATCAAGGTCGAAGCGCCGGCCGGCGACCCCATGCGACAGGTGTTCGGGTCGCTCGGCATCGACAGCGACATGCCCAATCCGGCGTTCTCGCTCGACAATCGCGGGAAGCGGAGCGTCGTGCTCAACCTGCGGGATCCCGATGGCCGCCGGCACCTCGACGATCTGCTGGCCACGGCCGACGTCTTCATCACCAACCTGCGGCCGGACTCCCTCGAAGGGCTGGGCCTGGAGCCCGAGGCCACCGCCGCCCGCCACCCCCGCCTCGTGTACTGCAGCATCAGCGGCTTCGGCCTGCGGGGCGACGAGCGGAACCGTCCCACCTACGACATCGGGGCCTTCTGGGCCCGTTCCGGGCTGTCCATGCAGATGGCCGACCACCAGGGGAGCCCGCTCAACGCCCGCGGGGGGATCGGCGACCACATCACCGGGCTGGCCGCGCTGGCCGGCCTGTTGGCGGCGGTGATGGAGCAGCGCGCCACGGGCCGGGGGCGGGTCGTCGAGGTCTCGCTCCTGCGGACCGGCACCTACGTGCTCGGGTGGGACCTCGGGCTGCAGATGACCCTCGGGAAGGTGGCCCGGGCCGAGTCGAGGGAGCGGAACCAGGCGCCGCTGATGAACCCGTACCGCGCCGGCGACGACCGCTGGTTCTTCCTCACCGGCCTCGAGGCGGGGCGCCACATCGACGCCGTGTGCCGTGCCCTCGACCATCCCGAACTGCTGGAGGACCCGCGCTTCGCCGATGCCGCGTCCATCCGCCGGCACCGGACCGATGTCATCGCCATCCTGGACGGGATCATCGCCGAGCGGCCCCTGGCCGCCTGGGCCGAGCGGTTCGACGAGGAGGGGGTGTGGTGGGCCCCGGCGCAGACCCCGGCCGAGGTCGTCGTCGACCCCCAGCTGCTGGCCAACGACGGCATCGTGGAGATCGACGGGGGCGGCACGGGAAGCGGGCAACGGTCGGTGAACGGGCCGGTGAGCTTCTCCGGCGTGGCCGGCCGGCGGTGTGGTCCGGTCCCCGCGCTCGGCCAGCACACCGAGGAGGTGCTCGAAGAAGTGGCCGATCGACTGGCCGGCCGCCGGGACGAGCCTTAACCCCGGGCGCGGGCCAGCAGCCCGCGGGCGATGACCAGCCTCTGGATCTCGTTGGTCCCCTCGCCGATGACCATGAGGGGGGCATCGCGGTAGTAGCGCTCGACGGGCAGGTCGGTGGTGTAGCCGACACCGCCGTGGATGCGCATGGCCTCGGTGGTGAGCTCGAGGGCCGTCTCGCTGGCGAACAGCTTGGCCATCCCGGCCTCGACGTCGCAGCGCAGCCCGGCCATCTTCCGCTCGGCCGCGTTGCGGGTCAGGAGGCTGGCCGCCTCCAGCCGGGTGGCCATGTCGGCCAGCTTGAGCTGGATGGCCTGGTGCTCGGCGATGGGCTTGCCGAAGGTGGTGCGCTCCTGGGCGTAGGCCAGCGCGGCGTCGAAGGCGGCGCGGGCCACGCCCACCGCCCGGGAGGCGATGTTGATGCGCCCGATCTCGAGCACCCCGAGGATCTGGGGCAGACCCCGGCCCGACTCGCCGATGAGGTTGGCCGCCGGCACCCGGTGGTCCGTGTACGCCATCTCGACGGTCTCGACACCCTTGTACCCGAGCTTGCCCACGTGCTTGCCCACGGAGATCCCCTCGAAGGCCGGCCCGGGTTCCTTCTCCACGATGAAGGCGGAGATGCCCTCTTCGGTGCGGGCGGCCAGGGCCACGAGGCCGGCCCGCTCCCCGTTGGTCACCCAGGCCTTGGTCCCGTTGACCACGTACTCGTCCCCGTCCCGCCGGGCCCGGCAGGAGATGTTGCGGGTGTCGCTGCCGGCATCGGGCTCGGACAGGGACAGCGCCCCCCGCCTCGCACCAGCGGCCAGTACCGGCAGCCACCGGCGCTTCTGTTCCTCGTCGCCGTGCTGGAGGAGCAGGGTGGCCACCATGGTGTGGGTGTTGACCACGCCGGTCAGGCTCATCCACCCGTAGGCCAGCTCCTCGATGACGCCGACATAGGTCAAGAGGTCGAGCCCCAGTCCACCGTAGGGCTCGGGGATGGTGACCCCGAACAGTCCGAGCTCGCGCATCCCCTCGACGATGTCGGTCGGAAACCGGTCGTCGCGCTCCAGTGCGGACGCCACCGGTATGACCTCGCGGGCCACGAACCGGCGGACCGTCTCGATGATCTCCTGTCGCACCTCCGGGTCGTCGGTCATCGCGTCGCGCCCTTGATCTCCATATCAGAGAAGTATAGATCTGCTGAATGTTGACGGTCGATCTCAAATTGGAGAAGATGGTTTCCAATGGCGAACACCCTGATGCACGAGGCACTGGAGCGAACCGCGCTCCGCCTCGGGGACCGCGATGCCGTCCGCAGCGGCGACCGGCGGTGGTCCTACCGGGACCTCGACGATCTGAGCAATGCCTTCGCCCGCCACCTCCTGGACCGGGGGGTGGGCGGCGGCGACCGTGTGGCCCTGATGACGGCCAACCGCATGGAGTTCATCGTGGCCGTCCATGCCACGAGCAAGATCGGGGCGGCCGCTGTCCTGCTCAGCCCGGCGTGGAAGGCGACCGAGGTCGGACACGCCCTCGAGCTCACCGCACCGGTCCACGCCGTGGCCGACGGCGAGGCGGTGTCCCTGCTGACCGGGTTGCTGGGTCCGGAGCGGGTGACCGACCTCGACGACCGGTCGGCGGACCCGTTGGCCGGCAGCCGCGCCCCGGTGGCCGCCGCCGGGGTGGGCGCGGTCGACGAGGCCGTCCTCGTCTTCAGTTCGGGGACCACGGGGCTCCCGAAGGCCGTCCGGCACACCCACGGGTCGATCGGTCTGGCCACGGCCCACTGGTGCACGGTCCTCGGTCTGGGGGAGGACGACCGGTTCCAGGTGGCCACACCCCCTTCGCACATCCTCGGCCTGCTCAATCTGCTGGCCGCCGTCTCGTCCGGGGCCATCGTGCGACTGCACACCCGGTTCGACCTCGACGAGGTCCTGCACCGCATCGCCAGCGAGCGGATGACCCTCGAGATGGCGGTGGCACCCATCGCCCTGGCCCTGGCCAACCACCCCGACCTCGAAGCCCACGATCTCTCCTCGCTCCGCTACATCATGTGGGGCGCGACCCCGGTGACCGAGAGCGTGGCCATGGTGGTGACCGAGCGGACCGGGGTCCGCTGGCTCCCGGCCTACGGCGCCAGCGAGGTGCCGGTCATTGCGGCCAATCCGGTCGACCACCCCGACCGGTGGCGGCTGGACTCGGCCGGACTGCCGCCCGCCGGTGTCGAGCTCCGCATCGCCGACCTCGAGAGCGGCGACGTCCTGGCCCCCGGGGCGGTCGGCGAGATCCAGGTCCGGAGCCGGTCGGTGATGGCCGGCTACCTTCCCGACGACGCCACTGCCGATGCCTTCGCCGACGGCTGGTACCGGACCGGGGACGTCGGGTGGCTGGAGCCCGAGGGGTGGGTCCACCTGACCGACCGGTCCAAGGAGATGATCAAGGTCAGCGGCTTCCAGGTGGCGCCGGCCGAGGTCGAGGCGGTGCTGCTCCGCCATCCGGCCGTACTCGACTGCGCCGTCTTCGGCGTGGCCGACGAGCGGGCCGGGGAGGTCCCGGCCGCCGCGGTCAAGCTCGACCCGGACCGGCCCGTGGACGAAGGTGAGCTGCAGGCGCTGGTGGCCGACGCACTGGCCACCTACAAGCGGCTCCGCTACGTCGTCGTGGTCGACGATGTCCCGCGTCTGCCGTCGGGGAAGGTGCTGCGGCGGACGCTCCGCGACGAGTGGTCGACGTCGCTGGCCGCGGCGCAAGAGGACGGCTGATGGACGTCCGGTTCTCGGCCGAGCAGCATGCCCTTCGGGATTCGGCCGCCCGGCTGGTGACCCAGCTCGGTCCGCACACCGTGGCCGACATCGGCGAGCCCGAGCGGGCGGCCAAGCTGGACGCGGCCGTGGCCGCGTCGGGATGGCGGGAGCTCCGGACCGCCACCGGAGGCGGCGCACCGACGGCGTCGGGGGTGGAGGCGGCCATCGTGGCCGAGGAGCTCGGCCGGGGCCTGGCCGACGTCTCCTTCTTCGGACCGCTCATGGCCGGCGAGCTCCGCAGGCTGGCCGGAGCCCCCCCGGGCCCGGCCGTCGAGACGGTTGCCCTGGTGGCCGATCTCTCCTCGTTGGCCTGCGCCGGCCACGGCCGGGTGCCGCCCACGGTGGCCGTCGACGTCCAGGGATCGTCGACCGCACTGCTCCTGGCCGACGGGCCCGAGGGCCGGCTCCTGGCCGAGGCGGCCCTGGCCCCGGTGCGCGCCGGGGTCGATCTGACCCGCCCGGCCACGGCCCTGGATCCGGCGTCCGAGGTGACGATCGTCGGGCCGGCCGACCGGCCGATCACGAACGGTGGCCTGACCCGTTGGACGGCCCTCGGCCTTTCGCTGGCCTGCGCCGACCTGGTCGGGACCATGGAGGGTGCGGTGCAGCTGGCCACCGCCTATGCCTCGGCGCGACGCCAGTACGGGGCCGCCATCGGCTCCTTTCAGGCCGTGCAGCACCTGCTGGCCGACGCCTACGTCCAGACCGAGGGGGCCCGCAGCGTGACCCTCCACGCGGCGTGGGCCGTGGACGAGCTGGCGCCGGCCGACGCCCTGGCCGCAGCCGCGGTGGCCAAGGCGTACTGTGCCCGGGCCGCCCGCCAGGTGTGCGAGACGGCCATCCAGGTGCACGGAGGGATCGGGAACACCTGGGAGTGCCTGGCCCACCTCTACCTCCGCCGCGCCCTCCTGTCCATCGACCTCCTCGGCGACGCCGGGGTCAGCCTGGCGCTGGTGCTCGCCCACCACGGAATCGGGAGCGGCGATGGACTTCCGTGACTCGCCGGCCGAATCGGAGTTCCGGCGCCGACTGCGGCACTGGCTGGGGGACAACAACCCCGGCCTGCCCACGTCCTCGACCGACGACGACTACTGGGCCGGCGCGGCGGCCTGGCACCATTCGCTCTACGACGCCGGCTTCTTCGGCATGTCCTGGCCCACGGCGATCGGCGGGCAGGGACTGCCGAGCGTCTACGAGGTGATCGTCGACGAGGAGCTGGCGGCCGCCGGGGCGCCGCCACGCCCGAGCCTCGGCTACCTGGTGCAGGGGATCCTCGAGCACGGCGGCGATGACATCAGGCAGCGGTTCCTTCCCGGCATCGTCAGCGGACGCGACCGGTGGTGCCAGGGGTTCAGCGAGCCTGATGCCGGGTCCGACCTGGCCTCGCTGCGCACCCGGGCCGACCGGGACGGCGACGACTTCGTGATCACCGGCCACAAGGTGTGGACCAGCTACTCGGACGAGGCCGACTGGTGCCTGGTGCTGGCCCGGACGGACCACGAGACGGCCAAGCACCGCGGTATCTCCGCCTTCGCCGTGCCCATGCACCAGCCCGGCATCGAGCAGCGACCGCTCAAGATGATCAACGGGATCACCAAGGAGTTCGGCGAGGTGCTCTTCGACGGTGCCCGGGTTCCGGCCGCCGACATGATCGGTGGACCGGGCGAGGGATGGCGCCTGGCCATGACCGTGGTGAGCCACGAGCGTGAGCCCGGCGAGCTCGGCTACGTGGCCCGCTACCAGAAGACCGTCAACGATCTGACCCGCAGGGTGCAGGCGGCCCCCGACCGATTCCGGGCCGAGCAGGTACGCGATCTCGGGTGGGCCATGGTCGAGGTCGAGATGCTCCGGCTGCATGTGCGGCGGCGACTGTCCGACCGGCTCGACGGGATCTCCCACGGACCGGAGGGTTCGGTCGACAAGCTCCTGATGACCTGGGTGGAGCAGTCGGTCGGGCACGCCGCTCTGAGCGTCGGCGGCATCGACCACGGCGGTGGGGACGACACCTGGCTGAAGACCTACCTCTACAGCCGGGCCCAGAGCGTCATGGGCGGTACATCACAGATCCAGCGGAACCTCGTGGCCCGTCGCATCCTCGGGCTGCCCGACCCATGAGCTCGTCCGGCAACGCACCCGGGCTCGGAACCGCACCCGGCGATCCGCTCCCTGATGTGCGGAAATACAGTTCTGTATTGAAAAGATCGGTGCTATCGTCCAAGTGCCGTCGAGCCGGAGGGTTCACCATGGAGGATGTCGCCGGGCCGCCAGCGGTCGAGCGATTCGCCGCGCACACGATCGTCGGACCGCCGGGCCCATGACCCACTTCGACGTACCCGATGAGCTCGAGGTGGAGGTCGACGGCCCGGTCCGGGTGGTCAGGCTGAACCGGCCCGAGCAGCTCAACGCCACCAACCACGAGCTGCACAAGGGACTGGCCGGCCTCTTCCCGCAGATCGATGCCGACGACGAGGCCCGGGCCGTCGTGCTGACCGGGAACGGGAAGGCGTTCTCGGCCGGCGGCGACTTCACCTACCTCGACGAGCTGGCCCGGGACCCGGAGCGACGCAAGGAGACGCTGGCCCACGGTCGTGGGATCGTCACCGGCATGGTGGGCTGTCGCGTCCCCATCGTGGCCGCGGTGAACGGCCCCGCCGTCGGCCTGGGCTGCAGTCTGGTCGCCCTCTCCGACATCGTGTTCATGGCCGAGAGCACCCACCTGGCCGACCCCCATGTGCTCATGGGCCTGGTGGCGGCCGACGGGGGCCCGGTGACCTGGCCGCTCATGATCAGCTTGCAGCTGGCCAAGGAGTACGCGTTGACCGGTGACCGCATCCCGGCCAGGCGGGCCGCGGAGATCGGCCTCGTCAACCATGTCTGTCCCGATGACGAGGTGGTGAATGACGCGGTGGCGTGCGCCCACCGGATAGCCAAGCTGCCCCGGCGGGCGGTCGAGGACACCAAACGCATCCTCAACCTGCACCTCGAACGGGCAGTGCTCGCCACCCTCGACTTTGCCCTGAGTGCTGAGGACCGGTCGTTCGTCTCACCGGAATTGCGGGCCAACCTCGACAGGCTCCTGTCGGGCGACGGACGAAACCGTGAATCGCGCTAATCGCCCCCGACGGGCCCGGGCGGCCGCCGCCCCCCGTTCCCTCCAGGGGGCAGAACCCAGTTCTCTCCAGCAAGAGGAAGGACCCGCGTTCGGCGAGATTCTCTGTGTATTCCGCTATCGGATAGCCTTCCGCCAGTGACCAAGGACGAGCCGGTAGCGGATGCCTCCGAGCCCGAAAGTCTCAGTTGGCGGGAGCAGGCGGTGGCGCGCTCACTGGATTCTGCCAGGCTGCGGGCTGAAACCCGGGTGCAGCGCTTCCTCGACGCCGCCATCGAGCTGTTCAATTCCGGATCGGGCAAGGATTTCACCGTCCAAGAGGTCGTGGACCGCTCAGGCCAGTCCCTGCGCAGCTTCTACCAGTACTTCGGCGGGAAGCACGAGCTCCTCCTGGCCCTGTTCGAGGAGTCGGTCCGGTCGACGACGGAGTACCTGCGGGACAAGATCGCCCGGGTGGACGGTGCACTCGAGCAACTGCACTGCTTCGTGGTCGAGTACTACCAGCTGTGCCGGCCGTCGCCGGAGGGCGAGCCCGGGGTCGATTCCCGAGCACCGTTCATGGCCGAGTTCGCCCAGCAGCTGCTCACCGAGCATCCGAAGGAAGCGGCCCGGGTGTTCTCCCCCCTGGTCACCCTCTTCGAAGAGGTCCTCGACGGAGCCGCGGCGGCCGGAGCCGTTCGGATCGGACAGCGCCGCGGCCCCATCGTCGGTGTCGTGCTCGAGGCCATCATGTTCAACACCTTCTCGGCGACGATCGGCGGCATGACGGTCCGTCCCCAGGAAGGGAACTCGGCCGAGGATCTGTGGGACCTCATCT
>JBEKOI010000097.1:0-12380 GCA_049521915.1 Acidimicrobiales bacterium | reverse complement strand
CGCCACCCCACTGATGCTGAAGCCGTTCCAACACGGTGCCGATGTGGTCGTGCACTCGCTGACCAAGTTCGTCGGCGGTCACGGCACGACCACCGGAGGGGCGATCATCGACGGTGGCCGGTTTCCGTGGGCCGATCACCCCGACCGGTTCCCGATGTTCAACGAGCCGGACCCCGCCTTCCATGGCGTGGTGTTCGCCCGTGACTTCCCCGAGCGTCCCTTCACCGTGCGGGCCCGCTCCATCCAACTGCGCAACACCGGGGCCACGCTCTCGCCCTTCGGTGCCTTCCTGCTGCTCCAGGGGTTGGAGACGATGGCGGTCAGGCTCGACCGGCATGAGGCCAACGCCAGGGCCATCGCCGCCTATCTGGACGCCGACCCGCGGGTCGAGTGGGTGAGCTTTGCCGGCTTCCCCGATCACCCCCATCACGATCTGATCCAGCGCTACCTCAACGGCCGGGTGCCCTCCATCATCACCTTCGGAGCGGCGGGGGGGTACGAGGCGGGATTGGCGTTCTTCGATTCGCTCCAGCTGTTCAAGCGGCTCCTCAACCTCGGCGACGCCAAATCACTGGCCATCCATCCGGCGTCGACGACCCATCGCCAGCTCTCGGAGGCGGAGCTCATCGCCGCCGGCATCCGGCCCGAGACCATACGCCTCTCGATCGGGTTGGAGCACGTGGACGACCTCATCGCCGACATCGATCAGGCGTTGACCCTGGCCACCACCTGACCATCGGATCTCCTGACCGTCGGACCTCCGGTTGGCCGTCCTCAGCCGATGATGGCCTCGACGCAGTCCTGGGCATCGAGCACCGCCCGCAACCGACTGCGTGGTGAGGGCAGATAGTGGGTGAAGTAGCGCACGCCCTCGGTCAGCACGCCGAGGAGTGACAGCTTCGGCTGGAGGCGGCCTTCGGCGTCGTAGGGGTGGAAGTCCTCGCTGATGGCCACGCTGCCCACTGCGGTATCCCCGTAGCTGAGCTGGGTCAGGCGGCCCTTGGCGTAGAGGCGGCTCAGCAGAGGGGAGCCGGACCGGGCCAGTGACGGGAGGTCGAGGTGTCCGCGGACGACGCCGTTGACGGTCACCTCGGAGGTCTCATCGAGCTGGGTCGACCGCAGCACCACACGACCGTCGTCGGTGGGGATGACTTCGGGGTCGGGACCGAGGTCGATCCGCACCACACCGGCATCGAGCAGGCCGAGGAGCTGCTGGGACCGCAGGGGCGGGGGTCCGGCCTCCAGCCGGTTGATCCGGCCCCGCACATTCGACTGGAAATCGATGTACGACTCGAGGGAGAGGCCGCCGAATTCGATGACCGAGCGCAACTGGTCACGCAGGATGCGGAGCACCTCCTGGGCCGCCTTCACCGGGCTCCCCCCCTCGGCCAGGGCCTCATCGAGGTCGGTTTCGATCATGTCGTAGACCTGGGACTGGTAGTCGCTCCCCGACGTGTAGTGGCGGCCGGCACCGGCGAAGACGTGACTGGCGGGATCGAAGCGACCGTAGAGCAGCTCGAGCTGCCCGACGGCTTCGTCGAAGTGGCCCTCCTGCCAGCCGGCCCGCAGGAGGGATCTGGCCGCCGCCGATTCATCGAGACCGCCCTTCAGGTACGCGGCATGGGTGTGGTAGCGGGCCTGCATCTCCGCGAACAGGAGGGGGAGCAGTTCGTCCCGGAAGTCGACCTGTCTGCGCACGGCAGAGCCACCCGGGTGAGTCAGCTCGGCGAACTCCTCCGGTGTGCACACCACCGGTCGGTAGTCGCCGTAGGGGTCGACGCCGTGGGCCGACTTGGCGCAGTAGGGAACCCCCGAGCGCGAGTAGAGGTGGATCACCGGCTCGCGGCCGCTCGGCACGTAGCGCTTGCGCGAACCGACCGACTCGAAGGACCCACCCCGTCCGACGGTGAGCGCGGTGAGCACATCGAAGGCCACCAGGCCCATGCCCGCGACCGCGGCCGCCGATCCGGGGGGCAGCGGCTCGTCGAAGTACTCCACCGGGTAGGGCCGCAGATAGCGCACGCTGGGGGCGCTGCCGGCCGGTTCGTCGTTGAAGGTGTGGCCGGAGGTCAGCACCACATGGTCGACGGACAGGGTCTCCCCGTTGTCGAGGAGCACGGACTCGCGGCCCCCGATCGCCGGTGAGATGTCGACGGCCGAGGCATAGTGGCGGACGATCTCCAGATTTTGCGGGGCGTCGGCCAACAAGGTGTCGTAGAACCAGGCCAGGTACTCGCCCATGAGCCGGCGGGGGAGGTAGTCGGTCGGCCGGATCGGCTCGCCCTGCGTACCGATCCGGCATTCGTGCCCGACCCACCGGAACCCCCGGACCACGGCCCATTCGTAGAGTCCCACGGCGTAGGGAGGGTGCTCGTCGCTGTTGGGCGACGCATACAGGGACAGCTGACCGCAGGCGTTGTTGAGGACCAGGTAGTCGGGCTGGCTGGCCGAGTACACCCCGCCGCCGAGCTGGCCCGGCTCGACCAGGTGCACACGGATGGGCTCCGTCGACTGGCGGGCCCGGACCACCGTCCTCTCGAGCACGCACAGTCCCCATGCACCGAGACCGACGATGGCGAATTCGATCATCGATCGGGGACGGGGCGGACGGGAGAGGCTCGCCATGTGATGGCCGAGCTCGTTCCGAGGGATGGACACCACAATCTCATGCTCGGGTTCATGTTCGCGCCAGCCCCTTCTTCGGCGTCGCCCATTCACCACGGTACGCCGCGCCGGGGGGCAGGACAAGCATTTACGTCCGTTGACCAGGCTGACGGGTAAGCTGGGTCGACGCCCGGGTCTGCACCTTCGTCGTCGTGGAAAAGCACCGCTGGAGCAGCGCAAAGGAATCGAGAGACGATGGTCGAGGACTCGGGAACCCTGCAGCTGGGCACACTGACCGTGCACCGACTCGGGTTCGGCGCCATGCAGCTGACCGGCCCCGGCGTGTGGGGACCCCCGGCGGACCACGACGGCGCCATCGATGTGCTCCGCCGTGCCGTCGAACTGGGTGTCGACCTGATCGACACGGCCGACTCCTACGGTCCGAACGTGGCCGAGGAGCTCATCCGCGAAGCGCTCCACCCCTACCCCGACGGATTGAGGATCGCCACCAAGGCCGGCTTCACCCGGCCGGGCCCGGGCCAGTGGGTCGAATGCGGTCGCCCGGCCTATCTCCGTGAGCAGTGCGAAGGCAGTCTCCGCCGTCTCGGTGTGGAGCGGATCGACCTGTTCCAGCTGCACCGCGTCGACCCCCAGGTCCCCGCAGAAGAGCAGTTCGGTGTGCTCAAGGAGCTGCGCGACCAGGGGAAGGTGGCCGAGGTGGGACTGTCCGAGGTCGGTGCGGACCAGGTCGAGGCGGCCCGGAGGATCGTGCCCGTCGTGAGCGTGCAGAACCAGTACAACATCGGCTCCCGCAGCGCCGACGACGTCGTCGACTACTGCGAGCAGCACCAGATCGGGTTCATCCCCTGGGCCCCACTGGCCAGCGGGAAGCTGGCGCGTCCCGGCGGCCCCCTCGACCAGGTGGCCCAGGCGCTGGGGGCCACCATCTCCCAGGTGTGCCTGGCCTGGCTCCTGCGCCGCTCGCCGGTGGTGGTGCCCATCCCCGGCACGTCATCGGTCGCCCATCTCGAGGAGAACTGCGCCGCCGCCCTCGTCACCCTGACCGACGCGCAATTCGGCGAGCTGTCCGATGCCCGCAAGCAGTTGCGGCGCTGGGCTCTGGCCGGCTGAGCGACGAGATGGCCGCCGACCTGGTCGTCCGCAACGGGACCGTCGTCGACGGAACCGGTGGCCCGGTGCGCCGGGCCGACATCGCCATCGTCGGGGACCGGATCACCGAGGTCGGCGACGACATCGGCCGCGGCCACCGCGAGCTCGATGCGGGTGGGCTGATCGTGACCCCCGGTTTCGTCGATCCCCACACCCACTACGACGGCCAGGCCACATGGGACCCGGTCCTGGCCCCGTCCTCGCACCACGGGGTGACGACGGTGGCGATGGGGAATTGCGGGGTGGGCTTCGCTCCCGTGGCGCCGGACCGCCATCAGTGGTTGATCGAGATGATGGAGGGGGTCGAGGACATCCCGGGGACCGCGCTGCACGAGGGCCTGCGCTGGGACTGGGGGTCGTTCCCCGAGTACCTCGACGCCCTGGAGCGACAACCGCGGACGATCGACGTCGGCACCCATGTCCCGCACGCCGCACTGCGCGCCTTTGTCATGGGCGACCGGGGTGCCGATCCGGCTGTCCATCCCGACGAGGGGGAGCTCGACCAGATGGCCAAGCTGCTGGCCGAAGGGCTCGATGCCGGTGGCGTGGGGGTGTCCACCTCCCGGACCGAACGGCACCGCACCAGCACCGGCGAGAACCTGGGTACGTTGCGGGCCCGCGAGCCGGAGCTCCTGGCCCTTGCATCCGTCCTGCGGGCCCGTGACTGCGGTGTCTTCCAGTTCCTGTCGGACAGCTACCGCACCACCGACGACGAGTTCGCCCGTTCCGAGTTCGAGCTGGTCACGGCTTTCGCCCGGACCAGCCGCCGCCCGGTCAGCTACACGGTGCAACAGGACATCGCCGCGCCGGAGCGCTGGCGCGACCTGATGGCGCTGGCGGTGCAGCTCCAGGCAGAGGGGCTCGACGTCAAGGCCCAAGTGGCCCCGCGCCCGATCGGAGTCCTGCTCGGATTGCAGGCATCGGTCAACGTGTTCACCCCGTCGCGGGCCTACACGAAGATCGCCGGTCTTCCCATGGCCGAGCGGATCGCCGCGCTGGGCGACCCCGAGCGCCGCCGGCGGATCCTGGACGGCCATGCCCAGCTGACCTCGGGGGCCGACGCCTTCGCCGGGTACGCCTTCTTCGGGCGCTTCGACGAGATGTACGTCCTCGACGATCCCGTCCGCTACGACCTGGACACCAGCCGGTCGCTCGGAGCGTTGGCCCGCCGGGCCGGTGTCGATCCGGCCGAGTACGCCTATGACGTGCAGCTGCAGCGGAACGGTGGCCAGCTCATCTACACCCCGCTGTTCAACTTCGCCCACGGGAACCTCGATGCCGTGCACGAGATGATCACCTCGCCGGTGGCCATGTTCGGGCTGTCCGATGCGGGGGCCCACTGCGGCCAGATCTGTGACGGGAGCATGACCACCACCTACCTGTCGCTGTGGGCCCGTGACCGGCGGGACCGGGACGGGATACCCCTCGAAGCGGTGGTGCACCAGATCAGCCAGCGCCCGGCGGCCCATTTCGGATGGCTGGACAGAGGCGTCGTCGCCCCCGGCTACCTGGCCGATCTCAACATCATCGACCTCGACCACCTCGAGTGCTCGCCGCCGGAGATCGCCACCGACCTGCCTGCGGGTGGGCGCCGGCTCCTGCAGGCCGCCACCGGCTACCGGTGGACAATGAAGCGGGGAGCGGTGACCTTCGAGGACGGCGTGCACACCGGTGAGCTCCCGGGCACGTTGGTCCGCGGTACCCAGTCCATTCCGGCCAGGGACCGAGGTTGACCACCCCCGACGTCCTCCCGGCAATCCTCGATCACGTCGCCACCGGACCGGATCGGCCGGCCGCCAAGGACCTGGAGCGGGACCTGACCTACCGCGGGCTGGGTGACGAAGCCGCCCGGGTGGCCGCCGGCCTCGGTCTCCGCGGCGTGAAGGAGGGCGATCGGGTCGCCCTCCACCTCCCGAACTCGGTGGACTTCGTCGTCGCCGCCCTGGCCTGCCTGTGGATCGGAGCCATCTTCGTGCCGCTGGCCGTGACCGATCCGGTGGCCAGACTGGAGACCATCCTCGGTGACTGCGCACCGGCGGTCGTCATCACCTCGGACGATCGGGCCGATGGGACGGGCGAGGTACCCGTCCCCGATCGGGCCCGGCTGGCCGGCATCTCGGAGCTGCGCGCATCGGCGGGGGACCTGGCTGAGCCCGACCGTGTTTCGACTCGTGTCGCCTATGCCATCTATACCTCCGGCACCACCGGCACGCCGAAGGGAGTACTGATCGGCAATCGTGCCTTCGCCGCGGCCATCGCCGCGTCGGCGCAGGCATTGGGTCTCGGTGTCGACACCCGCACGCTGTGTGTGTCGCCGTTCCACTTCGACGGGTCGTTCGGCACCCTCTTCCCCACCCTGTTCTCCGGCGGGGCGATCGTCATCCGGCCCCGGGAGGCACTGCTGTTCCCCCGGACCTTCTTCAACACCGTCAAGAACGAGGCCATCACCTATACGGGTTTCTCGCCCAGCTACCTGCGTCTGCTCCTGTCCAGCCCCCAGGTGGACCAGCTGGCCGGGACCTCCCTCGAGGTGGTGGCGCTGGGGGGCGAGGCGTGCTCGGCCGGCGACGTCCACGCGCTGTGGGCTGCCGCACCCGGGGTCGGGGTGGTCAACCGTTACGGTCCCACCGAGACGACGATCGCAGTGACCCACGCCAAGGTCACCGAGGAGTCGATCGCCGACGGGACCGTGTCGATCGGACAGCCCCATCCCGATGTGTCGTTCCACATCGCCGACGAGGAGGGGCGTCTCGTCGAGTCCGCAGGCCGTGTCGGGGAGCTGTACATCGGTGGGAACCAGCTGATGGAGGGCTACTGGGGAGCGCCGGAGCTGACCCGGGATGTCCTGCGAACCGACGTGGTCCCCGGCCGGACTGTCTACCGGACCGGCGATCTCGTGTACCGGACGGAGAGCGGTGACTACGTGTATGTGGACCGTGCGGACCGGGTCATCAAGCGCCTCGGCATACGGATCTCGCTCGTCGAGGTGGGCGATGCCATGCGCGCCCTGCCGGGCGTGTCAGCCGCCGCCTGCGTGGCCTACGACGACCATGGTCAGACCGGCATCGCCGCCTTCGTCGTCACCGACGGTCGGATCCCGGCCGTCGATCTCCGGCGTGCGGCGGGTGACCGGCTTCCCGAGTCGATGCTGCCCGACCGGGTCGAGGTGGTCGAGACCCTGCCGCTCACCCAATCGAGCAAGCTCGACGAGCGGCGGCTCCTGGCCCAGGCCGGTCTGGGCCAGCTCCCTGCCGGGGTGGCCCCGGCCTGACCCGTCGGGCCGCGCCGAGAGGCCCGGGGCCGTGGCCCCGGCGGTTACGCGTTGGCCATGACCCACCGCGGTCGTGACCACAGTTGCCAGTGCTCGACCACCTGGTAGCCGAGGTCCCGATAGAGCTTCTGGCCGGCCACCGACGACTGCAGCAACGAGCCGGAGACGCCTTCGTCGAACTGCCGGTCGAGGACGGTACGGAGAAGGCGCTCCCCGTAGCCGAGCCCTTGGCACTGGTGCCGGGTGGCCATCGACCACACCACGAAGAGGCCGTCCTCCACGATGCCGGTGAAGCACGAGGCCAGGACCGGCCCGTCGAACAGTCCCCAGGCCCCCATGTCGTCCCCTTCGACGACCGAGTCGGGGACGGCGGCCAGTGCGGAGGCGTCATCGAGCCCGTAGGTGTCGGCCAGGAGCTCACGAGCCAGGGAGAGCTCCTGGGCGGAGAGACCGCGGACGCCGGCCCCGCCGCCGCCCGGACCGCTCCGGTGCGTCAACAGCATCAGGGGCAGGGCGCCGACGACGACCCAGCCGGCCCCGGCCAGCTGCTGGGCGGAGGCCAGTCCCGCCCCGGCCAACATGATGATCGCCGGCCGCCCGAGATCGAGCACGGGCTGCAGGCAGTGGTCGATGAGCACGGCCGGGTCGGACGACTGGCAGAAGGCCACGTTGTAGTTGACGTTCAGCTGCCCGCTGCAGGCGATCCACCAGTCGTCGGCCACGTGGTGGTGCTCGGGTGCCGCCCACAGTCGACCGGCGGCGCCCAAGGTTCGTCGCAGGTCCGGCTGGCTCCGCACCATGATGGCGAGATCTTAGCCATCCCCGTCTCATGACATCTCGACCCACGCCGGTGTCGCCCGCCCCCGGCCCGGGCCGGACCCCGCGTTCCCACGACCTCGTCGCACTTTGGACGCCGGACGATCGTCAGGTAAACATGGGAAGCGTGAGCCAGGTGGGAGTTGCCGATCGATCGTCGCCGAACCCGTCGGCGGCCGATGTGTCGCATTCCTGAGGTCCTGTCCGTGTGCCCGGTGCTCGACCGATGACGGATCTGGCCGCCATCACCGCCACCCTCACCATCCGGGTCACGTTCCGCGACCTGCTCTCCTTCGTGCTGGCGGTGATCTTCGTCATCGTGCTGGGCCTGGTCAGCGGACGCCTGGTGGGAATCCGGGTGAGTCGATCCAGATCGATCCTGACGGCCCTGGCGGGAACGATCATCGGCCTGGCCGGAGCCGACGCCGTGGTCCACGGGCGCGCCTCGGACCTCGACGTGGCCTATGCCCTGACCGCTGTCTTCGGGGTGTTGGCCACGATGCTGTTGTTGATCATCCCCGAGGCCATCACACGCGGCCACGTCCCCGCTCGGGGACGGCGGTCGAGCCGGATGTGGCTGCACCCGCTGCGGTGGGTGCGTCGCACGTTGGCGCCGGCCTCGAGATCGGTGGAGGTGCTCCGGGCGGCCCGACGGCGCGGTCTGGCCCGACCGCAGTTCCTTTCCTCCGCCGGTGTCACGACTCCGCAATTCGGCCACCGCCTGCGGCTCACGCTCGAAGACGTCGGCGGGATGTTCGTGAAGTTCGGCCAGATCGCCTCCACCCGCGGCGACCTGCTGGCACCGCCGGTGATCGAGGAGCTGTCCAACCTCCGTTCGGCCGTCCGGCCCATCCCGGCCGACCAGGTCCGTCCTCTGGTCGAACAGGAGCTCGGTCACCCCATCGAGGAGTCGTTCGCCTCGTTCGAATTCGAGCCTCTGGCCTCGGCGTCCATCGGCCAGGCCCATCGGGCCGTGCTCAAGACGGGAGAACCCGTGGTCGTCAAGATCCAGCGTCCGGGTCTCGACGATCTGCTCCGTCGTGATGCCACGGTCCTCCGGCTGGTGGCGCGGATCGCCGAGCGCCGGATCCCCGAGGCCAGCCAGTTCGGCGTCGGGCAACTGGCCGAGGAGCTCATCACCGGCATGGACCAGGAGCTCGACTACCTCCGCGAGGCGGCCATGTCGGATCGGCTCCGCACCGCCATCGGCCACGACGACCCGGCCGACGACGTCATCCGTGTGCCCCTGGTGTTCCATGAGTTGAGCACCGACCGGATGTTGGTGATGGAGCAGGCGACCGGGCGACCGATCGATTCGCCCGGCGCCGTGGCCGCCAGCGGCGTGCCACCGCACCTGTTGGCGGCCGCACTGCTCAGCAGCTTCCTCGAACAGGTGCTGGTCGGCGGCGTGTTCCATGCCGACCCCCACCCCGGGAATCTCATGGTCGACCAATGGGGCCGTCTGTGGCTGCTCGACTTCGGCGCCGTCGGCATCCTGGACCCGACGACCCGGCGGGGGCTCGAGGACATGGCCATCGGGATGTCCACCAACGAGCCGATGGTGGTGGCCAGGGCCGTCCGGCATCTGGCCGGCGCCGACGCCACCGCCGACCTGCAGTCGCTGGAGTCGGATATCGGCATGCTCATGGTGGAGACGTCGGGTGGGTTCGATCCCGCGCTCATCCACCAGGTGCTCTCGGTCATGACCCGTCACGGGCTCCGGGTGCCGAGGGCCATGGCCGCGCTGTCACGGGCCTTCCTCACCTTGGACGGCACGCTGCGTGAGATCGACCCCACCTTCGAGTTGGCCGCGGAGGCCACGGCCGCGGCCGAGGCCCTGAGGCCGCCCGACGAGGAGGTCGCCGGCGATCTCCTCCAACAGGAACTGCGCCGGTCCCTCCCGGTCCTGCGAGCGCTGCCGGAACACGTCGACGAGCTGGCCACCCAGTTGCGGGCCGGCCGATTGAGCCTGCGCCTCGAGCGGTTCGCCGGTGGGGACGAGCGGGTGGTCAGCGGATGGATCGACCGTGTCCTGGTGGCCGTGTTCGGCTGCATCGGCCTGGTGGCCTCGGGACTGATCCTGGTGGCGGCGGAGTTGTCGCCATCGGGAGACGTGCGGCTGTCCCTGCAGGCCATCGGCTTCATTGGCCTCGTCTTCGCCTCCGTCCTGTTCATGCGCTCGGTTGCCCAGGTGCTCCGGCGTGAGCGCACAACCGCCGAGTAGCCGGCGGGGTCCGGGCCATGTCCCCACCCCGCCTGGGTAGGGTGAGGCCGTGACCGACGCCGAGCCACCGACGGCTGCGCCCATGACGGGGCTGTCCCATGCACAGTTGCTGGTGTCCGACGTCGATGCCAGTGCCGAATGGTATGCCGCCGCCCTCGGGCTCGAACCCTATGCCGAGGACGCCGACGTCGGCTTCGTCGCCCTCCGCCATCGGGGAGCCAGGCTGGTGTTCGTCCTCACACCGAGGCCGGCCGACGGGGAGCCCGGGGCCGATGGTGGGGTCCTCGACCATCTGGCCTTCGCCGTGCCCGACGGCGACGCCCTCCGGGCCTGGGCCGATCACCTCACCGAGATCGGGATCGCCCACCCGGGCGTGGTGCTGGAGAACGGGAATCCCTCGCTGCAGCTGCGGGATCCTGACGGGACCGCCATCGAGCTGGTGGCGCCGGGCCCGTGAGCTGCGGTTTGGGCCCGGTGGGCCTCTGTATACTCCGCAACCGTATGCCCCACTTGGATCGGGTCCGACACCGCGAAGACCACCGTGCCCACTGACAGCCTGTTCCTCAACGCTCCCGTCCACCGAACCGTCGCCGCGGGCGAGACGGTCTACCGGGAGGGGGATGTCGGGTCGCACATGTTCGGGATCGTGTCGGGTGAGGTCACCCTCTACAAGGGAAAGGCGGCGGTGGCCACACTCGTGCCCAACGACGTGTTCGGGGAACGCGCCCTGATCGATCACCTCCCCCGCAACCTCACCGCCGTGGCCACGGCCGAGACGACACTGGCGGAGATCGACCGGAGCCTCTTCCTCTTCCTCGTGCACGAGTCTTCGACGTTCGCCCTCGGCATCATGGGCGCGCTGGCCGGCAGATTGCGTGACTACGACGAGGTCATCGGCGCCTCGGCTGCAGCTGCGACGGCGGGAACGGACACCCACCCGGCGTAGCCGGATGGGAACGACCGACCCGGAGTCCGGACAGCTCTCCGGCCCGAGCCACCGGCGGGCGACAGGTTACCCTTGGGTGGTGAGCGGTGTGGCCACCCCCGGACAGCTGAGGGCATGGAACGAGGACGGGTGGTGCGTGCTGGAGCGGGCGGTTCCCACCGACCAGTTGGCCCCTGCGCAGGTGGCCGTGTCCAAGCTGTTCCCGAGTGCCGAGGAGATGTCGGCCGCGGGCCCCGACAGCGACCACGAGCGGTGGCGGACCTGGGACGCCACCTGGCCGGAGTTCCCGTTCCGGAGCCGGTCGCTCAACGGGCTGGTGGTCAGCGACGTCATGATCGATCTGGCCGAGGAGCTGCTGGGCACGGACGACGTGCGGCTCTACCTGGCCATCGTCTCGGCCAAGTACGCGGGCCAGCCGTCGGGCTACAACCGGCTCCTCCACACCGACTTCCCCAACCACACCCTCACGGTGCCGAGGCCGGAGGCCGGGTACCACCAGATGGAGACCTTCGTCTACCTGAACGATGTCGGTCCCGAAAACGGGGCCACCCACTTCGTGTCCCGCAGGCGGACCCACTCGATCCCCGTGGAGCAGCACACGCTGAGCTTCGAAGCGTTCGCCGAGCTCTACGACGATCCGGCCGACGCCTCGGCTCCCGCAGGGTCGATCGTGGTCTACCGGCCCGACGTATACCACCGGTCGAGTGATTTCACCGACCCCGCCCAGGCCCGCTTCATGCTCCATGTGGCCTTCAGGCCGGCTGGCGCGGAGTGGGCCGGTTATCAGGCGTGGCCGTTCCGGGGATTCTCGCCGGAATGGCACAACTTCGTGCAGGGGGCCACACCGAGGCAGCTGAAGGTGCTCGGATTCCCGCCGCCCGGCCACGCCTTCTGGACCGATGAGACCCTGGCCGGGGTGGCCGGGCGTTATCCCGACCTGGATCTGACGCCATGGCGGGCAGCCCATACCGGCGTCGCCGAGGGCGCGCGCAACTAGCCGGCGCGGGCGCCGTCGGGCGTGGCCCCGCCACCGCCCGGGTCCGCTTGGCGCTCGATCTCTTTGAGGTCGAAGTAGTCGCGCCAGCGGGTGACCAGTCCGTCGCTGTTCACGTCAACGACCGTGCACCCGTGGATTTCGATGGGGATGGTGGCACCGAGTGTTCCTCTCCCGATCCACTCGAAGGCACCACCGTCATCATCCCCGTGCACCCAGAGGATCTCCTGTCGCCAGTCCGGGAACGAGGCCTGGGTCATCTCCTCGATGGCGGCGATGTCCGTGGTGGGGGAGTTGACGGGGTCGCTGAAGAGCGCACCCGGAGCGAAGAAGGAGGGGAAATCCCCGTCGGGCC
>JBEKOI010000096.1:0-12508 GCA_049521915.1 Acidimicrobiales bacterium | reverse complement strand
GTGCAGATCACCTGCCTGGGTTGGCACTGGTATCCCTACCGATACTCGCGGACCGTGGACGACGGCGACGGGAGGAGGGTGACCGGGTTTCCGGACTGGCTGGGGGATCTCGGCCGGCGGGCGATGACCGACGCCGTGGCCGTGGACCCGGAGGTGCTGACACCGGATCCGGGCGGATCATCCGCGGTGGCGACCGGGTACCGGCCCGATGTGGCCCTCGTCAACTGGTACGCCCCCGGCGCACGGATGGGCATGCATGCCGACCGCGACGAGCGCTGCCCGGCGCCGGTGGTGTCACTGAGCCTCGGCGACACGTGTGTGTTCCGCTTCGGATCGGCCTCGGGCCGGGGCCGGCCGTGGACTGACGTCGCCCTCGAATCGGGCGACCTGTTCGTGTTCGGCGGCCCTTCCCGGCTGGCCTTCCACGGTGTGCCCAAGGTCCTGCCGGGCACGGGCGACCCCACGGTCGGATTGCAGGCCGGGCGGTTCAACGTCACCCTCCGCCAGTCGGGGTTGGCCGAAGAATCCGGGCCGAGGGACGAATCGGGGGTTGGCCGACGTCGCGGCTGATCGGGTGCGACGGCACAGGGACGGTGGTTCAGATGGCCGACACGATCTCATATCCAGGCGATTCAGGATTCGCCTGACACCCGAGTTGGATATCTGGACGTGGTGGTAACGCTTCAGGGCCGGTTACTTCCGCGGCGTGGTTGAAGATCGCCAGGCGCCGCTTCACCTCACGATCGATTTCCTGTTCTGTCGTTCCCTCTCCATAGAGTTTGGAGACCCGGAGTGTCAAGCAACTCCGTCAGTTCTATATTTGCGCCCTCGGCATTTGCGCCCTCGGCAGGACTCGAACCTGCGCACACGGCTCCGGAGGCCGATGCTCTATCCGCTGAGCTACGAGGGCGTGCGACGATGGGAACCCTGGTCCGTCGGACCGATCGTTCCCCTCACGGAGAGCCAACTGTAGTGCGACGGCACCTGACCGGGACCCGGGCAAGACGGCTGACGCTCCGTGACGACGTATCCTCGCAGCTACATGACCACCCGAAATCACCTCGCCCGAGCCATCAGCAACGCGGTCACCACCGTGGCCGAAAGGGACGCGCTCGACCTCGAGGTCGACCCGGCGTCGGTCCATCTCGAGCGCCCGGCCCGCCGGGAGCATGGTGACTGGTCGACCAACATCGCCCTGGTCATGGCCAAGCGAGCGGGGACCAACCCCCGGGGCCTGGCCGCGTCCCTGGTCGAGGCGCTCGACGCGGATCGACCCGCCCACACGACGGACATCGAGATCGCCGGGCCCGGTTTCATCAATTTCCGGCTGGACGACGGCTGGCTCCACGATGCGCTGTCCGAGCTCCTCGACGAGGGTGAGGACGGCTATGCCCGTCCCGACGTGGGCCACGGCGAGCGCGTCCAGGTGGAGTTCATCTCGGCCAATCCGACCGGTCCCATCCATGTGGGCAACGGGTGGTGGGGCAGCTACGGCGATTCGCTGGCCCGGGTCCTGGCCCGTTCGGGATACCAGGTGAGCCGGGAGTACTACGTCAACGACACCGGTGGCCAGATCAGGGCCCTGGGAGAGAGCCTGCTGGCCCGCCGTCACGGGAGGCCGGTGCCCGAGGGCGGTTACCAGGGTGAGTACGTGACCGAGCTGGCGGCAAGCTACGACGGGCCCGACGATGTGACCGCCGCGGGCCGGTGGGCGGCAGAGGGGATCCTCGATCACATCCGGGCCTCGCTGGCCTCGGTGGGCATCGTGTTCGACGAGTGGTACAGCCAGGCGTCCATCGAGGAGAGCGGAGCCGTCGACGAGACCATCGCCCTCCTGGCCGGGAAGGGCCTGGTCTTCGAGGAGGACGGCGCCACCTGGTTCCGGGCCACCGAGCTCGGCGACAGCCGGGACCGGGTCCTGCGCAAGAGAAACGGCGATGCCACCTACCTGGCCGGTGATCTCGCCTACCACCGCGACAAGTTCCTGGTGCGCGGGTTCGACCGGGTCATCGACGTCTTCGGTGCCGACCACCACGGCCAGGTGGCCAGCCTGAGGGCGGGCGTCGAGGCCCTCGGCGTGAACCCGGAACGCCTCGAGGTCAAGCTCGGCCAGATGGTCTCCCTGATGGACGGGGACGAGGCCGTGACCATGGGGAAGCGGGCCGGCAACGCCATCTCGCTGGACACGCTGGTGGCTGACATCGGACCCGATGCCACCCGGATACTCAGCCTCATGACCTCACTCGACCAGACCAGCACGTTCGATCTGGCCGCGGTCAGGGAGCAGTCCGTCGACAACCCGGTCTTCTACGTCCAGATGGTCAGTGCCCGGATCGGCGGGGTGGGCCGGAAGGCCGTCGAACGGGGGGTGGAGCGGGTACCACTGGCCCGGGTCGACCTCTCGCTCCTCACCCACGAGCGCGAGCTCGAGTTGATCCGCTGCCTCGAGGAGCTGCCCGAGGTCGTGGCCGACGCCGCCGTCGATCGGGCCCCGACCAAGGTGACCACCTGGGTACGCCGGCTGGCCGCCTGCTTCCACGGCTTCTATCACGACTGCCCGATCCTGGCCGACGGCGTGGACCCGGACCTGGCCCAGGCCCGCCTGTGGCTGGTCGAAGGGACCCGGATCGGGCTGTCGATCGGCCTCGGCCTCCTCGGCGTGTCCGCTCCGGAGGCACTGTGACCGCTCCGGAGGCACTGTGACCGATCAGTACGATCCTGCGGTCGCCCCTCTCGGGTGCGCGTCCGACCCCGTCGCATCCAGCCTGTTGCCCATGACTGCGGAGGTAGGTGCATCGGGTCGGCTGTCCGTCGGTGGCGTCGATCTCGTCGGCCTGGCCGAGGAGGTCGGCACCCCACTGTTCGTCTACGACGAGACCCACCTCCGGGCCCGCTGCCGGGAGGCGGTCGAGGCCTGGGGTGACGGTGTGGCCTACGCCACCAAGGCATTCCTGTGCCTGGCCATGGCCCGGCTGGCCCACGAGGAGGGCATGTACCTCGACGTGTCGACGGGGGGGGAGTTGCACGTGGCCCTGTCGGCCGGCGTCCCGGCGTCCCGGCTGATCCTGCACGGCAACAACAAGTCGGAGGTCGAGCTGGCCTCGGCATTGGAGGTGGGTGTCGGCCGTATCGTGATCGACTCGTTCGACGAGATCGACCGGATCGAGCGCCTGCTCTCCGACCGTCCGGCCGGGGTCGCACCGCCAGTCCGTGGCAAGGTCCTGGCCCGCATCACACCCGGCGTCGAGGTCCACACCCACGAGTTCGTGCGCACGGGCCAGGACGACTCCAAGTTCGGGTTCGGGCTGGCTTCGGGCGCGGCCGCCGCGGCCGTGACCCGGCTTTCGGACCTCGACGCCAGGGGGATCGTCGAGTTCGCCGGGATCCACGCCCACCTCGGGAGCCAGGTGTTCGCCCTGGCCCCGTTCTCGCAGGCCATCGACGTGCTGGCCGAGTTCTTCGCCCCCCTCGGCCTTCCCGAGCTGGTGGTGGGCGGGGGCCTCGGGGTCGCCTATGTGAACGGAGAGGAGGCGCCACCGATGGCCCAGTGGGCATCCTCGGTGCGCAGGGCGTGCCGGAAGGCGGGGATTCCGGACTCGGTCCGGGTCACCGCCGAGCCCGGGAGGTCCATCGTGGCTGCGGCAGCCATCACTCTCTACCGGGTCGGGACCATCAAGCATGTCACCGGCCACCGGACCTACGTGTCGGTGGACGGCGGGATGAGCGACAACCCGCGTCCGGTGCTCTACGGGAGTGGGTACGAGGCGTTCCTGCCCCGGGAGGCCGCCGCCCCCCGGCCGAGATCGGTCCGTGTCGTGGGCAAGCACTGTGAGACCGGTGACGTCGTCGTCTCCGAGGGCTTCGTGCCCGACGACCTGACGGTGGGGGACATCCTGGCCACTCCGGTCACCGGCGCCTACGGACATTCGATGGCTTCCAACTACAACAAGGTTCCCCGACCGCCCGTCGTCTTCGTGGCCGACGGCGAACATCGGGTGGTCGTCCGCCGGGAGACGATGGACGACCTCATCCGCCTGGACGTCTGAGCGCCCCTGCCCGCTCCGGCCAGGCGGTAGCGTGAACTCGTGACCGTGACCCCCTCCGAACGCGTGGTGCGCGTCGCCGTGCTCGGATGCGGGACGGTCGGTTCCGCCCTCGTCGGCATGCTGCAGGATCGGGCCGATGCCCTCACCGTACAGAGCGGGGCCCGGCTCGAGGTCGGCGGGATCGCGGTCGGCGACCTGGCCCGGGAGCGTGCGCCGCATGTCCCGAAGGACCTGCTGACGACCGATGCCAGAGGTCTGGTCGTCCATCCCTCGATCGACGTGGTGGTGGAGCTCATTGGGGGTCTGGAGCCGACCGAGGGGTTGGTGAGGGCGGCGCTGGACGCGGGAAAGCCGGTCGTGACGGCCAACAAGGCACTCCTGGCCTCGCCCGAAGGTGTGGGGTTGCGGACCCTGGCCAAGGAGAAAGGCGTGGACCTGTTGTACGAGGCCGCGGTGGCCGGAGCCATCCCACTGGTGCGGGCCCTGCGCGAGTCCCTCACCGGTGAGCGCATCCACCGGGTCATGGGCATCGTCAACGGGACGACCAACTTCATCCTGACCAAGATGAGCGAGGAGGGCGCTGACTACGAAGACGCCCTGGCCGAGGCCCAGGCCCTGGGATTGGCCGAGCGCGACCCGACTGCCGATGTGGAGGGTTTCGATGCCGCGGCCAAGGCCGCCATCCTGGCCGGCGTGGCCTTCGGGTACGACGTGGCCGGTGCCGACGTCATGCGTGAGGGCATCAGCGGTATCCGGATCGTCGATGTCGGGTTCGCCGACCGCTTCGGGTACGCGGTCAAGCTCCTGGCCATCGTGGAGCGGACCGGTGACGACGCGGTGTCGGTTCGGGTCCATCCCGCCATGGTGCCGAAGACGCATCCGCTGGCCGGGGTCCGCGACGCGTTCAACGCCGTGTTCATCGAAGGAGAGGCGGCCGGCGAGCTGATGCTCTACGGCCTGGGGGCTGGGGGCCTACCCACCGCCAGTGCCGTCGTCGGCGATCTCATCGACGCGACCAGGAATCTGTTGGCCGGCACGACCGCCCCGTCCCCTGATCGGTCGCCGGCCCGGCTCCTTCCCGAATCCGAGGTGCTGACCCAGTACTACGTGAGCCTCGACGTCACCGACCGACCGGGTGTGCTCGCCGCGGTGACCAAGGTCTTCGGCGACAATCACGTGTCCATCCGGTCGATGGAGCAAGAGGGTCATGCCGGTGAGGCCCGGCTCATGTTCATGACCCATTCGGCGTGCGAAGGCGACGTCCGCTCCACACTCGATGCGCTGGGCGAGCTCGACACGGTCGGACAGATCGGCGGCGTGATGCGGATCGTGGGAGCCGACGGATGACGGGCACGTCCGGAGCTTCCGCATGGCGAGGCGTGATCGAGGAGTACCGGGAGTTCCTCCCGGTGACGGAGGCCACGCCGGTCGTCACCCTGCTCGAGGGCGGGACGCCGCTCCTTCCCGCTCCACGTCTTTCGGCCCGGGTGGGAGCCAGGGTCCTGTTGAAGGTGGAGGGAGCCAACCCGACCGGATCATTCAAGGACCGGGGGATGACGGTGGCCATCTCCAAGGCGGCCGAAGAAGGGGCGAAGGCGGTCGTCTGCGCGTCGACGGGGAACACGTCGGCGTCAGCCGCGGCCTTTGCCGCCAGGGCCGGTCTGACCTGTGCCGTGCTCATCCCCGAGGGCCATATCGCCCTGGGCAAGCTGGCCCAGGCGTTGATCCACGGCGCCCGCGTCCTCCAGGTCAGGGGCAATTTCGACCAGTCACTGGCCATCGTGCGCGAGCTGGGTGAGCGGGCGCCGGTCACGGTGGTCAACTCGGTCAATCCGTACCGGATCGAGGGACAGAAATCCGGCGCCTTCGAGATCGTTGACGAGCTCGGCGATGCCCCTCATGTGCACTGCATACCGGTCGGCAACGCCGGGAACATCACCGCATACTGGAAGGGTTACCTCGAATTCAAGGAGGCCGGTCGTTCGACCCGGCTCCCGCGCATGCTCGGCTTTCAGGCTGCCGGCGCGGCTCCCATCGTGGAAGGACACCCGATCGAGCACCCCGAGACGGTTGCCACGGCCATCCGGATCGGGAATCCGGCCAGCTGGTACGGAGCCTCGTCGGCAGCCTCCGAATCCGGTGGTGGAATCGCCGCAGTCACCGACGAGGAGATCCTGGCCGCCTACCGGTTTCTCGCCGCCGAGGAGTCCGTGTTCTGTGAGCCGGCGTCGGCCGCGTCGGTGGCCGGTCTGTTGAAGGCAGGTGTGCCCGACGGTGCCGGCTCGGGAGCCACCGTTGTGTGCGTGCTCACCGGCCACGGGCTGAAGGATCCGGATATCGCCATCAGCCAGATCTCCGTGCCGACGGTGGTCGACGCAGACCTCGGCGCCGTGCTCGACGAGCTGGCCCTGTAGCCCGGCGTCGCACCGGGGTCCTCTTCCATCCCTCCCATGGCTTTGCCATGTTCTTCCGAACGACCTGCTCGGTCCGGCGAGGAACGAAGATGACGTGGCCGATTTCGAGCATTGTTGCCGGAGTGCTCCGGTCCCTGTAGTATGAGTGCACCTTCGCTTTCCACAATTTGCCCCTTTGGGCTTGTGGGCGGGGCCTTCTGGCTCGCTTTGTACGACGCGGCCAGCCCGTAAACGGCGTCGGGGGGAGTGGCAGGCGAGAGTCGATCTCGAATCATGCGATTCCCCACCCCTGAATCCTGGCAGTGGAGCCAATCCACCTGCCAACGAGGACATTCGAAACGAGGATGCCGATGACTGCCGACCAGCAGCTCGAGCGCTCGGTGTTGGAGGGCAAGGAGCGAGAAGAGCTCCACGCCATCGCCCAGGCACTGTCTGTGAAGACCAACACGCGAACGAAAAAAGCGGACATGATCGATGGCATACTCAAGGCCACCGGTGTCTCGGTGGACGGCAGTGCAGCCAACGGCGACGGCGCTACAGCCAACGGCGATGGCGCTACAGCCAATGGCGATGGCGCGACAGCCAACGGAAGTGCGGCGTCGAGCAATGGAGATGCGACGGGTCGGTCTTCGCAGAGTGGTCGTCGCCGGGGAACGGCGAACCGGGCCGCGTCGGCATCGTCAGCCAGCCGGGCCGATTCCTCCGATCAGGAGGCGTCTTCTGACAGCGGCCGACGGCCGGTGGCGCACTCGTTCGGCCCCTCAGACGATGCCGACCAACTGGCCGGGTCCGTCGATCTCGAAGACGAGTTCATCGATGCCGGCGCCGGCGACGGTGGTGATGGGCAGGGTCAGGCGGTCGCCCAGCAGGCGGGACAGGCCTCCACCGGTCACGACGACGCGCAGACCAATGCCGGGGGTCAGCCGGGCGGCGACGGCGGTCGTCAGGGCAATCAGCCCGGTGCCGGCGGACAGGGCAACAACCGCAACCAGAACAACCGCAACCAGAACAACCGCAACCAGAACAACCAGAACAACCAGAGCAATCGGAACAACCGCAACAACCAGGGTGGCGGGAACGACGACATGGGCAATCGTCGCAGCAACAGGCGCCGGCGTGGGCGGGACCGCCAAGGTGGAGGGGCGGAAGGCGATCTCCAGGGGGCCGGTGGCAATCAGGATCAGCAGTACCAGGGTGAGCTCATCCCGGTCCGCGGCCTCCTCGATCTGCGTGACGAGGGCTACGGATTCCTCCGGTGCGAGGGATACCTTCCATCGACGAAGGACGTATACGTCTCGATCAGCCAGGCCCGTCGATTCGCGCTTCGCAAGGGCGACAGCATCGAAGGCTTCTGCCGGCCCGCGGGCAGCACCGAGAAGTACCCCGCCCTGCTGCAGATCGACACCGTGTCGTCGCTCGATCCGGAGGCGGCACGCAGCCGTCCGCGATTCGAGGACCTGACACCGCTCTTCCCCGACGAGAGGCTGCACCTCGAGACGCCTGGGGACAAGGAGAATCTGACCGCCCGCATCGTCGATCTCCTGTCGCCCATCGGCAAGGGCCAGCGCGGTCTCATCGTCTCGCCGCCCAAGGCCGGGAAGACCACCGTGATGAAGCACATCGCCCATTCGATCGAGGCCAACAACCCCGACGTGCATCTGATGGTGCTGCTGGTGGACGAACGCCCCGAGGAAGTGACCGACATGCGCCGCTCGGTGAAGGGCGAGGTCGTCGCCTCCACGTTCGACCGTCCCTCCGAGGAGCACACCGCAGTGGCCGAGTTGGCCATCGAGCGGGCCAAGCGCCTCGTCGAGTCCGGTCGGGACGTGGTCATCATCCTCGACGGGATCACCCGCTTGGCACGCGCCTACAACCTGGCCCAACCGGCGACCGGGCGTATCATGTCCGGCGGTGTCGACTCGGGCGCCCTGTATCCTCCGAAACGGTTCTTCGGCGCGGCGCGGAACATCGAGGAGGGCGGATCGCTCACCATTCTGGCCACTGCTCTGGTCGAGACGGGATCGAAGATGGACGAGGTCATCTTCGAGGAGTTCAAGGGCACCGGCAACATGGAGCTCCGCCTCGACCGTCGCTTGGCCGAGCGGAGGCTGTACCCGTCGATCGACGTCAACGCCAGCTCGACCCGCCATGAGGAGCTGCTCTTCGACCGGTCTCAGCTCCAACAGGTGTGGAAGCTCCGCCGGGTGCTCAACGCCCTGGCCAACGAGGGCAGCGCGGCGGCCGGCCTCGAGTTGCTCATGGACAAGATCCGCACCACCAAGAGCAACGACGAGTTCTTGGCCGAGATCGCCAAGGGTCCGGCCACCTGACGAACGGACCGGTCACCACCTCCGGTACACTCTCTGTCCGCCGAGGAAGGGTGCCGGCCCGGCATCTTTTCCGCCTCTACGGGAGACTCCAATGAAGACTGATATCCACCCCTCGTACGTCGAATCGTCCGTGCGTTGTTCCTGCGGGAATACCTTCACCACCCGCTCGACCAAGTCGGAAATCCACCTGGAGCTCTGCAACGAGTGTCATCCGTTCTTCACCGGCAAGCAGAAGCTGGTGGACTCCGGCGGCCGGGTCGAGCGCTTCCAGCGCCGCTACGCGAAGACCGGCTCGCGCAAGAAGTCTTCTGCCCCGCCTGCATCCTGATCTGATCACCACCGATCCGATCACCACCGGGGCCCTCACCGGTACCAGCGCGGCCGCGGCCCGGGGGCGGGCTGCCCGTGGCACAGTTGGCGCTACCCTTGGCCCGTGTTGCACGACCGGTTCAACGACCGCCTGAAAGAGCTCGAGCGCGAGTACGAGGCGGTCCTGGCCGAGCTCAATGATCCGAACCTTTCGTCGGACCCCGGGCACCTGCGCGACGTGTCGAGGCGCCACCGGGAGCTCGAGGAGGTGGTGGGCTGCTGGCACCGCCTGCAGGCAGCCGAGTCCGACCTCGAAGCCGCCCGAGAGATGTTCAACGACGCACCGGGCGATCAACGGGAGTTGGCCCAGGCCGAGGTGACCCAGGCCGAGGCGGACGTCTCACGGTTGGGAGAAGAGCTCCGTCTGCTCCTCGTCCCGCGTGACCCCAACGCGGGCCGCAACGTGATCATGGAGATCCGCGGTGCTGAGGGAGGTGAGGAGGCCAACATCTTCGCCAAGGACCTGTACGAGATGTACTCGCGTTTTGCCGCGGCCAAGGGATGGAAGGTCGAGGTCCTCTCATCCAGTCCTTCCGAACGGGACGGGTTGAACGAGATCACCTTCATGGTCAAGGGTGAGGACGCCTGGCAGCGGCTGGAGCACGAAGGTGGACCTCATCGGGTCCAGCGGGTACCGGTGACCGAGTCGCAGGGCCGCATCCACACCTCGTCGGCAGCGGTGGCCGTGCTGCCGGAGGCCGAGGAGGTCGACGTGGCCATCGACCCCAACGATCTCAAGATCGACGTCTACCGCTCGACGGGTCCGGGGGGTCAGTCCGTCAACACCACGGACTCGGCCGTACGTATCACCCACCTTCCCACCGGCCTGGTTGTGGCCATGCAGGACGAGAAGAGCCAGATCCAGAACCGGGCCAAGGCCATGATCGTCCTGCGGTCGCGACTCTTGAAGGCCGAACAGGATCGTCAGTCGGCCGAGCTCTCGCAACAGCGGCGCAGCCAGGTCGGCGGTGGCGGCCGATCGGAGAAGATCCGGACCTACAACTACAAGGACAACAGGGTCACGGACCATCGGATCAAGTTGACCCTCCACAAGCTCGACCGCATCCTGATGGGTGACCTCGACGAGCTGACCGATGCCCTCATGGCTGACAAGCGCTACCGACAGCTGGGAGAGGACTGAGGGTATGGGCCCTGCGCGCCGGAGGGCGGCGAGCCGGAGGAGGGAGCGCCGGTCAGATGGCTCCTGAGGCCGAGTCCCGTTGGCGACTGGTGGAATCCATCGCTGTGCAGCTGGGATCGACAAGGGAGGCGAGGTGGATCGTCGACTACGCCGGTACCGAACTCGCCCAAGCCATGGCCGACCGGAGGGGGGCGGGTGAGCCCCTCCAGTACGTGCTCGGTTCGTGGCCGTTCCGAACCGTCGAGCTGCAGGTCGATCCGAGGGTTCTCATCCCCCGCCCCGAGACCGAGTACATGGTGGGGGTGGCCCTCGGGGAGCTGGACCGGATCTGTCGTGGGTCGGGCATCGGCGAGCCGGCCAGCGGCCCGCCAACCGGGCCGCGGGGGCCGGGCACCCGTCGGATCGGCGTGGATCTCGGAACCGGTTCGGGTGCCATCGCACTCTCGCTGGCTGTCGAGGGCAAGACCCGGTGCCCGAACCTCGACGTCTGGGCCACCGACGCCTCGACCGACGCGTTGGACGTCGCCCGTGCGAACCTCGAATCCCTCGACCGTGTCGATCCGGAGGCCGCCGGACGGGTGCGGTTGGCCCACGGCTCGTGGTTCGACGCGCTCCCCGTCGGACTGGTCGGGCGGGTCGATCTCCTGGTGTCCAATCCCCCCTACGTGACCGAGTCGGAGTACCCCGATCTCGACCCGTCGGTCCGGGAGTGGGAGCCCCGGGAGGCGCTGGTGGCATCGAGTGGTGCGCTCGGAGCAGAGGGCATGGCCGCCATCGAGGCGATCGTCTCCGGTGCCCCGCGATGGCTGGCGCGCTCCGGCGCCGTCGTGATCGAGATCGCCCCCATGTTGGCCGGCGCATCAGTCGCCGCGGCCCGGCGGGCGGGCTTCACCCATGTCGTCATCGAGCGGGATCTGGCCGGGAGACCTCGAGTCCTCGTGGCCAGGTGGTGACAGTGACATCGATCCGGCGGGAGTTGGAGCACGGCGGATTCGCCGCCGCCGCCGAGGCTCTGGCCGGTGGATCGGTGGTCGCAGTACCCACGGACACGGTGTACGGACTTGCCGTTGTCCCCTCCATGCCCGGGGCGGTGGAGCGGCTCTTCTCGCTCAAGGGTCGACCGAAGGATGTGGCCGTGCCGGTGTTGGTCGCCGGCTGGCCCGACGTGGGTCAGGTCGCCGGCCAATTGGACGGCGCCGCCGAGCGGCTGGCTGTCCGGTACTGGCCCGGGCCATTGACCCTGGTGGTCCCCCGGGCCATCGGGTTCTCGGTCGACTTGGGTGGGCCTGCGACGACCCGGGGGACCGTCGGGCTCAGATGGCCGGATCACCCCGTGGTGGCACGACTGTGCCGGGAGCTGGGCCCGTTGGCCGTCACCAGTGCCAACCTTCACGGTTCCCCACCGGCATCCACGGCGAGCGAGGTTGCCGCTGTGTTCTCGGGCCTCGATGGGCTGGGAGTCATCCTCGACGGTGGCACGTGCGACAGCCCACCCTCGACCGTTGTCGAGTGCCGTGGGCCGGCCACCCGGTGCCTGCGGGAGGGTGCCATCCCGTGGGACGAGATCGTCAAACTGCCCGTTGGCGGGTCTCCTCTCGACGGCTTCTGATGCTGGCGGGAGACCCCTCCCGCCTCGGCCTGGCGGCTGCCGGCCACGGCCCCTCAGGTGCCCGCCCCCGAGGTCCGGGCAAGCCCATCGGTGGCGATGACCCCTGTCCGCTACCATTCGGTCTTCGAGGGCATCGAACACTGGGGGTTGGCATTGGTGTTTTCAAGCATCGTCGTCGGCACCGACGGCTCGGACACGGCGAGTGAGGCGGTTGCGCTGGCCGTTCAGATCGCCCGGCAGAACAGCGCACGACTGCATCTCGTGGTGGGCGTTCATTCCTCGACAGCGGTCGCCGTGCCCTCTGGCGGTGCCAGCTTCTCGGACCCGGCAGGAGGTCCCGTCCTGAGGAAAGCCGCAAAGAGCGTGCTCGAAGGCATGGCCGAAGCGGTCGAGGGCCTCGACGTGGAGATCCACACCGATGTCGGAAATCCGGCCGACGTCATCGTCCGGGTGGCCGACGAGGTCGGAGCCGACCTCATCGTCGTCGGCAGCAAGGGAATGCAGGGGAAGAGACGGATCCTGGGCTCGGTCCCGAACCGTGTGGCCCACAAGGCCGGGTGCCACGTCCTGGTGGCAAAGACCACCTGACGTTCCCCGGA
>JBEKOI010000095.1:0-12868 GCA_049521915.1 Acidimicrobiales bacterium | reverse complement strand
GTGCTCAACACGGTCCCGATCATCAACCAGGCCCTGGCGTCGGTATCCGGGCTGGCCTCGAATCTCACCGGCAAGAAGGTGACGCTGCCCACCATCACCTCGGCCGAGCCTCCCAAAGTAGCGGTCGACAAGCTATCGAAGGCACTCGGTGTGCAGTTGCCCTCCAACTATGGCCAGATCACGCTCGTGAGGTCCACCCACCTTGCCGTCGCACAGCGTGGGGTACGAGCCTTCGACCGATTGGCCATCTTGCTGCCACTGCTGACTCTGCTGCTGATTGCGTTCACCTTCTGGCTCTCCGTGTCCCGCCGCCGGACTCTGGTCCAATTCCTCGTCGGTAGTTCGCTCCTTCTGATCATCCTTCGGCGCGTCGTCATCCACGAGCAGAGTGCGCTGGCCAACGGCGCAAACAACCCGCAGGTGGCCCAGACGGTCCTTGGGGAGTTGCTGCACGGATTCTTCCTGCTGACCGCCTGGCTCCTCGCCGTCGCTCTGGTCCTGTTGGTGGTGGCCTTGCTGGCCGGGCCCTACCGATGGGCAGTCGCCCTTCGGCGCTTCGTGGTTCGGACCTGGCACCAGGGCGTCGGGGTCGTGAGCGGTGAGCGACGGGTGCGGGCGTTGGCCTGGACACGCACCCATGCGGACGGCCTGCAACTGGTCGGGGCCGTCGTGGCCGGGATCCTCCTGCTCATCGTCAGCATCTCCTGGTGGAGCTTCCTGATCATCGGCGCACTCGTCGCCGTCTATGAGATCGCCCTCCAGTGGGTCAAGGGTCACCCGCAAGACGAGCCACCAGCCGGACCAGGGCCCGGGAACGAGAGCGAAGCTCCCGCTCGCGTCGGCGAATCGTGAGCGCAGGCCACGGGAGCACTAGCCTCGTCCCGTGACCGGCAGAACAGAGGAAGCGCTGGCAACCTATCGCCAGATGGTGGCCACCCGTGACCGGATCGAGGGGGGCGAGCTTCCTTGGTCGGCGCTGGCTGCTTTCTTCACTGAGGACGCCGTCTACATCGATTCGGCCTGGGGCCGGTTCGAGGGCCTGCCGGCGATCAAGCAGTTCATGGAGGACAGCATGGCGGGCCTGGAGGACTGGCGTTTTCCCGAAGAGTGGACCATGGCCGACGAGGACCGGGTCGTCAGCATGTGGTGGAACCAGCTCCCCGGTCGTCGAGCGGACGGGTCGTCCTACCGCGTGGCCGGCATCTCCGTTCTGCGCTACGCGGGTGAGGGCAAGTTCGACTACGAGTACGACGTCTTCAACATGCAGCAGATCCTGGAGGTCATCGCTGAAAGCGGGTGGAAGCCGACGGGGCCGATGAACGCTCCGCCCGATCCTCCGAACCGCGACGCCACCCCACCACCGCGTGCGGATCAGGGATGATCAGATCCCCGGCTTCTTCCGCTGACGGCCTGATCCGTGCCTCGATCGAGCGGTACCAGGCGACCTTCAATTCCGGCGACCGGGACGGCTGGCTGGCCTTGTTCACCGAAGACGGCCAGGTCGAGGATCCTGCCGGATCGCCGCCCCGGACGGGCCGTGATGGCCTTGCCGCCTTCTGGGACGAGATCCACCACGAAAGCGGGCACAACGCCGAACGCACAGCCCGTGCGGTCCGCATGGTCCGCATGGTCCAAGGGCCGCTGGTGTGTGGGCTCGAGGCGGCGTGGGCCTTTGAGCTCCGCATACCCCGCGGCGAACGGATGGCAGTGGTGGAGATCATCGACCAGGCGGCCTTCACCGATGACGGCCTCATCCACCGATTGCGGGCGTTCTGGAGCGAAGCGACCATACGGGTCGAAGACACATGACGGTCTGAACAGACTTAGCGCCTTCTTAACAGTTTCACGTAGTCCGTTTAGAAAGCGATGTTCAACTATGGCTCGGCCGGTAACCGGCAGCGCCTGACCGTCAGCGTGACGGCCTGGGAACTGCATCCGTGTGCAGATCCCGGATGTCGACGTCTCCGAGGGAGTCCGAGCGCGGTCTCCAAGACCGGTCGGCCGGTCCGTCCGCCGGGCCGGCACGGGTCCGTATGCCGGGCCGGCGCTCTGCCGGCGTCAGTCCCACCCGGCTGTTGCCGGAACCCAAGACCATCGAGAGGAAGCACCGTGTCAGTAGAAAGGTTCGAGATCGTCGTCCGGGGAAAGTTGAGCCCTGATCTTGTAACTGCGCTCGACGGGTTCGATGTGAGCCACTGCACCGACGGCCTGACCCATCTGGTCGGGCCCGTCCCCGACCAGGCGAAGATACACGGCCTGTTCCGTAGTCTGAACGATCTCAACATCGAGTTGGTATCCGTCAATCCGGTCGTCGAGGCGGACCCCGATTGACAGTGGGGGCGGTCATCGAGCGGGAAGCTCACTCAGTTGAGCGACCACGTCGGCGCCATGCCCACCACCGGTTTGTTCAGGATCCGACCTCCCGTCGAACCGTAGAATTTGGCGTCGCCGTATCCGAACACGCCGCCGTCACTGGCCACCAGCCAGTAGCCGCCGCCGTCGGGGGTGGCGGCCATGCCCACCACCGGTTTGTTCAGGATCCGACCTCCCGTCGAACCGTAGAATTTGGCGTCGCCGTAGCCGAACACGCCGCCGTCACTGGCCACCAGCCAGTAGCCGCCGCCGTCGGGGGTGGCGGCCATGCCCACCACCGGTTTGTTCAAGGTCAGGCCGCCCGCCGAACCGTGGAATTTGGCGTCGCCGTAGCTGAACACGCCTCCGTCACTGGCCACCTGCCAGTAGCCCGGGCTCACGGTCAGTGACGGGACCATCTCATCCATGCCGGCTCGCAGCGAACTTACCGATGCAGGGACATCAGAGGCCCGGTAGGAGAAGTTTCCCGGATAGCTGATCGTGATCTGGGGAATTCCGTGTGGACTCAACTCGGTCATGAAGTCGTCATATCCCCACGAGATGACCCAATTCCCCCCCGGCAGCTTCTCCGCGCTTCCACAGCAGATCGATGCTGGTGCCCGAGGGTCGGTCACCTGTTCCACCTCGGTTGCAGCATGTGTCACCCCATTGACGTCGAAACGGAGCGCACGCGGTGGTCGACCGGCGTTTGTCCCGTCGTCATAGACAGTCAGTGAGCCGTCGGGGGCGATGCGGGCGTCGTGCTGACCGGAGAAGAGCTCTGCATACTTGTCCCCGATCACCTTCAGAGACTGGGGTGTGATCGTGCCTCCCAGTTTCCAGGTGATCGCACCAGTCGCCATGTCGATGCGGTACACCGCGTCGAGGTGTCGTGCGCTGAAGATGATCCCGCCGTGTCCGTCAAATTCGATCGAATTCATGTGTATGACGTCTGGGAATTGGTCATGCCAGTTGGCATTCGCCGTCGCGACATCGATGTGGTCGGCAACGTTCCAACTCCATACGACCCGGCTCGTCGGGGTCAACTCGACGATGACGTCATCAATGATGGTTGCCTCCGACGAGAGCCCCCATGACGACAGATCAACGCACTGACTGGGGATGTCTGGACAATCACGAGTAACCCTTTCAATGCCGAGGTAGTTGCCGTTGGGCAGCAATTCGAAATCATGGGTATCCAGTGGGGTAGCCCCTCCCCCGACGACACTGTTCACCTTTCCGTTGAGTCCGACCAGCTGAAACGAACCGTTGGACTGCCCCCATGCGATCGTCGACGGATTGAGGAACTCCGCGTAGTCCGGTTCGCCGCCGGGTGGCGACGACACCCCCGTGTCCCACCACACCGGCACACCGTCGGTGTCGAACACGATGGAATAGCGGCCGATATTCACCAGGTAGCCGTTCGCCTGTTGGGGTCGGCCGGTCAACGATGCAGAGTAGTTGGGAAAGTCGGACGGAAGGCACCGGATGTAGTAGGACATGCCTCCGTGGGAGATTTGGAGCTCCTGTCCGGCCACGAGCGGAACATTCAGGCTCACCGTACCCGCAAAGGTTGCTCCAGCAATGGTGACTGGACCGGCGCCATCCGTGGTCACCTGGGTCGTCGGTGAACCGGTACATCGAATTGCATAGTCAGAGATCCCAGGATTGAACGCAGGATCGAGAGCGGCATGCGTCGTGATCGAAAAGTCGTCCGTTGCCGCCTCTGCCGGGGTGGACGAACCTGGTCCGACCGGCGCGACCAGCAAACCCACAGTCAGGGAGAGCAGGACAGCGACAACCAGGCGGCCACTCTTGAGCGTCATTGCACCAACTCTATTGGTCCATGTCTACGGCCGTTCGGGCGCCTCATCCGGGACCCAGGTTTGGCCCGGCAGCCTGATCGAACTCGATCGGTCGTATCCGATCAGAGAGGCTGTAGCGCAGGATTCTGTCGCCACTGTCCGATCAGCATCACCGAGGTCGGAGTCAGCGAAGATCGGCTCGCCCTCGTCAGGGTACGCGAAGTGGTCAACCGGCCCGCCGTAGACCGACCCTGCTGCATCGAGAACCGCCGGAACCGCAGTGGTCCCGTCATGCCAGTCGATCGGCCTCGGGCTTCGCCCCAATCGAGTGATCACACGGTCCATCCGCATGGCCCGGTCGACGATCGCCTGATCGCCCGTCAGCTCACCGGTTCGGGAGTGCCAGATGGCTTCGGCCGATGTTCCTATCGGGCCTGCCCGTATGACGTGCCGGGTCATCGTTCGCACCGTGAGCGCCGGAGGGTCGATTCTCCGGCCCCCATGGCCGGCCACCGCTCCTGAATCCGTGATGTTCGTCGTGAGATGAGGCCCGAACTGGGGCACGACCCATCGTGGGTTGTTGCACCTACGGACATGGTTCCGCTCGGTCCATCGCCGCCTCCCGGCCGGACGCCGTGGATCTCTCCCCGGCTCACTTGGTCAATCCAACTACTTGCAAAAGTAGAGACGAGCGTCGGTGTCCCAGCGTTACAGTGACGGGTCCGACCATACCCGGGCGCGAAGCGAGGAGGGCCCGTTTCCCGGTCGGTTCGGTTTCGCCCACATCAAGCTGGCTCGGAAGACACGCTCGGCGGCCACGCGTATCCCCAGAGTGGTCATCCGACGGCGGTCATGTTGAGCCGTCTCTGCCCCTCGCTGTGCGGTGCAGCCCGCGTTTCGGCAACCGCGGTCACCTCGCCATTGACGCGTCGGGCACCGACTCCTGTGCTCGAGACCATGCCAGCCATGTCTGGTAGCCACCGTCGAGGTTTCGTGTCCGGATTCCGAGCTCCTGCATCAGCGCGGTGGCGGTGTGTCCCCGCTGGCCCACTTGGCAGTAGACCACGACCGGGCCATGGCCGAGGGAAGCCAGGTTGTCACGGAGCAGGTCGATCGGGAGGTTGATGGACCCTTTGATTGCGCCGGCTGCGTGTTCCTCCGCGGTTCGCACATCGATGACCGACCATCCGTTCCTCACGAGTTGGTCCAACTCCCGAGGAGGAACGATGTCGCAGTCCCCACTCAACACGTTCTCGGCCATGTAGCCGAGGAGGTTGACCGGATCCTTGGCCGAGGAGAAGGGCGGTGCGTAGGCCAGCTCGAGATCGGCCAGCTGATCGGCCGTGATGCCACCGGCCATTGCCGTGGCGATCACATCGATTCGTTTGTCGACACCGTTCCGGCCGACGATCTGAGCGCCGAGGATGGTCCCGTCGCCCGGTTCGAAGATGAGTTTTGCAGCCATGCGTGTGGCACCCGGGTAGTACGTCGCGTGATCGAAGGGATGCGAATGGATCGCTCTGAACGCACGGCTGGCAGCTTCAAGTCGCCGTTCGTTCCACCCGACGGTGGCAGCCACGATGTCAAACACCTTCACAATGGCCGTACCCAGAGACGGTACCGTCCGCGAAGGTCGTCCGGCTATGTGGTCCGCCACCCTCCTCCCTTGGCGATTGGCGACATTGGCCAATGCGATCAACGAAGTGGCGTGGGACACCGCGTCCGGTTTCTCGACGGCATCGCCTACGGCATAGATGTCCGGGTCGTTGGACTGATTGTCGGCATTCACGGCGATGCCGCCACTCGGCCCGAGGTCCAGCTTGGCCAATTCGGCCAAACGGACATCCGGTCTGACCCCGATAGCACCTACGACGACCTCGGCATCGACCACCTGCCCGTCGGTCAGGATGACCGAACGCTGCTCTACCGAAGCCACGGCCACTCCCGTTCTCACATGTACACCGTGGGCCGCCAGTTCATCACGGACCAGGATGGCAAGCTCGGGATCGAGTGGCGCGAGGACCTGGGGTGCGGCCTCGACGACGGTGACCTCGATACCCTGTCCGACGAGGTTCTCTGCCATCTCCAGGCCGATGAACCCTGCGCCGATCACGACAGCCGTCTTCGGCGACACATCGACGTCGGTTGCCAGACGTGCAGCGTCCTCAACCGTCCGGAGGGTCCGGACCCGCTCGTAGCCAGGAATGGGCGGTCGTACCGGGGCCGCCCCCGTGCTTAGAACCAGTTTGTCGTAGGGCACGACACCCTCTCGTCCGCTGACGGTTGAACGAGTCGTGACCGTTGCCGCCGCCCTGTCGATGGCCACCACCTCCTGGTTGACCCTGACGTCGAGCCGGAAGCGATCGAAGAGCTGTTCGGGGGTCTGGAGTGTGAGGTCCTCCTCCTCTTCGATGAGGCCACCGACGAAGTAGGGCAGACCACAGTTGGCGAATGAGACATGCCCCGACCGCTCGAGGACGGTGATGACCGCCTCGGCGTCGAGACGGCGGAGGCGAGTGGCGGTGGACATCCCACCGGCCACTCCACCGACGATCACGACCCGGCCGTTCCGGATCATCTCAAGCCCTCCGAAGCCGGACAGGTCATGTGGCCGGTCTCCCTCCCGGGCACCTCAGTGGCGCCCTCCTTCGACCGTACGGGCCACGACCCCGCCCCGCCAGGGCCAAAAGACCTGCAATCGGACCGACTCGTGCCGGAGGCCCGCCCGCGCCCGTGGCGCAGCCCTACCCCAAGCGCGTGAGCACGTTCCGGGTGATCTGTTCGATCTGCGGGTCCCGGCCCGCCAGCCCATGCGCCCAGTCGGTCGACCCCGACGTCACCACTGTGGCGCCCGCCTTGTTGGTGTATGCGCCGAGCACCGCGTGACCGTGGCGGATCCGCTCCATCGCCTCGGGTTCACGCGTCCCGAACACGCGTGAAGCGATGTACTCCAGCTCGCTGGGCTCACCCGGCTTGGGAGGACGGGGCGCGGTCTCGCGGGTGAAGTGCTGCGTCGGGCATGTACCGAGGATCTCGAAGGCCGGCGGCGTGCCGTCCTCACCCGTCGGGTAGGGCAGCCCGTCCCGGTAGGTGAACACACATCCGTCGCACTCGTAACCCACGACTGTGGGGCCTGCACCGAGCACGTCGCCGTAGCCGAGCCCGGTGCCGTCGAAGATCCAGTGATCGGCACGGTGCACCGTGTAGCCCCCGAGGCCGGCGGTCACGTTGCGCCCTATCCGGTGATAGCCCCCCCGGGTGAAGGAGACCCCGGTCATGTAGTTCTCGGGACGACCGACGACCACGTCGGACCAGAACGTGGTCACCTCGGCCTCGCTGTCGGTCCCCATCAGCGGGTCGTCCTTGAAGAACCCTTTGTACCCGACCATCACGTCGTGGTCGTCGCCCTCGATGCGCACCTGCCACAACGACGTGTTGCCCGAGAAGAACGCCGCATTGCCACCGCCGGTGATGAATCCCTCCACCGTGTCGCGCATGCCGCGGGACCAGTACTCGTCGTGGCCGACGGACAGATACAGGCTGGCGTCGTCCAGTACCTCAGGATGCTCATCGAGATCGGCATTCGTGCACACACCGATTTCGAATCCCTCGCGTTCGGCCCACTCGATGAACGGCTGCTCCCAGTCGGGCCAACCCGCCGAACCGGCGTAGCCGGACAGGTGATTGATCTGGATGTAGCCGACATGGGCGGCATTCTGTGGATCCGGCTCGCCCGTACCCGTCACCCGACGGCCCTTGCCCGGGGGCTTGTAGAGGTAGCCAGCCGACATCGGCCGTCGCATGGCAACGTGGGTTCCTCCGGTGTACAGGTTCGATCCGCCGAAGTCGTTGTAGGCGTGCCATGTATTGGTGGCCAGCGCCACCACGATGCGGGCCCCCGACGGACGGACGACGAAGAATGCGTAGTCGCGCCGCACCTTCTCCTCGACGTCGATCTCCATGACGACCTCGTAGTAGCCCGACCGCCACGTCCGGTCGACGTCCAGTGCGAGGGCGGCCGGCCAACCGCATCCTCTCGAGGAGGCGTCCTCCGGCGCCTCGTGCTCGTCCGCCGCCACCGCGTCAGACCTGAAGACAACCTGGCGCGTGGCCCCGACCCGCGCCACCTCGACTCGAACCGGTCGCCCTGCGGACGACGACAGGTGCAGTCCCACCTCCTCGCCCGGGGACACTGATTGGGGCCAGCAGTACCCGGTGACGACCTCTCGACCCATTACCTGGATGGTAATTGGGACAGATCGCCCCCGCTTACTTGCGGCCCATGGCCGGATCCTTGCCGGTGAAGTAGACGGTGTCCTGGGCGTAGAGGCTGTCGCTGGCCGCCGATCCTCCGGTCACCTCCGGGCCGTACAGGCAGGGGGTGTCGTAGCCGCTGGCCGTGTCCTTGCACGTGGACAGCTTGTCGACGGTCTTGCCGTTGGGCTTGAGGAAGTAGACGGTGCCCGTCGGAACCTTCTTGCCGTAGAAGAACTTGACCACGGCCACGATGGGGTGGAGGTTGCTGGTGTAGGCCGAGAAATTGCCGAAGGCCTCGATGATGTTGCCCTCACACTTGAGGTTCCCGGAGGGTGGGCACAGGGCCGGCTCAGCCGAGGGAGTGAGAGACTTGAGGGTCACCGCCACCGGCGGAGGGCTGATGACAATGGTGCCGGTTGCCAGCGGCCCCGTCGACATGGGTCCGGCGTGCGGCTTCTTCCTCACCGTGATCTTCTGCTTGGGCAGCTTCAAGGTCACCGACGCCTTCGCCACCTTCAAGGAGAGCTTGGTGCTCGCCAACGGGATGCCGGGCGCGGCCACCGCCTTGGTCCCCTGGGACACCACCAGCACCGCGATCTGGCCCAGGGTGGTGCCCTGGCTCGATGCATTGGTCGAGGTGACGGTGGCCGAACCGGTGATGGCCGTGCCCGTGGTCAGGCCCGAGGTGTTCACCAGCACATCGACGGTGAGCGAGTCTCCGGCATCGAGGTTGCCACCCGAACAGGTGAGCCTGCCCGCACCGGCGTTGGCGCAGTTGGTCCCCGAGGCGGCCATGCCGGCCAGGTCGAAGGTCAGGGGGCCGTGGCCGTCGGTGACGCTGACGCTTGCCGAAAGCCCCTTCACCTCCGCCTCCGAGATGTTCGAGATGGTGAACCCCCACCCTCCGTCCGTGCCCGGACTCACCTGATTCTCGAGAGGAGGGGTGGGCGACGGCACCTGGAAGGTCGGGGTGGGAGGAGGAGGGGTCACCGTGGTGGAACCGAGGGCCGCCACCCCGGTCGGAGGAACACAGGAGACGGACTCGGAGGTCGGGTTCCCGTGGATCACGAAGGTGATCTCGGCATCGAGGTTCCCCGGAGTCAGGTAGACCGTCCCCGTTCCCGGCCCCGTCTGCCAGGTGACCGGGTTGTAGTCGGTGTCGAAGCTGAACGGGGTGTTGGCCACCAGCGCGGAATCGGTGACAGGAAGGTCCGAGGCCGAGGCCGCTTCGGTGTTCGGGCTGACCGCCCCGCTCAGGGCCCCGCCGATCGAATCCCGGCCGTCCTCTGCCGTGGTCTGTGAGCTGACGGTGAGGGAGGTGGCGCCGAGCCCCATGAAGTAGTTGATGACCGACGCCGGGATGGTGAGCCCGGCCCCCAGCGCCTCCTGGAAGGTCCCGCCGGCCGGGATGCTGACGGGCGGAGCCGGTGATTCGAACATCGTTGCCGGGAAGTCGGCCGAGCCGAATCCCGTGACGTTGCAGGTGTACGACGTCCCGATGCCGACGAACGAGATGGTGACCGAAGGTGCCGCACCCGAGGTCGTGACCACGACACCCGCGGGCCCGTAGCTCGATCCGCCGCCGCCGCCGCCGCTCGTGTTGGCGAACTCGCCGTCGCCGCCGCCGCCGCCGACGTACCCACCACCGCCGCCGCCACCACCGTCACCGCCGTCTCCGAGGGCGACCGAGCCACCGCTGCCACCGGCGCCGGGCTGGCCGGCTGTCCCGATGCCGCAGCCCGCGCCGCCACCGCTGCCGGTCCCCCCGGTGCCTCCCGGCGCCTGGAAGCACTCTCCGTCGCCGGCTCCACTGCCGGCGACACCCGCATCTCCGCCGGCCCCTCCGATCCCGAACGAGCTGTTACCCCCGCCTCCGCCTCCTCCGCCCCCGCCGCCCCCGGCGACGATGAGCCTCGGATCCCCCGCCCCGGCCGTGAGACCACCGGCGGACGCCGGCTCGGTGCGCACATCGGAGGAGCCCCCACCGGCGCCGCCGGACGCGGGAGCAAAACCACCGGGGCCCTCACCGGTGTCGACCTCGACGTAGAGGGTGGACACCCCGCTCGGCACCGGGACGGATGCGCTGGCACTGGCTCCGTTTCCGCCGGCCCCGCCGGGTGCCCCAGGTGTACCGTCCGCCCCGACGGCGGCGATGTCCACGCTCGACACCCCCGTCGGGACGTTGAAGGTGTCCTCCCCGACCGTCGTATACGTGCACGTGGTCGTGCCACCGCTGACGCTGAGGACGCCGTTCGTCCCGCACAGCGGACCGGCCGCCGAGGCCGGTGTGGCCACGAGGGAGGTGACCCCCGCAGTGGTGACCGCAGTGAGCCCGCCGATCAGGACCGCTACCGCCGCGGCCGCCCGCCATCCTCGCCTTGTTCCATCCACCATGAGTTCAGCCCCCGCTCGAACCTTTGCCCCGGCACGCTTTTTAGCACGCGCGCAGGCCTGCAGGCTCGTGAAAGGGCTCCGGCGCCATCAGGCCGGCCCCGGGCGTCCGGTTTCCCTTGGCCGAGGGCCCGGTGGGTGTGGCGGGCGTGGCGGGTATGACGGGTGTTAGTGGCGGCTGCTGTTCAGTCTCCGGCGCGGCCCCAGCAGGTAGACGACGGCGATCACCGCACCGATCAGGCCGAAGAACAACCACCCCAACACCGACCCGGCGATCCAGGCCGCCCTCCGGACCGGCGTCATGGCCTCCGACGGGCGCCGGGCCACGTCGACGATGACCCAGATGACCAACACGGACGAGGCCGCATACAGAACCAGGGCCGTCATGCCCGGCAGCGCCGGATCTGGTGGGTGTGGTCCGTGACCGGGATGACCTCGAGCCCGAGTGCGTTGACGTCCTCGTCGAGGTGATGGAGCTCACCGGCCAGCGTTTCGGTCCGCCCGGTGGTGACGGCGAGAAGGGTGTCGTCGACCGCCTCACCGAAGTGGGCCACGAGGACGGCAGCCAGACCGGATTCCGGCTGGGTCAGATGGACACCGTGCTCTCCGAGGTGGAGCCAACCGTCGTCGTTGAGCTCGAGGGGCACCTCGGAACGCTGTGTCGCCGCCCAGCGGCACAATGTCTCCAGGCAGGCGTGGATCTCGATGTCGCTGGCCGATCGGGGAAGCCACGCTTCGAACTCCGACCGAACGGGGGGATGGTCGGCGACGTCCTGGACGAACCACAGGCACGGGATGCCGAACTCGAGGAACCGTCCGGCGCGTTCAGCGTCACGGGGCCACTGGAGCACGGCCACTCCGTTGTGCGAGCCGAGATAGGCGATCAGCTTTCGCTCTTCCGACTCGGAATGCTTCGGACCGAACCACACCCCGCTCGGGCGAACACGGGCGACACGGTCCGGGTGGGCTTCAGGACAGATCCGCTTCGACCCTTCACCCTCCTCGTCCGCCGATCCGTCCGCGGGCCGCCCGTGACGTTGGTCGACCGATTCGGGATGTACCGCTGAAATCGTCATGCCGTGATTCCTCTCGTCGTCCGTCAGTTCGGCCCTTTCACTGCCGAGCTCATTCCGTTGTAACGCCCGCGACGTGAGGAAGGGCGCGGGTTTGACGGAGGATTTACGGTGACGGAACGATTCTTGACAGATTCTTTACGCCGGGGGGTCGGTAGATTGCTCCAGATGAGATCCTCCCGACCCCTCGCCACCAGGGCGAGAACTTCTTGACGGGACGGCGGGCCCTTCCACTACGGGAGGTGCAGCGGGGTCGCACCCTCAGCTGGGTGGATCTGGTGGTCGGGGCGGGAATCATCGTCCTCTTGTATGTGGTGGTGAGGTTGGGACAGTCGATGGCTGTCAACTTCACTCCGGGCCGCACGCCGGTGATCATCTCGACGGACATCGCCAACGTGCCCTACTACGCGGCGCGGTCATTGCTCCGCATGTTCATCGCCCTCGGCCTCTCCACCGTCTTCACCCTCGTCTACGGCACGGCTGCAGCTCGGCTCCGGAGGGCCGAGAAGGTGCTGGTGCCCATCCTCGACATCCTCCAGTCCATTCCTATCCTGGTCTTTCTCCCCATCGCCCTGACCTTTTTCATCACGCTCTTCCCCAACAACCTGTTGGGACTGGAGCTGGCCTCGATCTTCGTGATCTTCACCTCGCAGGCATGGAACATGACCTTCAGCTTCTACCACTCGCTCATCAGCCAACCCACCGAGCTCGACGAGGCGGCGAGGATGTACCGCCTGACCAAGTGGCAGCGCTTCTGGAAGCTCGACGTGCCGAGCTCGATGATCGGACTGGTCTGGAACATGATGATGTCGATGGGTGGCGGATGGTTCTTCCTGACCGCGTCGGAGGCCGTCACCGTCTTCATCAAGGGAAAGGGGGTCTCCGCCGCCCTGCCCGGCATGGGCAGTTACATCGCTGCGGCCGTCGCCCACGGGTCGTACTCCGAAGTCACCATCGGCATCGCGGTGATGGTGGTCCTCGTCGTCGGGA
>JBEKOI010000094.1:0-12940 GCA_049521915.1 Acidimicrobiales bacterium | reverse complement strand
TGAGGGGGGCACGCACCTCCTCGCCTGCTTCCAGATAGGTGTCGAGCAGCATGGCGTCGGCGATGTCTTCGTAGGCGTTGAGCATCGGATCGGCAGACGTCATCCCGGCTTTGAGACGCAGGCCTGCTTGCTCGTCGACCAGCAGCTGGGTCGTCCATTGCCCCGGCCAACCGACCGCGGCCATGACACCCCGGTCGCCCCAGGAGACATTGAAATAGGGCCACGTGCCGTTCGACGGCCGGCCGCCCACCGGGAAGAGGAGTTGCTTCTCACCCGGTCCCAAGGGCGACGTCCGTGGTGCGTAGTCATGGGCTTGCTGGGCGCTGCCGTTGAAATGGTGAAGGACATACGGTGCCGTGGGCGACCCGCTGAGGATGGTGTCGGCGGCCAGCACCGTATCCAACCGCTGCGAGGATCCGGATGACGGGTTGGAGAAGGACAGGGTCCATTCGATGGCACCGAAGGCTTCATAGACAACGACGGTCGCCCGTACCTGAAGCTCTCCGGACGGCGCCCGCCAGGTGATCAGTTCTTCGGCGCGACCCGGCGACGAACTGATGGTGTGCCGGGCCACCGGCCACTGTCGTAGGAGGCTCGCCGACGATTGGCCGGCGTAATTGAACGAGAAGGGCGGGTTAGCCGTGAACTCCGAGAGCGCCTCTTCGGCCGCGGCACTCCCCGCCGCAGTCTGCCCCGCGGTCGACGGCTGGGAGTCGTTGGCGCACGAGGCCAAGGCCGCTGACCCGGTGCCCACCCCCAGCAACTTGAGGAAGAGTCTCCTGTCCACGGTGGCAACGCTAATCCTCCCGCCGATGGCCGGCGTGAGCCTCAGATACCCTGCGAGACAAGTTGAGCGAAGGTGGCGGCAACGGGCCTGGCCTGACGGTGAACGTCGAAGAGACCGACCTCGGTCACCGCCCCTGTCGGGTCCATCAGGTTGGTCTGCCAATCGAATTGGTCTCCGCGGCTGTACCAACAGAGGCCGCGTACCGGAAGGCCCTCGTCACGCAGTCGGCGGAGTGCGCCGGTGAGTGAGAGCAACCACGGAATCTGGTCGTTGACGCCGAGGGACAGGTTGGAGGTCTCCGCCACCCAGAAGGGGACGTCATATCGCTCGTGCCATCGACGGAACTCTTCCGCGGCAAAGGCCACTCGGTCGTCGACCGACCACCCGGGGGCCTCCGCCCCCCACGGCTCGACCGAAGTCGGGTAGAAGTCGAGCCCGGCGATGACCTGGTCGGTCACCGCCAGGCCGCGGATGCGGTCGAGCAGGGCGTCGTCCACCGGATCGAGGTGATGGGCTGCCTCGGGAAGAGGGTCCCTTCCGAAGTGCAGGTCCCAGACCAACCAGAACCATGCCCGTAACGACTGGACGTCGGCTTCGGCCTGATGGTTGACCGCCACCGGAACCTGAAACGCCTCGGCTCCGATCCACCAGCCACCACGATCACCGCGGATCCGCGCCAGCGCCTCCAAGTTGGCCAGCACCACGTTGGCCAGGGTCCGGACGTAGTCGGGCCCCGACGCCAGCCGGTCGTTCCACATCCCCAGACAACCCGACATCATCGCCGTGACGCCCGGTTCATTGATCGGTGTGAACCATCGCGGCTGCCGGTAACGGTTCAGAAACGCCTCGACGTAGCGACAGAACGAGTCCACCCATCGCGGGTCAGCGAACCCTTCGAAGAAGTCCGGGAGCCCGAAGTGCAACATGTCGACGATCGGCTCCAGGCCGTACTCCGCGCATCCGGCCAGCGCCCGATCCCAGAGCGACCAGTCGTACTGGCCCGGCTCCGGCTCGGTCAGACGCCAGGGGGCGCCATATCGGACGATCTTGACGCCGAGCGCGGCAATCGAACCGAGGTCTTCGTCGACATGGGAGTAGTGATCACTTTGAGCGAACTGATCGTGTCGGTACGGGACACCATCGGCCAATACCAGAGGATCGGATCCTTCTTCGCCGACCGCCCAGGCGAAGGCCGGGAATTCGTCTTCGCCACCAACCGCGCCCATGCACAGAATCTAGCGGCGCCAGAATGGTCCGTCCGTCGACCGACCACCGACTACCCCACCCCGGGCGCTCCTTCGAGTGCCTTGGTCAACAACCCCTGAAGCTCAACTCGCTCCCGGCCGGTCAATGATCCGAGCACGTCGTCCTCCACGCTTTCGATTCCGCGTTCGGCATTCTCGAACGCGCCCAAACCCTCGTCGGTGATCTCAACCAGGTGTCGGCGTCGATCGGCCGGATCCCGACGCCGGTAGGCAAACCCCCTCGACTCGAGCTCGTTGAGCAGGAGCACGAGGTTGTTGGCGTCGATACACAGCGTCTCACCGAGGTCCTGTTGCGGGATCGGACTGTGCTCGCGAAGGTGGGCGAGCATGACGAACTCCTTCAACCGCATCCCGAGGAGGTCTTCAGAGGTGCGGCGGTAGACGACTCGCGACAGTTGGGTCAACAACACCGTCACTCCAGGCGTCGTCGTCGTTGCCATGTGCGGGATTATAGCCGATCGAGCGACTATCCTGTCGGCTTGACACTCACTAAGTTAGTGACTATCAATACCTGGGGAACCTGAATCCTGCCATGACCAAGGAGTCCGCCATCCCCCCGTCTCTCGCATCCTTCGTACACGGCCGACGCCGCTGGATCGCCCTCATCGTCGTCTGCTTTGCGATGTTGATGAACATCCTCGACCAGACGATCGTCAACGTGGCGTTGCCGACCATCCAGCGCGACCTGCACTTTTCGCAGGCCTCCCTGGCCTGGGTGATCGATGCCTACCTGATCACCTTCGCCGGCACGCTCCTGCTGGCCGGTCGGCTCGGCGACCTCATCGGCCGCAAGAAGGTGTTTCTGGTCGGCGTGGCCTTGTTCACCTCGGCCTCGATCGCTTGCGGCGCCGCCGACAGCCAGATCCTGCTCATCTCGGCCCGGTTCGTCCAAGGGCTGGGCGCAGCCCTGTCGTCCTCGGTCATCCTGGCCATCATCGTGGCCGATTTCCCCGTCCCCCGTGAGCGGGCCAAGGCCATGAGCTCGTACATCATCGTCGCCGTCGGGGGCGGGTCACTGGGACTCCTGGTCGGCGGATATGTGACCCAGGCGCTCAGCTGGCACTGGATCTTCTTCATCAACATCCCGATCGGCATCGCCACCTTCGTCGCCGGGGCGGCCCTCATCGAGGAGAACACCGGCCTGGGATTCCGGGCCGGACTGGACGTCGCCGGCGCCGTGCTCAGCACGGCCGGGCTGATGCTGGCCGTCTACGCCATCGTGAGCTCGAGCCAGTACGGCTGGAACTCGACCCACACCTTGGGCTTCGGTGCGGCCGCCATCGTGGTCCTCGCAGCATTCTTCCTTCTCGAGAGCCGGCTGGCCACGCCGATGATGCCCATGCCCGTGATGCGATCCCCGGGCCTGCTCACCTCGAGCCTGGTGCGAGGGTTGATGGTCGTCGGCATGTACAGCACCTTCTTCATCGGCGTCCTCTACTTCCAGCATGTTCTCGGGTACGACCCGATCCGGACCGGCTTGGCCTTCCTCCCCCAGACGCTGTCCGTGGCCCTCATGTCGGCAGGACTGACCACCCGCATCATGAACAGGCTCCAGCCGAAGTGGACCGCTCTGATGGGGCTCGCAGTCCTCAGCGCGGGCCTCACCCTGTTCATCACCTCGGGTGTCCACACGGCCTACTTTCCGCATCTCTTCGTGGCCGTCCTGCTTGTCGGCCTGGGTGCGGCTACTGCATTCACCCCCCTGCTGACCATGGCGGTGGCCAAGGTCCCGGCACAGGACGCGGGGATCGGCTCAGGAATCGTCAATGTCTCCCAGCAGGTGTCGGCGGCACTCTCGGTGGCCATCCTCGGCACGGTCTCCAGCAACCGCACCGCCACCCTGCTTGCCCACGGCACTTCTGTACTCCACGGCCTGGACGGCGGTTACCGGCTGGCATTCACCATCGCCCTCGGCAGCGTCCTCACCGGCATCGTGCTCGGCCTCCTCATTCTCAAGGCCGGAAACACCCCACAGGAGCACACCGATCTCCTCGACCGCTCGGAGGAGGCCGTCTCCGAGACGATGATCGCCGAGGTCCTCTGACCCCGGCCACGCCATCTCGGTGACGGGCACTCCTCAGATGGTCACTGGGGCAGTTCCTTGCCCGCCTGCTCCGCCACCATGAACTCGGCATACCAGTCCGGCCAATTGGGGTCCGCCTCGCCGATCCGCTCCTCGTGCTTCCCGTGGGCGGCCGATGCCCGCCGCAGCGCGCCGGCCAGATCACTTGCTGACGCGAATGAGGTCTCAGCCGGGTCGATGCGACCGGGCAGCCGGCTCGTCACCTCCTGGAACAGCCAGCCGTTGCCATCGGGATCGCTGAACGAGACGAACGAGCCGTAGCTACCCCGATTGTCCGCAGGCCCGGTCACCTGACCGCTCGCATCCTGATGGAAACGCGCGCCTCCACTTCCCTCGTGGAATATCTCGCCGACCTCGACACCGTCGGCCAGCAACGCGTGCCTTGCCGCCTCGATGTCCGAAACGACCAGGTACAGGCTCTGGACCGAACCGGGCACCGCCGTCGTGAGGCCTTTGCCGAACTGGATGGAGCACCCGGAGCCCTCCGGTGTGAACTGGACCAACCGGAAATCGTCGCCCCGGGCGACGTCGGCATCGAGCCTCCAGCCGAGCCTCCCGTAGAACTCCTTCGCTCGGTCGACATCCGACACCGGAATGACCACCACTTCCAGCTTCATGTCGACGGTCTTTGCGCTGTCTGTCGCGCTGCCGGCCTTGCTGCTTCGAACCTCGGTCGTGCTCACGGCCACCTCCCTGGGTTGTCTCGTTCCCCAAGGATGCCCGCAGCGGCCGTCTCGTCGAGCCCGGGGAACCCCCTGGTCCGGTCCGCCCCCGACTCCTCGGCGGTCTGTGCCGGGCATGTAGTTCGTCTGCCAGAATTGGGCTAATTATCGGCTGCAGGCGATAGAGACATTCTCCAACCAACGGCTGTAGGCGATAATTAGGCAATTTCCGAGTTCTGAGAACCACCTCCCAGAACCGCACGACCCTTGGCGCAATCGGAGGTCGCGCATCATGAAACCGGCATCGGCCCGGCCTGTGGAGGAGTGTCGGCGCAACCCCCTGGTCCGTTTCTAGTGGAGGCCAGCCAGTAGCCGCATCATCAGAGCACCGACCCGCCGGCGTTCAACATCGGGTTCGGGGGCGGCGGCGACGGCCAGGCCGGCTTCGGCCATCGCCGCCAGGACCATCCTGGCGGTGACATCGCCGGGAGGAATGTCGATGTGACCTCCCCGGACCAGTCCGTCGAGCGCTGCCGCCACCATCCCGAGGAAGTAGTGCTCCTCGATGTCCTTCCACCGAGCCCAACCCAGGGCCACGGGAGCCTCCAAGAGGGCGATCTGTCGGAAGTCGGCTTCGGTGCACTCGGCCAGGAACAGGTCGATTCCTCTGGCCATCAGCTCCCAAGGATCTTCGATCCCTTCCACGCCGGCGATGACTCGGGCGGCCAGGCGCTCTTCCATCACCACGAAGGCCGCCTCGAACAGATCAGCCTTGTCCTCGAAGTGGTGGTAGACGGCGCCCTTGGTGACTCGAGCCGACTCGGCCACCGCATCGATGCTCGTCTTGGCAAAGCCGCTGACTGCGAATCGCTCGATCGCCGCCTGCACGATTGCGGCACGCGTGGTCTCCGCATACTCCTCGCGGCGGCTCTTGACATCCATCGACCTTCGATCTTACACTCACATACTATGAGTATCTGGAACACTGAGAGTACGGCCACCCCGACAGGGAGACGGTCGGCGGCGACCCGGTTCGGCGACATCGCTTTCCTCGAGGCCGGGAGCGGTCCGGCGGCCTTGTTCGTCCATGGCGTCTTCCTCAATGCCGACCTGTGGCGCTACCAGCTCGAAGACCTGGCAGACATCCGGCGATGCGTGGCTGTCGATCTGGTGGCCCACGGGGAGAGCGCCTGCGGGCCTGGCGGAGCGCTGACCATGGAACGACAGGCCGAAATGATCCTCGATCTGCTCGACTCCCTCGGGCTGGATGCCGTCGACCTTGTCGGCAACGACAGCGGCGGCGCCATCGTCCAGCTGGTGGCGGCCAGGGCGCCGGAGCGGGTCAGGACCCTGACGCTCACCAACTGCGATACCCACGACAATTGGCCGCCGGCCGCCTTTGCCCCCATTCGGGACATGGCGCGGGACGGCCTGCTGGCCGACGCGCTCGGGGCGCTCGGCGGTGACCCGGCCGCGGCCCGTTCCGCGCTCTCGTCCGGGCTCGAGCACCCTGACGATCTGCCCGACGACACGGTCAGTGGGTTCTTCGCTCCCTTCGACGGGTCACCTGCCCGGGCCGAGGCCGTCCAGGGCTTCGTCGCCGGTATGGACAACGGGGTGACCGTGGCCATCCGCGACGACCTGGCCCGACTGCTCGCTCCGACCCTCATCGTGTGGGGTACGGCCGACGAATTCTTCGACATCTCCTGGGCCACATGGCTGGCGGAGACGATTCCGGGCACCGTGCGCTGCGTCACCCTCGAGGGGGCCAAGCTGTTCTTCCCCATCGAGCGGCCCGCTGAGCTCAACCGCGAGCTACGGGAGCTGTGGACCAATTCCGGGGCCACCGGGAGCGGGGTCGGCCGATCACGTCCTCACCCTTGACCGATTCCATTGCCGCAGGAATGGCACCGACTGGGATCACGTACCCGATTTCACCGAGGACAGGCGATCGCGTCCCCCTTCACTGGACTCCGCCAAGCTTTCACTGGACTACGCCAAGCTCTTCCCTCGTCACACCCGCCTCGGCCAGAGAGGATCTTGCTGCGTTGGCGAGTTCGTCGCCCCAGGTGAGAAGTCCGGAACGCAGATCCTCGATGACGCCACGAATCCAGTTCAGCTCGGCCGTGGCCACGGCAAGCTGGTACTCGTCATCGAGCAGCGTCACCCGCGGCAGGGAGCCCGAGTGGGTCTCGGCGTCATGTTCGTATGTGGCCACGTCCTCTGCCAGCAATTCTGCCCGCCGCTCGAGGACGGCGACCGTCTCCTCGGGGCCGAGGAGCATGGCAAACGAGAGCGCTGCCGGGAACTCGGGGAACTCGTTGCGGGGTGTCGACAACATACCGACGAGCCATTCCTTCGACTTCGTCCGTCCGTCTTCGGTCAACTCGTAGACGGTGCGCTCCGGGTACTGCTGGTCGCGCTCGGTTTGGAGGACCGCGATCAACCCGGCCTCGTGCAGCCTCTTGATCGTCTTGTAGAGGTTGGCGCGGTTCCCCACGTTGACGACCCTGTCCTTCCCCCACTGCTTGATCAGGCGCTGGATGCCGTAAGGGTGCAGTGGGCCCACCTCGAGCAGGCCCAGTACGGCCAGGGCGAGCGGCGAAGCGCGGAACTTCGACTCCATTGGAACGAGTGTACTAGTTGCTTCCGCGCTAGACATTCCCCGTCCCCGCCACTAGTATCCGATTGATGAGTGCGTTAGCAACTAGTCAATATGGGGCGATGGCGCAGTACGCCTGCAGTGGAGGGACGGTCGGTCATGAGTAACACGGTGACGGATGCACCCCTCCTCGAGGCCAGCGGTCTCACCGTCCGGTTCGGGAAGGTCGCTGCCCTCGACGGCCTCGACCTCCTCGCCCCACCCGGGGAGGTGCTGGCCATCCTCGGACCGAACGGCGCAGGCAAGACCACGTTCGTCCGGACCGTCGCCACCCTCATCGGCCCGACGGGCGGTTCGTTGCGGGTGCGAGGCATCGATGTTGTCCGAAATCCGTTGGCCGTCCGGCGCAGCATCGGCCTCGCAGGCCAGTACGCGGCGGTGGAGCCGACCATGACCGGCCGTGAGAACCTGGTGATGACGGCCCGTCTCTTCGGGCACCCGAAGCGCGCCGCCAACCGCGCCGCGTCGATCGTGATCGACCAACTCAGCCTCTCAGAAGTGGCCGACCGTCGCTGCAGTACGTATTCGGGGGGTCAGCGCCGCCGTTTGGACCTCGGGGCCAGCCTGGTCGGGAGCCCCCGGCTGCTGTTGCTCGACGAGCCGACCACCGGCCTCGATCCGACAGGCCGCAACGAAGTGTGGGGCGCCGTGCGGAACCTCGTCGCCGGCGGGACTGATGTCCTCTTGACCACCCACTACCTGGAGGAGGCCAACGAGCTGGCCGACCGGGTCGTGGTGATCGACCGCGGCAAGACCATCGCATCGGGCACGTTGAGCGATCTCAAGGCCAGCATCGGCCAGGAGGTCATCGAGATCGCTCTCGACCAGGCGTCCCGCCTCGATGATGTCGGTCGAATCCTCCAACAGGTCACAGCGAGCCCACCCAGATTGGACCACTCGAGAAGAAGGGCGATGGTCTCGAGCGCTCATGGAACCGATCAGTTCGCCACCGTGATCCGGCGGCTCAACGAGGCGTCCATCTCCGTGGGCGAGATCGGATTGCGCCGGCCCACCCTTGACGAGGTCTTCTTGTCGCTCACCGCCGGCCGCGCCGACACCCCGACGACAGTCGGCGCCGATCAGACGGGGGGTGGACGAAAGTGGAGATGATCACCGCTCCGGTGGCGGTGCCCGGAACGGCCAGGGCGAGCCTCGAGGTCACCCGACGGGCACTCAGGAAGTACTTCCGGACGCCCGGGCTCTTCGCCATGGGCATTGTCCAGTCAGCGTTGTTTCTCTTCAGCTTCCGATTCGTCTTCGGTGGTGCCGTCTCCACCGGAGCGTCCAGCTACGTCTACTACCTCGTGCCCGGGTACGTCGCTACCATCGTCCTCTTTACCGGAGGTGGGATAGCCGTCGCCGTTGCCGAGGATCGGACCGAGGGATTCACCGACAGGTTGCTGTCCCTCCCCATACCCCGCCGTGCGATCGTAGTGGGCCGAACCATCGCTGATTCGGGCACGAACGCCTGGACCATCTGTGTCACCACTGCTTTCGGGTTCCTCTTCGGGTTTCGCCTCGAGGGCAGCGTTGGGCAGGGATTGGCCGCACTGGGCTTGTGTCTCGTCTATGGCGTGGTGTTCACTGTCGTCTTCATCGTCATGGGCCTCCTGGCACCCAACAGTCAGGCGGCGCAGGGCATGTCGATGGTGGCATTCGTCTTCGCATTCATCTCCAGCACGTACGTTCCGGTCGCCACGATGCCGGGCTGGCTCCAGCCCTTCGCCAAGTACCAACCGATCACACCCATGGTCGATGCCGTCCGCTCGTTGCTCGTCGGCTCCAGCAGTGACGTCCTGCTCGCCCTCGGATGGTCGGTGTTGCTGCTCGCAGCCCTCACGCCCGTCGCCGTTCTTCGCTATCGACACGCGTGATCATCGACGTCAGGCTTGCGCGATACGGACCAGGTTGCCCGACGGGTCGCGGAACGCACAGTCGCGGGCTCCCCAGGGCTGGGACGCCGGTTCCTGGAGCACCTCGGCGTCCGAAGCCCGGACCTTCTCGAAGGTGGCCTCGAGGTCGTCGGTACGGAAAATCGCAGCCTGCAGCGAGCCCTGGGTCACGAGGGACAGGAGGGCATCGCCCTCGACCTGCGAACGACCGCCGTGCGGCTGGAACAGGACGATGTCGACGTTCTGTCCCGGGGCGCCGACGGTGACCCAGCGGAAGCGCAGCCCGGTCGGGTCCGCGTCGAGACCCCTCCAGTCCGTTCCGTCAGAACCCGAAGTCCGTACGAGTCCCGTCTGCGTCGATGAGGGCGTACCCGGGGCCCGTCGGCGATGCGATGATCCCCACCGCAGGGGCACCGGAGCCGCCGCCCGAACCGTAGAACCCGGCATCGCCGTAGGTGAAGATCCCACCGTCCGCGGCCACGAGCCAGTAACCCTGGCCGTTCCGTGTGGCCGTCATGCCCATGATCGGCTGGTTGAGTTGAATTCCCCCGGCCGATCCGTAGAACCCGGCGTCGCCGAAGGCGAAGATGCCGCCGTCGGAGGCAACCATCCAGTAGCCCTTCCCGTCGGGGGAGCTGGCCATGCCAACGACGGGCTTGTTCAAGGTGATCGATCCGGTCGATCCGTAGAACCCGGCGTCGCCGAAGGCGAAGACCCCGCCGTCGGAGGCGACCATCCAGTAGCCCTTCCCGTCGGGAGTGGTGGCGATGCCGACAATGGGCTTGTTCAACGTGATCGATCCGGTCGATCCGTAGAATTGGGCGTCACCGAAGCTGAACACACCACCGTCGGAGGCAACCATCCAGTAGCCCTTCCCGTCGGGGGTGCTGGCGATGCCGACGATAGGGTCGTTGAGCGGCGTGCCGGCCATGGATCCGTAGTTGCCGGCCGAGCCGTAGGGGGCGATCGAGCCGGTGGGACCGACGATCCAGTAGCCGAGGCCGTCGGGCGTGGCCGCCAGATGGCCACCCCCGGTCAAGGCGGGTACGCCGAGCACGGTGAGGGTGAACGTCTGGGTGGCGTCGGGGCTGGTGCCATTGGACGAGGTCAGGGTGATCGGGTACGTCCCGGCGGTGCCGGCGGCCGGGGTCCCGGTCAGGGTGGCCGAGCCATTTGCGGCCACGAAACTGATGCCGGCGGGGAGTGCCCCGGTCTCACCCAGTGAGCGCGCCGGGTACCCCGAAGTGGTCACGGTGAAGGAGAAACTCGTGCCCACCGTGGACGATGCCGAGTCGGGGCTGGTGATGGCCGGAGCCTGATCGACGATGAGATCGAGCCGTTGGGTGACCTTCTGGCCGTGGATGTCGGTACCGGTCACAGTGATCGGGTAGCTCCCGTCGGCACCGAGGGCGGGCGTGCCCGACAGGGTGCCGTCGCTGTCCAGGGTGACACCGGAGGGCAGGGCTCCCGTCTCGGTGTAGGCGATCGGCCTGTCCCCTCTGGCTACCACCGAGAAGGTGCCGGCGTGGGTCGCGATGAAGGTGGTCGATGCCGCCGAGGTGAACACCGGAGGGGAGGCGGAGACGTCCACGGTGAAGACCTGGGTCGTCGTGGCGTGGTGGAAGTCGGTGCCGGTGACGGTGATCGGGTAGGTCCCGGCGGTGCCGAATTGGGGCGTGCCCGACAGAGTACCGTCGCTGTCCAGGGTGACTCCGGCGGGCAGGGCCCCGGCCTCGGTGTAGGCGATCGGCTTGTCCCCTCTGGCTGCCATTCTGAATGTGCCCGCGTGGTTCTCACTCAAGGTGGCTGAGACCGCCGACGTGAACACCGGGGGCGAGGCGGTCACCGTCAAGGCGAAGGTCTGGGTGGTGGTGGCGTGGTTGGCGTCGGTGGCGGTGATGGTGATCGGGTAGGTCCCGGCGGTGCCGAATGCGGGTGTGCCCGACAGGGTGCCGTCGGCGGCCAGGGTGACCCCGTCGGCCAGGGTGACACCGGGGGGCAGGACCCCCTTCTCGGTGTAGGCGATGGGCGAGTCCCCCGTGGCCGCGACCGAGAAGGTGCCGGCGGTGTTCTCACCGAAGGTGGCCGAAGCGGCCGAGGTGAACACCGGGGGCGAGGCGGTCACCGTCAGGGTGAAGTCCTGCGTGGTGGTGGCGCCATCGGAGTCGACCACGGTGACGGTGATCGGGTAGGTCCCGGCGGTGTGGAACGCCGGCGTGCCCGACAGGGTGCCGTTGCCGGCCAGGGTGACCCCCGAAGGCAGGGCCCCCGTCTCGGTGAAGGCGATCGGGGTGTCCCCCTTGGCCGTCACCGAGAAGGTGCCGGCATTGTTCTCACTGAAGGTGGACGTTGCCGCCGACGTGAACACCGGGGGCGACGTGGTCACCTTCAAGGTGAATGACTGGGTGGTGGTGGCGTGGTTGACATCCGTGGCCGTGACGGTGATCGGGTAGGTACCGGCGGTGAGGAAGGCCGGTGTACCTGACAGGGTGCCGTTGCCGGCCAAGGTGACCCCGGAGGGCAGGGCCCCCTTCTCGGTGTAGGCGATCGGGGTGTCCCCCTTGGCCGTCACCGAGAAGCTGCCGGCGTTGTTCTCACTGAAGGTGGTCGTCGCCGCCGACGTGAACACCGGGGGCGACGTGGCCACCTTCAAGGTGAAGGACTGCGTGGTGGTGGCATGGTGGACGTCGGTGGCCGTGACGGTGATCGGATAGGTGCCGGCGGTGAGGAAGGCCGGTATGCCCGACAGGCTGCCGTTGCTGGCCAGGGTGACCCCGGAAGGCAGGGCCCCTGTCTCGGTGTAGGTGATCGGGGTGTCCCCCTTGGCCGCCACCGAGAAGGCACCGGCGTTGTTCTCACTGAAGGTGGCCGAAGCCGCCGACGTGAACACCGGAGGCGAGGAATTCACTGTCAGCGTGAAGGCCTGGTCCGTGGTGCTGGCGGCGTTGGTGGCCACGAGGGTGATCGGGTAGCTACCGGCGGTGAGGAAGGCCGGTGTGCCGGACAGGGTGGCCGTGCCGCCGGCGCCGGCGGTGAAAGTGACACCCGTCGGCAGCGTGCCGGTCTCACTGAGGACGGCGGCGGGGTAGCCGGTGGTGGTCACCGTAAAGGTGCCCGCGGTGTTCTCGTTGAACGAGGCCGAAGCGGCGCTGGTCATGGCCGGCGCCTGGTCCACCGTGAGGGAGAAGCTCTGGGTCGTGGTGCCCGTTCCGTTGACGGCGGTGATGGTGATCGGGTAGACGCCCCCGGTCGCCGCGGCCGGCGTACCGGCCAGGGTGGCCGTCCCGTTGCCGTTGTTGACGAAGGTGACCCCGCTGGGAAGGGTCCCGGTCTCACCCAGGGAGGGCGCGGGATACCCGGTGGTGGTCACCGTGAAACTGGAGGCGGTGCCCACCGTGGTCGTGGCCGTGGCCGCACTGGTGATCGTCGGGGCCTGGCCGACGACAACCGACAGGCTCTGGGTGGCGTTCGGAGCGATGGTGTTGGCCGCGGTGATGTCGAGCGTGGTGGTGCCGGTGGCCGTCGGGGTCCCCGACAGGAGGGCGGTGCCGTTGTGCTGGTCGGTGAAGGTGAGCCCGGCGGGGAGGGT
>JBEKOI010000093.1:0-12941 GCA_049521915.1 Acidimicrobiales bacterium | reverse complement strand
TCAGCGTGCCGTGCGCCGGAGGGTGCAGGGCCAGGGTGGTCAGGCGGTCACCGGCCAGTGCCGCGGTCAGCATCGACCTCGTCTCCGAGTTGTCCACCCGTTCCAGCAGCCGGGCCGCCACCTGCGCCTCCAGCAGTGGTGCCGATCCGAGGAACCGACCGTGCTGCTCGGCCACCAGGGCCAGGTCCAACAGCGACGCCCCACCTCCCCCGTGCTCCTCGCCGACGGCCATCTCCATGGCCCCGGTCTCCCGCAGGCGCACCCACAGGTCGGCGTCGTGGCCCCGCGGTTCGGAGGCGCGGACCCGTTCGGGAGGGGATTCCTTGGCGTAGAGCGCGCCGAAGGCCTCGATCAGCAGCTGCTGTTCCTCTGACGGGTTGAGGTCCATCTGGCCGGCTCCTCCCTCGCATCCCCCTGCAGAACGCGAGCTCCTCTGGGCGCACCGGCGGGCACGGTGCTCTCGGTACGACGCTCGTGCCCGACCGTAGCGCGGCACGATCCACCCACGGCACTCAGCCGATCGATGGCTCCCATGCCATCGACGTCCCCCGGGCCGCGGTCAGGCGGCCTCGGTGAAGCCCATCAAGCGGTTCAGGTTGCCGCCCATGACCTTTTTGACGTCCTCTTCGGGCAGGCCCTCGAGATCATCGACGAAGGTGATCGGATCGGCCATGCCCTCGGGGTGCGGGTAGTCGGATCCGAACAGCACCCGATCGGCGCCCAGGATCTCGACCAGACCCTTCGGGTCCTCCTCGTGGAACGGGTGGACGTAGATGCTGCGCTTGAACGCCTCCACCGGGTTCTCGTCGAAGGAGTTGGGGGAGTGGATCCAGGCATGCTCCAAATCGGCGAGCATGGGACGAACCCAGTTGCTCCCGTTCTCCACCGGGATGAATTTGATGGTGGGGAAGCGGGAACAGAGACCGTGCCCTATCAGGGAGGCGACCGTGTCGATGATCGGGCGGCCCTGGTGGCCGGTGATGGCCCGGAACCCCGAGTCGCCTTTGAACGGCGTCATCTCACCGGTGGGGCTGCCCTCCCACTCGTTGGCGTACCGCTGGTACCCGCTGTCGGAGGCGTGCATCCCGATCAGGACGCCGGCTTCGGCCACCCGCGCCCAGAACGGGTCGAACTCGGGCAGGGCCGGCGAACGCGGACCCCGGTATCCCCATGCCGGAGCGGGGCGGATGAGGACGATCCGGGCACCGCGCTCCACCACCCATTCCAGCTCCTCGATGGCCCGGTCGACGATGCCGAGGTGGATGACGGGACTCGGGAACATCCGGTTCTCGTAGTTGAAGGTCCAGTGCTCGTGCATCCACTGGTTGAGGGCATGGACCACGGCGTGGACCGCAGGAGGGTCGGTCCGCACCCGCTCCTCGAGCAGGCTGGCCAGGGTCGGCCACATGAGGGCCCGGTCCAGTCCCAGTTCGTCCATGAGCTGCAACCGCGGCTCGGGTTCGGAGAAGCCGGGCAGGGCGTCGATGGCCCGGCCCAGGATTTCGCGCCGGGTCTTGCCGTCGGGATTGCCGCTCTTGAAGTACTCCTCCTGGGCGCCGGGGGCGGCCACCCGGGCGAAGGTGGGATTGGGGATGTACTCGCTGATCAGGCCGTTGACGGCGATCTTGGTCCGGCCGTCGACCTCGACGTACTTGATCAGGCCGGCGTACTCGGTCGGGAGGTACTTGGTGAAGGCATCCGTCGTCTCGTACATGTGGTTGTCGGCGTCGAACACCGGGAAATCGACCTTTCGTGACGGCATGGCTGGACTCCCTTCGTCTCCCGGCGGCTGCAACCGGGCCGCGCTCGACCGCACTTTATCAGAATGACGTTGTCCGTCCATCAGAATGTCATTGGCATCTGGCGGTAGGAAGCCGGGCCCGGCCCCTCCGGATCGTCGGGCCGGGCCTCAGCTCTTCGGGGCCAGCAGGCGCTCGAGATCTGCCCGGGTCCCATCGGCCCGCCAGTGCTCGAGCACCTGCCGGTCGACGGCCGGGTCGCTCCCCTCCATGGCGGCGAGGGCGGCGCGGCGGACCGATGACTTGGCCAACGCATAGGCACCGGCATCGAGCGAGGCCAGCTGCTCGGCGGCGGCCATCGCCGCCACCTGCAGCTCGAATCGCGGCAGGTGCTGGTGGGCCAAGCCGTCCCGGCAGGCCTCCTCGGCGTCGAGGAGGCCGGCATCGAACATCAGCTGCTCGGCACGTGTGCCGCACACATGCTTCAACAGCTCGACCGCCACCACGGGAAGGGCCACGCCGACCCGGAGCTCGGTGACGCCGATGCGCGCCTCGTCGGCCATGAGCCGCTTGTCACAGGCCAAAGCGAGGAGGCACCCCCCGGCGATGGCCGCCCCGTTGACAGCGGCCACGGTCGGCAGCGGGCACCGGAAGAGGCCGACGAGCGCAGCCTCGAGGGATGCCAACAAGCTGTCGGTGTAGCTCTTCTCGTTGGCCAGGATCTCACTCACATTGAGCCCGGCCGAAAAGACGTTGCCCGCTCCGGTCAGCACCAGCGCGCCGATGCCCGGGTCGTGCTGGCAGAACTCGACGAACGCGGTGATCTCGTCCAGGACCTCCCGATCCAACGCGTTCACCTTGTCGCTGGCCAGCGTGAGGACGGCCGTCCTGTCCTCGCGGGACAGCTCGGTCCGCTTGAAGTGCGGCGAATCCGTCACCATTCATCCCTCCTGTTCGGCTGCCCCACGACGTGGAGCCGGTCGGCGTGATCCCGCCGGCGGCATGGCCCGCTGATCCTAAGCACGAGCGCTGGCCACCCACAACAGGGCGGGCACCGGCGCCGGGGCCGGCACAGTGCCGGGTGCCGAACGACGAAGCCGACGACGCCGACGAAGCCGACGAAGCCGACGAAGCCGACGAAGCTCAGCGGTAGTCGGCGGGTGGGCCGTCCAGGATCACCGTCTTGGTCTCGAGGAAGGGCAACAGGCCCTCGGTCCCCCCCTCCCGGCCGATGCCGGACTGCTTGAAGCCGCCGAAGGCGATGCCGAAGTCGGTGCGGAAGGCGTTGTGGCCGACGGTGCCTGACCGGAGCCGGCGCGCCACCTGCCGGGCCCGGTCCACATCGGGGGTGAACACGGAGGCGTTGAGACCGTAGATGGTGTCGTTGGCCGTGGACACGAGGTGTTCCTCGTCGTCGGCCGGGATCACCGAGAGCACGGGACCGAAGATCTCCTCTTGCGCGATGGTGGAGGAGTTGTCCACATTGGCGAACACCGTCGGTTCCACGTAGTAGCCGCGGTCGAGATCCTTCGGTCGCCCTCCCCCGGTCACCAGCGTGGCACCCTCGTCCTGGCCCGTTGCGATATAGCCCTCGACCCGTTGGCGCTGGCGGCCGGAGACGAGCGGACCCATCTGGGTGGCGGGGTCGAACGGGTCGCCCACGCGGACCTGGGAGAAGGCACCGGCCAGCGCCTCGACCAGCTCGTCGTGCCGCTGGCGGGTGACGACGATCCGGGTCAGTGACGAGCACACCTGTCCCGACAGCATGCATTCGGCGCGGGCCAGTGTGGCCGCAGCCTCCTGCAGGTTCATGTCGTCGAGGATGAGCGCCGCCGACTTCCCACCCAACTCGAGGGTGCACCGGGCGATCCGCTCCCCGCAGATCGACGCGATCCGCTGGCCGGCGGCGGTCGAGCCGGTGAAGGTGATCTTGTCCACCCGGGGGTCGCGGACCAGCAGTTCGGACACCTCCCGGTCGGCGGTGACGACATTCAGCACCCCGGCAGGCAGGCCGATGGCCTCGGCGATCTCGGCCACCACATAGGCGTCGCCGGGAGCCTCGGGCGAGCACTTGAGCACCACGGTGCACCCGGCCAGGAGGGCCGGCGCCAGCTTGTACGTGATGAGGCCCATGGGGGCGTTCCACGGGATGATGGCGCCCACGACGCCCACCGGCTCGCGCACCAGCAGGCCGAACTCCCCCATCGTGGGCTGGGCCCGCTCCTCGAACGGGAAGGTCTCGGCCAGATCGGCGTAGTAGTCGAACGCAGCGGCGGTACCGGCGGCGCTGTGCTTGGCGATGACGTAGAGGGCGCCGGACTCGCGGGGCCAGATCTGACCGATGTCCTCGGCCCGCTCCCGCAGGCCGGCGGCGATGCCTCTCAGGAACCCGGCCCGTTCGGTGTGGGTCATCGTGGGCCAGGGGCCCTCGTCGAACGCCCGTCGGGCCGCCGTCACGGCCCGGTCGATGTCGGCCGCCCGGGCCTCGGGGACACGAAAGTACACCTGCTCCGTGCCCGAGTCGATGACATCGATGGTGGCATCGGATGACGGCGTGACCCACCCGCCGTCGATGAAGAACCGGTCTGCGTGTCGGAGCGGTACGGCTGTCTCATCGGTCAAGGTCAATTGAGCTGTCTCCTCGTCGATTCGCCGCCGACACCGAACATCGGCGACGGGTGGCGGCACTGCCACCTGGCACAGCGTAGCCAGGCCCGTTTCGGGTGGGTACGGCTCCGGTGCTCGGGACGACGGCTCCGGCGGGTGGGGTCGGCTCCGGTGCTCGGGACTACGGCTTCGGCGGGAGGCTTCCCCGGTAGGACACCGGCAGCAGCTCGAGCAACTGGCCGTCGGGATCCCGGACGAACAGTGCCGCCCCCACGTCGCTCTCCTCGATGACCTCCCCCCCGTACTCGGTGACCCGCGCCGCGGTGGCCCGCACGTCGTCGACCGAGAGGGACAGGTGGGTGAGCCCGGGCTCGTTCATCGTGCGCGGCCGGAACGGGGCAGTGGCGCCGGGGGCGGAATAGTGCATCAGCTCGAGGACGAAACCATCGAGGGTCAGGTACGAGGCGGTGACTCCGAGCGGCGGTGTGAGGCAGGTGAGCTTGGCCGTCGGATCGTCGGGAGGAGTGATCTCGTACCAGAGCTCGAAGCCGAAGACCTCCTGGTAGAACTGCTTCGATCGCTCGAGGTCGGTGACGACGTGCCCCGTGTGGTTGTACGTGCCCATGCGCTGCCTCCGGTCCAGCCGGCCCTGTCTCCCGTGCCGGACGGCGTCATTGTAACGACATCCCATCTTGTGTTGCCGCCCTGCGACAGGGCGCCCCGGCGTGCACCCCCGCCGGTGGATCGGGAAGCTACGACGGCAGCATCACGTCGAAGAGGATGGCCGACGTCGGGCAGTTGGAGGCGGCCGTTCGCACCTCTTCCTCCCGACCGTTCACGTCGCCGACCACCACGGCCACACCGTCTTCGTCGAGGTCGAACACTCCCTGCGCCCAGAACACGCAGTTCCCCGAACCCATGCAGGCGTCCCGATCGATTGCGACACGGACACCCCCCGGGTCCGGGCTCTCCGGTTGTTCGACCATCGATCCAGGGTAACACCCGGCCCTCGACCCCCGGCAGTGCCCACGGCGCAGAATCCGGCGCCGTGAACGGGTCGACGGCGGCCCGTGTCCGGACGAGGCCGTGTCCTATGCTGAGCCGGTACTGAGCCGGGCCGTGGGCACGGTGGAGTACGGCACGGTGGAGGACAGGAAGAGGCGCGATGTGGAGCAGATGAATTTCGGAGTCGCCTTTGCCAACATCGGATCCTTCGTCGACCCGGTCGAGGCGGTCCGGCTGGCCCGGGCCGCCGAAGCCGCCGGATTCGAGTCCATCTGGACGGTCGACCACGTGGTGGTTCCGGCCGGTTACCAGTCCACCTATCCCTACGACCCGTCGGGCCGCCTCCCGTCCGGTGAGGGGACGGTCTTCCCCGATCCGCTCATCTGGTTGGCCTACGTGGCCGCCCAGACCTCGACCCTGCGCTTGGGCACCGGCATCCTCATCGTGCCGCAACGCAATCCCCTGGTGTTGGCCAAGGAGTTGGCCACCCTCGACTACCTCTCGGGCGGCCGGATGATCCTCGGGGCGGGCATCGGCTGGCTGGAGGAGGAGTTCACGGCGCTGGGTGTCCCCTTCGCCGGCCGGGTGCAGCGAACCGAGGAGGCCATCGCGGCCATGCGGGCCCTGTGGTCCGAGGAGCAGGCCGGCTTCGAAGGCAGCACCGTGCACTTCATCGACTGCTTCCTGCGCCCGCAGCCCCCCGGCGGTTCCATTCCCGTGCACGTCGGGGGCCACAGCCCGGCGGCCGCCCGGCGGGCGGGCCGGATCGGCGACGGGTTCTTTCCCTTCGGCGTCAGCCCCGACGAGCTGCCTCCGTTGATCGACCTGGTCCGGACGAGCGCCGAGGAGGCCGGGAGGGATCCGACGACGATCGAGGTGACCGTCCAGTGCAACGCAACCGACAGCGAGCGGGCCCGGGACGAGGTGGAGGCGCTGCAGGAGCTCGGCGCCACCCGGATCCTCATCCCCGCGGTCCTGTTCGGGTCCGATCTCGAGCCGGCACTCACGCGCTATGGCGAGGAGGTCATCGGCCGCGCCTGATCCCACCTGCAACGAGTATCCCGCACCCACACGGAGAAGGGCACGACACCTCCACATGGAAACGACGAGCGCACGGTGAGCACCTCCATCGAACCGTTTCGGATCCGGATCGAAGATTCGGTCCTCGAAGACCTGCACGATCGCCTGGCCCGGACCCGCTTCCCGGATCAGATCGGAGGCACCGGTTGGGAGTACGGCATTCCCGTCGACTACCTGCGCGAGCTGGTCGCCTACTGGCGCGACAGCTTCGACTGGCGCAGGCAGGAAGCGGGGCTGGAAGTGCTCGACCACTTCCGGACCTCCATCGACGACCAGGCCATCCACTTCATCCACGCCCGATCACCCCACCCCGATGCCCTTCCGCTGCTCCTGACCCACGGCTGGCCCGGATCCGTCGTCGAGTTCCTCGACGTCATCCCGCGGCTGGTCGATCCCGAGTCCTACGGCGGCGACGCCGGCGACGCCTTCCACGTGGTGGCGCCCTCGCTCCCGGGCTACGGGTTCTCCGAACCACCCCGCTCGCGGGGCTGGGACGTGCAGCGCATCGCCGGTGCCTTCGTCGAGCTCATGGGCCGACTCGGCTACACGCACTACGGCGCCCAGGGCGGTGACTGGGGATCCCAGGTGACGACCCGGATCGCCGGGCTCGATCCCGGGCACTGCGCCGCCATCCATCTCAACATGGCCCTCGGTCGTCCCCCCGACACGTCGGAGCCGCTGACCGAGGAGGAGCAGGCAGACCTGGCGTCCATGAAGCAGTTCGGCGTCGAGGAGTCCGGCTACGCCGACGAACAGGGAACCAAGCCGCAGACGATCGGTGCCGCCCTCAACGACTCACCCGCCGGCCTGCTGGCCTGGATCGTGGAGAAGTTCCGGACCTGGAGCGACTGCGACGGCGTTCCGGAGAACTGCTTCACCCGCGATCAGCTCATCACCAACGTCATGCTGTACTGGGTCACCCAGACCAGTGCATCCTCGGCCCGTCTCTACTGGGAGACCAAGCACCAGGAGCGCACGGCCAGGACGCCGCCCTTCGTCGACGTTCCCACCGGCGTGGCCCGCTATCCCAAAGAGGTGCTGCGCTGGCCGCGGTCGTGGGTCGAGCGTCAGTACAACGTCGTGCACTGGGCCGTCATGGATCGGGGCGGCCACTTCCCGGCCATGGAACAGCCCGAGCTGTTCGTCGACGACCTGCGCCGCTTCTTCCGACGAGCGCGCTGACGACCCTCGTGCCGGTGGCCCTCAGACCAGCCTGGGTCGAATGCCCGGCCGCTGCTCGAGCTCGAGCTGGCGCTCGTCGGCCCGGATGAGCGTGCCGTTCACCATCACATGGCGCACACCCGTCGGTTCCTCGTTGGTCAGTCGTTCGCCGTCGGCCGGTAGATCGCGTAGGCGGCGCTGCGGCCCGGGGGCCACCGTGGCCGGATCGAACACGCAGACATCGGCGACGTAGCCGGGGCGCAGGTACCCCCGGCCCTCGAAGCCGAACATATCCGCGGGCTCACCGGCCAGCTTCCGGACGGCGCGTTCGAGGGGCATGAGCTCCCGGTCCCGGACCCAGGTCCCGAGGAGGTCCGTGGGGCTCGGGGCGTCGCACAGCTGGTCCACGTGGGCGCCGGCATCGGTGAGACCCAGCACCACATGGTCCTCGGTGAGCAGGCGTCCCACCTCCTCACGGTCGTCATTGGCGATGTAGGCACGGAACCGGGTGGCGAGATCCTCGGCCAACGAGAGTTCGCACATGACGTCCAGGGGGCTCACGCCCCGCTCCCGGGCGATATCGGTGACACGGCGGCCCAGCAGCTCGGGAAACCGCTCCGACTCCGAGACCTCGAACGTCTCCCACCGGGGTTTCATCCCGCCCTCGTTGCCCTCGAGGTCCTCGTAGGCCCGGGTGCGCCACTCCTGGTCGCGGAAGGCCGCCTTCCGCACCCCGGGGCTGACCTTGATGAGCTCGCCGAACACCTCGCCGACGTTGAGGTTGTAGGCATCGGCCAGGGTGAACTGCATGGTCAGCGGGCGCGGCGTGACCTGGGGCCAGACGTTGGCCCCCCGGGCCAGTGCCTCCTCGTGCATCTGGACGACTTCACGATGCTTCCCGCTTGACAGGGCGAACAGCGGGCAGGTGAAGGGCCGGCCCACGCGTGGCTGCCACGTGAAGATGTCCGGGTACTCGCACTGCCACCCCGGCGTGGTCAGCACGACACCCTTCCCGGCCTTCCCTGCGGCCATGAACAGGGCCTCGACCTCGTCCATCTCGGCGAACCGGCTGGGGACCGGCTTGCCGTCCACACCGCGATGGGCGAACGAGAAGCTCGTCGACAACCCGGCCGCCCCGACCTCCATCGCCTCACCGACGAGTTGGCACATGCGGTCGATCTCCTCGGGGGTGGCGGCCCGCTCGTAGGCCGCGTCCCCCATGACGTAGAGCCTCAACGCCGTGTGGCCGATGTAGGCCGTGAAGTTGAGGGCCGTCCCGCGACGGCCGACCAGGTCGAGGTAGTCCGGGAACGTCTCGAATTCCCAGGCGATCCCGGCCGAGAGGGAGGCGGCATCCATGCCCTCGACGTTCTCGAGCGTGTGCACGATCACGTCGTGGTGCTCGGGACGGCACGGGGCGATGGAGAACCCGCAGTTGCCCGCCACCACCGTGGTGACCCCGTGGTACGACGACGGCTTGAGCTCGGGGTCCCAGAACACCTGTGCGTCGAAATGGGTGTGGATGTCGATGAAGCCCGGCGCAACCGCACATCCGGATGCATCCACCTCGACGGCGCCGTCGAGCTTCGGACCGATCTCCTCGATCAGCCCTCCGGTGATGGCCACGTCGGCCACACGGCCGGGCCGGCCGGAGCCGTCGATCACCGTTCCGCCGCGAATTACCAGGTCAGCCGACATATCCCCTGCTCCTTTGCATGGTCCGGGTGGGTCATGAACTCGATGGGACTGTGATCGAAACCGCACATGCTTCCCGGTGGCGCCGGGTCGGCCACATCAGTCGACATGGTCGAATCCGTACAGCCGGGCGCAGTTGAGCGCGGTGATCTTGCGACGATCCCCGTCGGGGAGCGCGCCCAGTGTCTCCTCGATCGACCGCCGCGACTCGGGGAACGTGCTGTCGGTGTGCGGGAAGTCGGCGGCCCACATGCACGAGTCGGCGCCGAGGTGCGGGATGTACTGGTAGGCCAGCGCCTCCTCCTCGAAGGTGGCGATGACCTGTCTCTTGAACAGCTCGCTGGGTGGGACACCCGGCGCATAGTCGATCTTGTCCCGGAGATTCTCCCACTCCATGTCCATCCGGGCGAGGAAGTACGGCAGCCAACCGACCCCGGCCTCGGCCAGCACCAGCGTGAGCCCGGGATGGCGCTCGAGCGCCCCGGAGAAGACCATGATGGCCAGCGCCTCGTCGAGTTGCAGGGGGAGGAGGGTGGCGAACGCCGCCGACTGCCACTTGCCCACCTCGTAGCGCAGCTTCGCAGATGCACCCTCTTTGATGTGGAAGCTGATCGGCAGTCCCGTCTGCTCGGCCGCCGCCCACAGGCGATCCCAGGCCGGATCGCCGGCGTCGAAATCGAACACGTCGATGATCGCCCCGCGGTGGCCCAGGCCGGCGACCCGCTCGAGCTCGGCCACCGCGGCCCCGGGCGAATGACTGGGCAGGAACGGGAGGGCGCACAGCCGGTCCGGTGCGAATGCGTTGAACTCCTCGATGGCCCAGTCGTTCCATGCCGCATAGCACGCGGTCTGCAGGTCCGGCTCGGGGATCGACAGCGTCAGTGGGATGGGACCGTAGATGACGGACGCCCAGACCCCGTCGAGGTCCATGTCCTCCAACCTCAGCTTCGGATCGCTGACCCGGAAGCCGTCGTCCTCGAGGCCGGCACGGCTGACGGCACTGAGCGCCTGGAGCTTGTCCCCCGCCGGCAGTCCGCTCCGGCCGAGCACACGATCGTTGCACACCCACATCGGATCGCCCTCGCCGGTCACGACCCGTGGGCCCCGTTCGACCAGATCCTTCGCCAGCCGCGACTCCCACAACCGGCGCGGGACGGCGCGCAGGTCCAGGTGGTCGTCACAGGAATAGATGCTCGTCTGGTCCATCTGGTTCCCTTCCTCTTCGCACCCCGGGCCCCTGCCCCACCCGGCCCGCCGTCCGGCGGACCCGGACCGCTAGGTGAGGCGGTATCGGATCGGCAGGTGCTTGATCGCTCCGTTGACAGCCGAGTTCAGGCGTTCGACCGGTCCCGACTGCTCGAACCACTCCATGCGGGTGGCCAGGAGGCCGAACATGGCGGCCAGCTCGGCCCGGGCCACGTGGGCGCCCATGCACATGTGAGGGCCGAAACCGAACACGAGCGTCGGGACCGGTGCACGGTCGATGCGGAACTCGAAGGGATCCTCGAACACCTCCTCGTCGCGGTTCGCCGATGCCCAGTACAACGCCAGCTTGTCCCCGGCGTGGATCTGCTGCCCGTGCAGCTCGCAGTCCTCGGTGGCGGTCCGGGCGAAGTAGCTGATCGGCGTGACCCAGCGGAGGATCTCCTCGACCGCGCCGGGCAGGAGCTCGGGGTCGGCCCGCAGCTGCTCCCACTGGTCGGGGAACTCGCAGAAGGCCTGCATGCCGCCGGCGATGGCGTCACGGGTGGTCTGGTTCCCCGCCTCCACCAGGAGCTCGCAGTACGAGATGAGCTGGCTCCTGGTGAGGGGCTGGCCGTTGACCTCGCTCTGCACCAGCTGCGTGACCAGGTCGTCCTGCGGATGCTCGCGACGGTCCGCCACCATCTGCTTGAAGTAGCGGTGCAGCTCGCCGCGGGCCCGCATGGAGGTCTGCTCGGGGCTCTCGCCCGGGAGCCGGTACTCGGGATCGTCCTTGCCGATGATCTCGTTGGTCCAGCGGAAGTGGAGCTCCCAGTCGGCCTTGGGCACGCCGAGCACCCAGGAGATGACCTCGACCGGGAACGGCGCCGCCAAGGTGTCGACGAAGTCGCATTCGGCGATCTCGCCGCCCGTGGCGGCCTGGTCGACCAGATCGGCGGCGATGCGGGTGATCTCCTCGCTGCGGGCCCGGACCGCACTGCGCAGGAACTTCTTGTTGGCCACCTGGCGCATGGGGCCGTGCTTGGGGGGATCGAGGTAGACGATCATCTCCGGCGTCACATCGAGCCCGCTGAGGTCCATGTCCAGGGTGATCCCCTGAGCGCTCGAGAAGAGCTGGGGCTGGGTGGCCACGTGGACGATGTCCGCGTGCCTGGTGACGGCCCAGAAGGGCGGGTGACCCGGTGGCTCGATGTAGGCCACGGGCGCCTCCACTCGCAGCCGGGTCCACACTTCGTGCGGATAGCCGTGGCGCGCGAACCGCTCCGGGTCGACCAGGTCGAGCGGGTCGATGTCGAGGCTCATGGGCATGTCGGACTCCTTTGTCGCCTGGGAAACACGCTCGACCCGTTCACTCGAAGGTGACCACGCCTCGAAGGTTCACGCCGTCGAGCATGTCCCGATACCCCTGGTTGATCTGCTCGAGCGGGTACGTCCTGGTGATCAGCTCGTCCAACTTCAGCTGACCGGATTTGTACAGGGCCAAGAGGTTGGGGATGTCGAAGCGCGGGTTGGCCGCGCCGAAGATCACCCCTTTGATCTCCTTTTGCATCATGGCCAGGTCGAAGAGGTTCACACTGGCCTCCAGCTGGATCTGCGGGGCCACCGCGGTGACCACGCAGGTCCCGCCCTTGCCGGTGAGGGCGAGGGCGCCGGCCATCAGGTCCCCGTACATCACGCCCGGCACCATGATCACGGCGTCGGCCATCTGCCCTCTGGTCAGCTCGGTGACCACGGGCAGTGCCTCGTCCATGGACGCCGCCGTATGGGTGGCACCGAAGTCGAGGGCCGACTTCCGCTTGAACTCCACCGGGTCGACGGCCACGATGTTGCGCGCCCCGACCATCCTGGCCCCCTGCACGGCGTTCATGCCGACCCCGCCGGTCCCCACCACCACCACCGTGTCGCCGGGCATGACCTCGGCGCGGTACACCGCCGAGCCCCAGCCGGTGGCCACCCCGCACGAGACCAGGGCCACCGCGCTGAGCGGGAGGTCGGGATCGACGGCCACCAGCGAGGCCTCATGGCTCACGCCGTGCTCGGCGAAGGTGCCCAGCTTGGACATCACGTTGAGGGACTGGCCGTCGAGGCGGTAGCGCACGGTCCCGTCCGAGATCTGGCCGCGCTGGAAGGTGGCCGCACCCAGGTCGCAGAGGTTGGAGTGCCCGGTGATGCACATCTTGCACCGCCCGCAGATGGGAAAGAAGCTGGCGGCCACGTGGTCGCCGGGCTGGAGGCTGGTGACGTCCGGTCCCACCTCGAGGACGATGCCTCCCCCCTCGTGGCCACCCACCATGGGGAAGAGCCCCGCCCGCGGCGGTTCGCCGGTGCCCGCCTCCGATCCCATCTCGCTCGACTGCAGATGCTCGTCGGAGTGGCACAGGCCGGCGGCGACCCACTTGACCAACACCTCGTGCCGCCCGGGCGGATCGAGATCGATCTCCTCGATCTTCC
>JBEKOI010000092.1:0-13013 GCA_049521915.1 Acidimicrobiales bacterium | reverse complement strand
TCACGACGGAGCCCACCGGGGTCGTTCCCATCGTCATCGCTTCCCAGGCGAGCCCGAGCGCCTCGATCCATGGTTCGGACAACTCCACAGGACCATCCTTACCCAGTCGATGAACCCGACGCCGCGGTCGTGCTTTTTCGGGCTGCCGCCCGCCGGACGGGTGGGGCTTCGACGGGACTTCCTTGACGACTGTCGTGGGCTGCGGGTCGTCGTAGGTTATGGAAGCGACGCGACCGGCCAACGATGTCGGGTGGTTGCCGTCGAGGTCGTCGGCATGACTCGACACGGCCGGCCGGGGGTGGTTGAGGCATCCGCAATCATGGGAGAGCGAGTATCCTCGGGTGTCGTGGGGTGACCTTCCGGTGATGCGACCGTAAGACCCCGGTGTCTGTCCGGTGGGTGAGGGTGTCATCGTCGGACGTGTGGGGAGGCCGGCAATGCGGGCCGGGCCGGTCACCACCAGATCGGTTGAAAGCGAATCGGAGGAGCTTCGGTGACACTGTTGTCCATGTCGGGACTGGTGATATTCCTCGGTGGGCTTTTCGGTCTCGCCGGTCATGGCATCTGGCGGGCGATCAAGCCCGAGGCCGAAGGCGACAGGGTTGCCGAGGGCCGTCCGATCGAACCGTCTGTGGGGATCCCCGACACAGTCCCGGCCGAGTGGGTGATGGCCTACAGGGCCGATCAGGACGGGTGAGCTGCCTCGACGCGTCGGCAACCGACGTGCGCGCCGGCACGCACCGGTCGACAGTCCCGTGGGTGGAGGTGCATACTCGAAGGCGTGGGTGCAATCCCGAACCGCCTCAACATCCCGGACAGCAGGGGCCACGGGGCGTCGTTGCGGGTGACGAAGCACGCAAAGCAGCACAAGGTGGTGCTGAGCCACTGGCGAGATGGGGTCTGCGTGGCGTCGACGCCCATCGACCTTGCCGAGGTTCCCGCTTTGATCGGTCTGCTGGCGGGGGCGCTTGGCGATGCCGCCACCAATTCGGATCAGCAGTCCACCGGCAGATCGCCACGACCCTCGCCCTGGTCGAGGGTCCGGGATCTGTTCCGTCCCACACTGGCCAAGGTCGTCGACTTTCCCGTCGTGCGCGGTGGTCGACGTGAACAGTCCACCGAGCGGTAGGTCTTGCCGTCGGATGGATTCGTCGACCTCCGGACCGGCACGGCCGGGATGGGGGATGGCGACGTACGCTTGATCTACCATGCAGACCCAGATCGCTGTCATAGGAGGAACGGAACCGCCGGCGTCCGAGATCGCGGTGGCAGAGAAGGTGGGCTTCGCTCTGGCCGGTGCGGGGGTCATCGTGGTCTGCGGTGGACTCGGCGGGGTCATGGCCGCTGCCTGTCGTGGCGCCAAGTCGGCCGGCGGGCTGACCGTGGGGCTGCTGCCCGGGAGCGACCCGACGGCCGCCAACCCCTGGGTCGACGTGGTCATCCCGACCGGTATCGGCGAGGCCCGCAATGCGCTTGTCGTCGGTTGCGCGTCGGCCGTCATCGCAGTCGACGGAGAGTACGGGACCCTCTCCGAGATAGCCCTGGCGTTGCGTTCAGGCACACCGGTGATCGGGATCGGGACGTGGTCCCTGACCCGGCCCGACGGCCACCTGGACGGTGGGATCGTGCCGATGGACGACCCGGCGGAGGCCGTGGCCGTGGCCGTGGCCGTGGCCCTTGCCTCCGGTTGACGGCCGACCGGCCATCGGGGGTGCCGGCCACGTTCCGGGGGGGCGCAGGTCACTGCGGGCGCCCGGGTGCCCCATCGGCCAGGATGGAGACGTGGCGGCCCGCCCTGACCCCGTGAACGGTCCCAAAGCCACCTGGAGCGACCCTGACAGCGTGGCGCGCTACCTGGCCCGGATCGGTGGCCTGGAGCCACGCGCGGCGGGGGAGGAGGTGCTGACGACATTGTTGCCGGACTCACCCCGGTCTGTCCTCGACCTCGGATGTGGGGACGGAAGGCTGGCAGCACTCGTGCTCGACCAGCGCCCCGGCGTAGAAGAAGTGGTGGCAGTGGATGCATCGCCAGCCATGCTCGGACATGCCCGCAGACGATTTGGCGGAGACCGACGGGTGGTCGTTCGAGAGTGGAATCTGGATGTTCCACTGACGCCCCTCGGGACGTTCGACGTGGTCATCGCCGGCTTTTCGATCCACCATCTCGAGGATGGCCGCAAGAAGGTCCTGTTCGGGGAGATTGCGCGCCAGCTCAGTCCTGATGGGCTGTTCGCCAACCTGGAGGTCGTCGCCTCTGCCACCCCCGAGCTCCATCGCCAGTTCCTGGATCTGATCGGCCGGGCTGACAACGACCCCGAGGATCGACTGGCCAGCGTCGAAGACCAGCTCCGATGGATGCGGGAAGCCGGACTCTCCCAGGTCGATTGCCTGTGGCGTTGGCGGGGGTTCGCCCTCTTGGCGGGTCGCGCTCCCCGCTGATCGAGGCGCATGGCACTGCATCGGATCAGGTCCCACTCGCATCCATCAAGGCCGCTCGCCATCCGCGGAGGGCCCGATCACCACCGAACGGCGTGGCACCAACACGACAAGTGGCTACCGGCCAGGCTGCATTTGACGGACACTGGCCGGTGGCCCACGATTCACTCATGACGATCCGGCGGGATCTCGACACCCTTGTCGATGAGCTGGAACCCGACTACGCCGAAGCCACCAACTCCGCCGGCCAGGCAAGGGTCATCGCCGCGGCCGCTCTCCGCGGCGTGTACCTGTTGGCGGACGCGCTCGATGCCCTGACGCAACAGGTCACGGATCTCGACGGGAGTGATCATCAGTTGGTGAACGAGCTCAGGACGGAGATCGCCGATCTTCGGCTCAAGATCGAGCACCTCAGAGTGACGACGAAGAGGACTCGCAGATAATCCGGGATGGCCGAGGTCGCGTGTGCCCTGCGAGGGGTCCGGCCTGCACGTATTGGTGCGAACTTGCCACCACAACTATCATTCCGGCAGTCAAGTGGAGCTGTCGGGCAGGTGGGCACCAGCGATTTCGTTGAGAGGTCGGCAACGTGGAACCGTCACCAATGTTTGAGTCCGTACTCGTGGGATCCGATGACTCCCAAACCGCACGCCAGGCGGTGGAAGCGGCAGCCGCCGTGGCGGAACTGGCCGGAGGCAAGCTTCACATCGTCACCGCCTACGACCCCAAGTCGGTGCGCCCAGAGCACCTGCCCCGTGAGCTTCAACTCTCGATCACGACCCATCCGGCCGATCTGCTCCTCAATGAACTGGCCACGATGGCCGGAAAGCACGGTCTCGAAGTGGTCGTGCATGCTGCAACCGGTGACCCGGCCGAGGCGATCGTCCGGATTGCCGAACAGGAACACGTGGACCTCATCGTTGTCGGCAACAAGGGCATGAAAGGCAGCCGCCGGATCCTCGGAAGCGTCCCGAATTCAGTTGCCCATGCTGCGCCCTGTTCGGTGTTGATCGTGGACACGACCTGACCGGTTCGACCTGACCGGTACCCACCGGGTCTGGGTGGTCGACCTTGACAACGGGCATGGTACTAGGCATAGTAGTTCTATGTTCTCCATGAGGTCGGGTTCTCGATGACGGTGGTGGACCCACCGAGGACGGTTCCACGGACCGACGACGCCCAGCTTCTCTTCCAGGAAGCGAAGCAACGGCGCAAGCGGAGATGGCTGATCTCGGGAATCACGACCTTGGTCCTCCTCGTGCTCATCGTGGTTTCGCTTGGTCTCACGTCGGGTGGAGGCGGTGGCGGGCTGCCGACGCCCGTGGTCGTTCCGCTGTCCGCCGGGGTGACGGGGCACCCGGCAGTGAACCTCAGCTTCCGTCCGGTGCTCTGCTACGCACCGCCGCTGACGTTGGCCGAAGGACAGGTGGCCTCCACCGGTTCGTTGCCTGCGTGTTCGGCCGCTACCGAGTTGACGACATCCAACCTTCAGGTGACGCCGGACTCCAGCAACGTCACCGGATACACGAGCAACGGAAATGTCCCCGCCGATCCGCAGTTCGCCACCTATCCGTCAACCGCCACCAGCCGGGCCGGTCAAAACGATGTGGTACTCCTGCCCGGTGTCGCAGCCGTGGGTTCCGGGCGCTACGTGCTCGGACCCGCCTCTCTCACCCAGCGAGGCGTCAAGTCCGCTTCGGCCCGGATGATCGATGGTCAGTGGACGATCGACCTCATACTCACTCCTGCCGGGTCCGCGGCCTGGGACACATTGACCAAGCAGCAGTTCCACCAGATCATCGGCATCGACCTCAATGGCCGGGTGATCTCGGCTCCCATCACCATGCCCACGCAGACCACCTGGACCTCCTTCGATGGACGGATTCAGATCTCCGGTGCGTTCACCGGGCAACAGGCGAGGGCGATCGCCGCGGAGCTGTAGGGACGCGAAGGAGGGTCCCCGTCATCGAGGACGGCGGACAGTGGTCAGGCCGTGGTCACTGCAGACGGCGGCGGAATGATGCCGGGGCCTGTGCTGAGGCACGCCGCCTTGGCCGCCGGGTCAGCGGCGGCCGGAAGCTTCGGTGGGGCCAAGAACGCCGGCTTGGACCGTAGGTCCACCATGTCGAACAAGCTGGTGGCATTGGCGTCGCGGCGGGTGAGTGCCGGCAGGTTCCACTTCTCCTCGACCGTCTTGAGGATCGAGGTGTGGTCGTAGACGGTGTGGGAGACGAAGTCCTTCTTGGCGTAGGGGCTGACCACCCCGGCCGGGACCCGGAACCCGTACTGGTCGAACGTGCCCGGTGGATCTCCCGGCTCCAGATCGGGAGGGATGTCGTCGGGAGGGATGGCTGCGGGCGGCGGTACGTGGTCGTAGTAGCCGCCGTGCTCGTCGTAGGTCCAGATCAGCATGGTCTTTGGCCAGTTGGGGCTGGACATCACCGCGTTGACCACCTTTCCCATGAACTGGTCCCCGAACTGGATGTCCTGGGGATCCTCCTCGGAAGAATGGTTGTAATCGGGCTCCACCAGGCAGTACGACGGGAGGTTCCCCGCCGCGGCATCGACGTAGAACTGATCGATCTTCGTCACCCCCTTGAGCAGGGGACTGTCTGCCCCCAGGTAGGGCAGGTACACCCCGAGGGTCGGCGCGTTCGAGTAATAGTCCTTCCAGGTGATCCCGTGCTTGTCGAACTGCTCGTAGATGACACCGTTGGGTGGCAGGGTGAGGGGGAAGGCGTCGGTGATGAGCCCGAGCGAGGTGCCGGAGATCAGGTACCGGCGGTTGGGATCGGTCTGGGCCATGGCGGAGCAGAAGTAGCGGTCGGCGATGGGGAAGACACTGGCCATCCCGCAGGTGAACGGGAGATCGTCCTTGGTGAAGTAGCCCATGGCCTCGGGGGTCGAACTGGTGACGAACCCCTGGCAGGTTCCGCCGTCGAACGCTTCGTGGGCCGCCGTCCAGTCGTTTCGGACTCCGGTGGTCTGGCACTCGGTGGGCATGTGGAAGGCGTGGACATCGTTCCCGTGCCCGTCAGGGTTCTTCGCCGTGGGTGCGCCGTCCGGTCCGAGGGTGAACCCGTCGCCCCTCCCGATGAGACCCAGGAGGTTGTCGAAGGAGTGGTTCTCCATCATCACCACCACGATGTGCTCGATCTCTGGAACCTGATCGGTGCCTGCCGCCAGATCGGGCCGGGGGAGCGAACCCGGCTGTCTGATGACATTCGGTTTCGGGGACGTCGATGTCGTGGTGGTGGGCGTGGACGACTGGCTCCCACAGGCGGCGAGCACCACAGAAGCGCCGGCCAGGCCTCCCCCTAAGAACTGCCGTCGGTTCAGATTCACCAGGTCCCCCCGTTTTCCGGCGTCCCGCTACTCACGCCCGGGCCGAGCAGTGTCGCTGCAGACATTACGTGGAACTCCACGCCGGGTCGAGCCCCCACAACTCCGGTCGGGGAGCCACCGCGGGTGTGGGACGTGCGCCCACAACGACGGTCCGAGGACCGAGGCGTGGATCCAGGTCGACCCGATCCGCGAGCGGCCGCCGGGACCCGAGGGCGGCCGGCGTTGCCGCGCTCGGGAAGCTCCGGCGACCCTGCCCCAAGGGAGTACGACCACGCGCCCCGTATCGTTCAGATGGTGATCCGGAATGGGCTCGCCGGCTCAGGTTCAGACGATGGCCCGAGCGGGTTCACGTCGAGCGCCGGGGACGCTGCCGGCTACTCGGTCGTCTGTCGCCGGAAGAAGTGGGAGGCCAAGGGGGCCGCCGCGGCCAGGATGACCACGGACCAGATCAAGGAGGCCTCGACCGGGTGCTGCATGGGCCAGGCATGAATGGTGCCGGACGGGTTCGGGTTGCCCCACAGGTTGCGGGCACCTGCCGTCACTGCGCTCACCGGATTCCAGTCGGCGACCGCCTGCAACCACCCGGGCATGTGCTGGGTGGGCACCAGGGCATTGGACACGAAGGCCAGGGGGAACAGCACAATGAATCCGAACGAGGCGGCCGACTCGGGGCTTTTGCTGTTCAGGCCGACGCATGCCGCGATCCACGACAGCGAATAGGCGAAGAAGAGCACCAGGGCGAATCCGCCGATGATCGACATGAAGTTGGCGTCCGCTCGCCACCCGATGGCCAGCCCGGTAAGGGCCACGATGACCGCGCAGAGCACGGAGGTCATGAGATCGGCGATGGATCGTCCCACCAGCACGGCCGCCCGCCACATCGGCAAGGTGCGAAACCGGTCGATCATGCCTTCGTGGAGGTCGGTGCTCAAGCCCACCGCCGTGCCCATGGTCGATGTCACCAGGTTCAGGGCGAGGAGTCCGGCCAGGACGAAGTCCTTGTAGCTCCCGCCCCCGGGGATGGGGATCCCGCCGCCGAAGATGAAGACGAAGAGCACCGTGAACAGGACGGGCTGGATGGTCACGTCCGACAGCTGCATCGGCTCGCGTGAGATATGCACCAGGTTCCGCCGGGTCATGGCCCACACGTCCTGCACTCGGCCCCAGACGACCCCTGCGGATCTGCCGCGGGAAGCCGTTCCGACCTGGGTCTGCGTGAGTGTGGTTGTCGTCATGCGGTAGCTCCCTCCAGCTTGGCTCGGTCCGCCTGCGTTTCGGCGCTTTCGTGCCCGGGGGTCTCGTCCTCGTCCTCCTCGATGTGCCCGCCGGTGAGGGAGAAGAACACATCGTCGAGCGACGGCTGGCGTACTTCGATGTCGTCGACCAGTACACCCGCCCCGTCAAGGGAGCGCACCACCGATGTGGCCAACCCGGGTGAGCTGTCGACCGCGGCGCTGAGATGCCGCCCGTCATCGCTGACGTGGATCTGACCGGCGACGAGAGGTGCGAGCGCGGATGCGGCGCCACCGTGGGCCGTGGCCAGTGTCACCTCCAGGCGAGCGCTGCGGCTCGCTTCCTTCAGCTCCATCGGGGTTCCATCGGCGATGACCCGGCCATGGTCCACCACGACGATCCGGTTGGCCAGGGCATCGGCCTCGTCGAGGTACTGGGTCGTCAACAGGACGGTGACGCCCTCGTCGAGCAGCACGCGGATGGCGTCCCACACCCGCTGACGGCTCGTCGGGTCGAGGCCCGTCGTGGGCTCGTCGAGGAACAACACCGGCGGACGGGTCATGAGGCTGGCGGCCAGGTCCAAACGCCGGCGCATGCCGCCCGAATAGCCCTTCAGCACCCGATCGGCCGCGTCTGTCAGGTCGAACTCAGCCAGCAGCTCCGTGGCTCGTGCTCGGGAGGCAGCGCGTCCCATGTCGCTCAGCTCACCCACCAGGACCAGGTTCTGGCGCCCGGTCAGGAGTCCGTCCAAGGTGGCGTCCTGGGCGGCCACTCCGATGTGGCGCCGCACCTCTCCGGGGTGGGCAACGACATCGATCCCGGCCACCGTGCCGCGGCCTGTGTCCGGAAGGGCCAGGGTGGTGAGGATCCGCACCGCAGTCGTCTTGCCGGCACCGTTGGGGCCGAGCAGCCCCAGGATGGTGCCTGTGGGCACAGAGAAATCCACACCGGCCAGCGCCTGGGTCTGGCCGTAGCGCTTGGTGAGGCCCTCGGCCTGGATCATCAACTCGGGAGTAGCCATCCGTCTGCTCCTTACCTGCCGGTTAGTATGCTTGTGCCTCAACCGGTATCGTAAGGGGAGTACTTACCTGTCGTCAAGTAGAACCTTGACCCAATCTGTAGGATGTGCATCGTGACGCAAGCCGCGGCCGACGCCGCATCAGTTGAGTCGATCAAAGAGGCGGAAGAGGCTGGTGGCGCCGAGGACGGGCCGAGTGTGGCGGCCTCCACCAAGGAGCGGATCCTCGACGTGGCCCTCGACCTGTTCACGGAGAAGGGGTTCGACGGGACCTCCCTTCGGGAGATAGCCGAACGATTGGGTGTCACCAAGGCGGCGCTCTACTACCACTTCGCCTCCAAGGACGACATCCTGATGGCGCTGCACTTGCGTCTCCACGATTTCGGCAAGGAAGCCCTGAGCTTGATGACCGAGGAGCCGGTGACTCTCGAGTTGTGGGGCCAGTTGCTCGACGGCATCGTCGGCCAGATGTTGGCTCAGCGCAAGATCTTCCTCATGCACGAGCGGAACCAGGCCGCCCTCGAGAAACTGCACCGAGAGGAACATGACGCTGAGCACGACGACATCCAGGACAAGTTCCGTCAAATCCTGGCCGACCCACGGTTGCCCCTCCGGGACAGGGTCCGCATGGCGTGCTCGTTCGGGGCCGTCTTCGCCGGGCTGTTCATGTCCGGTGACGCTTTCGCGCAGACGTCCAATCAGGAACTGGGCGATCTTCTCGTCGATGCCGTGCACGACATCCTCTCCGGGTGATCTCGCCGGTCGCGCCCTCGACAGATCTTCGAAATCGGCCCATGATGGTGTCGTGACCCGGGCGGGTGATCCGATTGGAAGAATTCGGAGTGCAGACCGGTGACCGCCGCGCGTCAGCCGCGACGGAGTAGAGAGGAGTTGCGCAGGACACTCCTCGAGGAGGGGCGGCAGATCCTGATCGAGGAAGGCCTCGATTCCGGATCGAGCAATCTCACGTTCAAGCGGGTCTTCGAACGGGTGGAGCTGAAGACCGGCGTGCGTATCACCAATGCATCGGTCATCCGGCGGGTGTGGGACAACCAGTCCGAGTTCCAGGCCGATGTGCTGGTCTCCATTGCCCAGGATGAGGCCCGGCCAGAAGTTGGGGGAGCGGTCGATGCGATCGCGGCCGAACTGAGTCACCTCGACCTGTCGACGCCGGAGTCACGCCAAAAGGCGCTTTGTGAGGTGTGCCGGATCGGTGGCAACGCCAGCAGCGCGGCTATCGCCAAGTCGACCAACTGGTCGCTCTGGATCACCGTCATCGCCATGGCGACCGCCACCACGACGCCGGAGCAGCAGCGTCGAATCAAGACGGCGCTCATGGTTGGTTACCAATCGGTGGTCGATTTCTGGAACAGGAATTATGCCGCGCTCATGGAGATCCTGGGACTGCGCCTCCGCCAGCCTTGGACCATGTCGCAGTTCACGATGGCGGTCACCGCATACTCCGAGGGGTGCTCGCTGCGTCAGCGCACCATTGACGATCTTGAAGGGATGCACCGACCGACCGGGCGTGACGGAAAGGACCAGGAATGGTCGCTGTTCGCCGTCGGATTGGAAGCCCTCGTCCACCAATTCTTCGAGCCGGATCCGGATTTCAAACCGCCGGCAGGCGTTTCACTCTCGGACCGGTGATCCAGCCGCCGTCCTTCCGCCCGCTTCTCTGAGATGCTCTGTTGGTGGGCGAGCTGACAGAACCCCTCTGGAGCGACACCGTCGGACCGGCAGCGTGGATAGCTGATCGACTCACTGCCTTCGGCACGAGTGTGACCTCTTTCGTGCCTTCGGGGTTTGAGTCGTATGCCCGGATCCTGCATCCGGCAGAAACACCAGAACACGGTCACAAGCTGGTTCGATGGAAAGAGGTGGCTTCGTGGAGCGGACTACCTCTCCATCCCGACGCCCAGTTCCATTCCATCGCCCTGCCCAGGGTGCCGCCGGCCTCGCCGGCATCCTGGGCAGGACAAGGACCGGGCCAGGGCTCGCTCTATGCCCCCGACCTCGGCGTCCTGGCCGAGCTCTTGCGGCCTCGGACTTCGACGCCTGAGAGGTGTTGGTTCGGACTGTGGGATGGCTTTGGATGGGAGAACGTCCATCCACTGGTGCCTTCGCACAAGCGCTCGGAAGCTCTCCCGGATCCCGTTCCGGAATGGGTCCGCAACGGCCCTCGTGTCCAACTGCCCTACCGGGACTACTTCCTCTACGCCGGGCCTGTTGAAGCAGCCATGGCCTCTCTGTCACTGGCCGATATGGGGCAGACCCCGAACTTGTGGTGGCCCGACGATCGATCGTGGTTCGTCGCCAGCGGGATCGATCTGGCTTGGACCTACGTCGGGGGAGCGGCAGCCACGATCGATTCGCTGGTTTCGGATGATCGCATCGAGGCGATTGCTGTCGATCCCAACGATGCGCCCTGCCACGTAGAGGATTGGCTGAAGGAGATGGTTTACGACGCTGCTGACGAACTTGTCGAGCGTGGGACGGCGACGATCACCACGATACGGGGGACCGTTCAAGCATCATTCGACCGACCAACCAGATGTCGGGCCGGTGGGTTGCGCACCGAGACCACGTCCGAGTGGGGAGGTGGTTTCGGGCAGACGCCCCTGCGGTCGCGTGACCCGGAGGTCATCCGCACGAGCATCACGTTTCAGCTCACGAATGCAGTGCTCCAACTGGTCGGCGGCTAGTCGCGGCAACGACTGCCTTACCGAGCCGTCGGCGGCTCCGGTGACGCGTTGACCCCGTTGCCGGCCCAATCCGAGGGAGACTGTGTTGGTGGCCATCCGATTCGTCCGACAGGTGTCGATGGTCTCTCTCGCACTCTTGACCGCCGCCGCCGGTTGCAGTTCCGCTTCCACTGGGCCCGACACGCAGGCGGGAGACGGGCGTGTGTACCCCCTTCCCTCCAGTGGGTGGAAGTCCGGCGGAGCAAGTTTGTTGGCCCTCGACACCGGAGTGTTTCAGGCGGCGTTGACCCGACTGGGTGCCTGCGCATGGCTCGGGAATCCCGCATCCGACCAGAAGACGAATGTGTCCTTCCTGTGGCCGGTTGGCTACCGGGTGCGATTCAGCCCCACCGAGCTGATCAATGCGGAGGGTCAGGTTGTCGCTCATGCAGGAATGCCGGTCTCAGTTGCCGGTGGTTACACTCCCAGGCCGGCCAGGAACCGGTGCACGGCACGAGGGATGCAGACGTGGAGCGTCCAGTCAAAGCCCTTCGAGTCGAGGCGCACGTAACAGCCCGGCCCACACGAGCCGAGTACACCGTGCCGCGTGCCGCCCGTGCCGACAACACCCACCGATCGCGAGCGCGTTGACCATGGGCGCCAGTCGTCCGACCTGCTATGGGAACATGTCCATGTGCGCTGGCTCGAGCCGGGAACGAGGAAACTGAGCGGACGGCGATGGCGGGCATAGTGGAGATTGCACCACCTCGGTCGAATTCCGGGCGTACTCCTCCGGATGCGGATCTGGACTCACGACTCCAGAGTCGGGTTGACGTACTGGGCGGTGCGCGCCGCCGGGCTCGACACTGGAGGGCGATCCGGTTGGCCGGCTCGGCCGCCTTCACCCTCTGGTTCGTGGTCCTCGCCGCCCTCTCGGCGTCCTACTTCCACCGGTTCTTCCTCGCCGAGGACTTCGGCATCTACAACCAGGCGTGGACGTTGATCGGGACAGGCCACCTCGACCCCTACAACACCGTCTACGGGTATCCCTTCATCAAGGCGGACTTCGAGCTGATCCTCTGGCCGCTGGCCCTCCTCCACGTGGTCGTTCCCACACCCTTCGTCCTCCTACTGGTCCAGGACGTATCCATCGCTGGGTCAGGCCTGGTCGCCTACCTCTGGATCGTCGACGTCCTCGAACGTTCGGCTACGCCGATCTGGACGGCGTCCATCGTCGCTGTAGGCGTCGTTCTTGTCACCGTGGTCGAGCCGGGCATGTACCAGACGGCTTCCTTCGACCTTCATCTCGAACCGATGGCCACGCTCTTTCTCCTGCTGGCCGGTCGGGACCTGTGGAACGGGCGTTTTCGGCGAGCATGGGTGTTCGCGGCAGCCGTCCTCCTGTGCGGTTCCGTCGCCGCCTTCGGTCTGTTCGGTCTCGGCCTTTCGGCCGTCCTCGCTGGCCGGAGTACCCGCCGGCACGGATTGTTCCTCATGACCACGGGCATCGCATGGCTGGTGCTCGTCAACCTCCTCCATGCCACCCAAGCGTCCAGCAACGGCTACGCGTACCTGGCGGGTCGGAGCTCGCTTCTCGGCATAGGAGGCCTGGCCGCACTTGCCGGCGGTGTTGTCACCCACCCGCTCCGGATCGTCCACCAGCTCCAGTCGCGGTCGGCCGACATCTGGGTCCTACTCCGGCCCGCCGGGGTGATCGGACTGACCTCTGCTTGGGGGTTCGGTGTCCCAGCCGCCGTGATTCTCACCGATGGGTTGAACTCCAACCGCGCCTACATCGACCAGGGGTTCCAAAACTTCGCTGTCTACCCCTTCGTCCTGGTGGGAACGGTCATGGTTTTGAGGTGGGTCGCGTCGCGGCTGCGCCCTCACCATCTCGTTGTGGGTCTGGTCGGCCTGGTCGGCCTTGTCCTCGGGGCCCAGGGACTCGCCTTCGGACTGGACCGTTCGCCGGCTGACGTGCGGGCGTTTCTGGCCGAGCGGGCCAGCCCGACCCAGTCGGCCAGTCTCCGAACAGCCTTGGCCAAGACGCCGGCCTCCGCCGAGGTCATCTCGTCGTTGTCCGTCATGGGCCGGTTCTGTGGACGGGAGAGTTGCTACTACTTCGACTGGTTCCACGCCGAGCCGGTCAAGAGCGCGTCTGTGGTGTGGGTGTTCGCCCCCAATTACGAAGGAGCCCCACCGGGGCTCGTTCATATCGCGATCGACCACATCCGCCACGACCTGCACGCCCGGGTGGTGGCCGATGCCGACGGCGTGACGGTGCTCGAATGGCGACC